>JBAYZO010000031.1:0-22212 GCA_041672465.1 Eubacteriales bacterium
GGTCCGCCACCGAAAATAATAAACTGCTGTTTGAGATGACCTCAAAGTACGGCACCCCGTATTTTTCTAATTATGTAAACTCCGACATGCAGCCCAGCGACGTCCGAAGCATGTGCTGCCGGCTTAGGCTTGACCTGCGCGAGCTTAGAAAGAAATCGGGCGGATTTTTCGGGAGCGGCGAATCCACCGGGTCAATAGGCGTTGTCACCCTCAACATGCCGAGGCTTGCCTATCTCTCTGCAAACCCCGCGGAATTTTATAAAAGGCTTGACCGGCTTATGGATATCGCCGCGCGGTCTTTAAAGATTAAAAGAAACGTCATAACAAAGCTTATGGATGCCGGGCTCTACCCCTACACAAAGCGTTATCTCGGCACTTTTGAGAACCACTTTTCCACAATAGGCCTTGTGGGAATGAACGAGGCGGGGCTTAACGCCGCGTGGCTCAGGGGAAACATGATTCAGGAGAAAACCCAAGCCTTTACAAAAGACGTGCTCAACTATATGCGAAACAGGCTGTCTGACTACCAAGAAAAATACGGGGATCTCTATAACCTTGAGGCGACCCCGGCGGAATCCACCGCTTACCGGCTGGCAAAGCACGACGTCGCGCGCTACCCGGATATCATAACGGCGAGCGAAAAAGGGGAAACCCCTTATTACACAAATTCGTCTCACCTCCCCGTGGGGTTCACCGAGGACGTTTTTGAGGCGCTCGACATACAGGATAATCTCCAAACCCTTTACACTTCCGGCACCGTGTTCCACGCCTTTTTGGGGGAAAAGCTGCCGGACTGGAAAGCGGCGGCGGGATTTGTCAAAAAGATCGCCGAAAACTACACACTGCCCTACTATACGCTTTCCCCCACATATTCAATCTGCGGCAAGCACGGCTATATAAGGGGCGAGGAATACAAATGCCCGGAGTGCGGCGGTAAAACCGAAGTTTATTCGCGGATAACGGGTTATTACCGTCCGGTGCAGAACTGGAACGACGGCAAGACCAAGGAATTTAAAGACAGAAAAGAGTATAATCCGGGGATTTTTGTCCCCTCAGGGGAAAACAATCCCCAAAAAGAGAAGAACCAACTGAAAGAGGGTTCTGCCTATCTCTTTACCACTCCCGAATGCCCGAGATGCAAAATGGCGGGGATGTTCCTTGAAAAAGCGGGGATAGAATATATTCCCCTTGACGCCGCCGAAAACGCCGATATCGTAAAAACGCTCGGCGTCGCCCAGTCGCCCACTCTTGTGGTGTACGGGGAGAAAAGCTCGGAAAAATACGGTGACATTTCCGCGATAAGAAGATATATAGAAAAGCCGAAAAACTAAAAAAACCAAAAAGTTTTGGCGGGATATTTTATGATATATGACGTTATAATAATAGGAGGCGGCCCCGCGGGGCTCACCGCCTCCTTATACTTGCTGAGGGCGGGGAAGAAGACGCTTCTTATTGAAAAGTCTTCGTTCGGCGGCCAAATGGCGGTCTCCCCGAAAATTGAAAATTATATGGGCTTTGAGGAAATCAAAGGTTCGGTTCTCGCCGATATAATGTTAGGTCAGGTAATTGAAAAAGGGCAAGAGGTTGAGCTTGCGGAAGTGTTGGAGCTTTCAGGGCTTGAGGGACAAATTAAAACAGTCCGCACCGAATACGGCGAATATAAATGCTATTCCGTAATAATTGCCAACGGAGTAAAGCACAGAAAGCTCGGCGTGCCCGGCGAGGAAAAGTTCGGCGGCCGCGGGGTGTACTACTGCGCCGTGTGCGACGGCGCCTATTACCGCGGCAAAAATGTCGCGCTTGTCGGCGGGGGCAACACCGCGCTTCAAGAAGCCCTTATGCTCTCCGATATTTGCGCGTCGGTCACCGTTATTCAAAACCTGCCGGAATTTACCGGCGAGACGGTTGTCGCACAAAAAGTCGCCGGCAGAAAAAATATAAAGACATATTTTAACAGCGTGGTGGTTTCGCTTAACGGCGCCGACACTTTGAGCGGGCTTGTTTTTAAAAATACGGCAACGGGCGGGGAGCGGGAGCTTTCAGTCTCCGCCGTTTTTGTCGCCATAGGGCTGGAGCCTGATAACAGGCTATTTGAGACCGCCTGCCGCCTTGACAAATACGGTTATTTTGACGCGGGCGAGGACTGTGTTACGCAAAAAAGCGGGGTTTTTGTGGCGGGCGACTGCCGCGCGAAGCGGGTGAGGCAGATTGCCACCGCGATCGGCGACGGCGCCGCCTCCGCGCTTGCCGCTTGCAGATATTTAAACGGCATTTCCGTTTAATTTGTTTATAATATAATTTAAAGGGAGAAGTTCTTAATGAAGAGATTTTTGCTTTTAACTTTAGCTTTGGTGATAACTATCCCGCTTTGTCTTTTGCTTTTTTCCTGCGGGGATGAAAACCCCGCCCGGAGCGACCCGGGCGGGGAGAGCGGTTCGGTTGAAGAGAGTTCGGAGGAGTCAAGCGAAATGGAAAAAGAACAAATAACCCTTAATGTCGCCGCTTCGCCGGAGGGGGAAGAAATGTCGGACGCGTATATTGTCACCGTCAGATACGGCAAAGACGGAGAGCCTGTCGAAGTGCCGTGTTACAAAGCAAAGGTGGGGCTGAAATCAATCACCACTTCCGGCGAGGGCGAGATAGAGACGCGCGAAATGTCGTTTTGCTATTTTGACAGCGACTTTGAAAAAGAAGTGTTTGTTTCGATAACCCCAAATAAAAAAGAAAGCTTTGAAATCTGCGACGTTCGCCCGATCTCAAACGGAATTACCCCCGAGACTTCGGGAAACAGCGTGGACTTTAAGCTTGGCTCGCCGTCAAAGCTTTCGGTGGAATTTGACGGGGATATTTATACGAATTTATTTATCTTCGCCGGGGAGACCGAAAAGGAAGTGATAAATGACGGCGACCCCGGGGTAATTTATTACGGGCCGGGAAGCCATGACGCGGGTGAGATAGTGCTGAAATCAAATCAAACCCTTTATCTTGCCCCCGGCGCGCTTGTTTACGGCTATGTGGTATGCGAGAACGCCAATAATGTCGCCATAAAGGGGAGGGGAATCCTTTGCGGAAGCAAGCTCGACCATAAAATGAATTCACCCCGCCAAAGGCTGTGCAGCTTTGACAAATGTCTCGGCGTGACGATTGACGGGGTTATTTTTATTGATTCGCCCACTTGGACGCTTAGGACTTATGTCTGCAAAAACGTGGTTATAAACAATTTAAAAGAGATCTGCTGGTTTTATAACAGCGACGGAATTGATTTGTGCAGTTGCAGGAACGTTACGATAACAGACTCATTTTTGCGGAATTATGACGACAATATTTCAATAAAAGCCTTTGAATCGGCCGACAGCGTGGATATTCGCGTTGAAAACTGCGTGTTCTGGGCGGACTGCGCGCACAACATGCTTGTGGGTCCCGAAGCCCGCGACGCGGAATATGAAAACAAATACACGGATATTGTGTTTAAATCAATCACAATACTTGAGCAAAAACAAACGGGCGATTTTTATAAAGGCGTTATGGCTATAACCTGCGCCGATAACGCGGTCTACGACAACATTACTTGGGACGGCGTGGTTATAGAAAGGCTTTCCGACGGCAGCGTTATAAACTTCCGGTTTTCAAACGATTACGCCACTTATTACGGCAAATCGGTAACAAATGTTACGGTAAAGAACGTGAATTGCCTTGTAGAACCCCAGCGGGGGGATGTCATTCTCGGCATGCCGGAAAGGAGTTTCGGCGAAATTACAATAGAAAACTATACCGTAAACGGAAAAAAAGTCACTTTTGAAGACCATAACTTTACGCCGGAAGTCAGATATATAGACAGCCTTACGATTGAAAACGAGACAAGAACGGTCTCTAAAATCCTAACGGTTAATTAATTCCGTATTCGGCTAAAATCCAGTTATTCCTCTCCTCAAGCCAGTTTCTCAGATAATTTATTTCGCCGTCATATGTGCCGTCGGACGGCACGCGTTCCAAAATGCTGTATGTCTTTGAAGTTGACCAGACAGTGTAATTTTTGTCAAAGTCGCCCCTAAATTTGCCGAGGAGGGCGTCAATCCTGTTTTTGCCGAGCTCGTTGTCTTTATAAATATTAATTATTCGCGGTTGCAGCTCTTTATAACGGGCTGCGACTTTTTGTTTAAATTCCCCGCACTCAAACAAATAGCTGTTCCAAAGCCCCATGCACTGCCAGCCCTCAAAGGAGTTGCCCGAACCCCAAACGTTATTATAAGAAGTGTAGTATTCAGACGAGCAGTTGCCGCTCGAAAGGTCAAAATCCCAAACCGGTCCTTGGTAAAGCTTGTTGTTTTTAATATAAAACCTTGTGGAGCTTGTGGCGTAATCGACTTGCTTGAAATATTCCTGAACGATATAAGCGTCCACAAACGAGTCAATGTCAAGGTATTCGCTTATCTTCTCAAAGTCACGCGACGCAATGGCGTTTTCCGCCTTGTAAAGGAAGGTTTCAAGAAAATCCCGCTGCGATCTTGTGGGGGTTTCGGGGTCGTTAAAGCCAAGGAGGATCCCGTAAATCGGGGTTCGTATCCATTCGGGGTTTGAATAGTTTTCCCAAGGCTCGTACTCAAATAAAAATTCGTTGCCGGCGACGTCGATATCCACCCTTGACTTGCCCACTCCGATTGATTCGCAGAGCTGATAGCACCCGCGGTACACGCCGTTGAGGTAAAGCTCCACAAACGTGGATTGCTGGACATATGACATACCGATATCATTTGCGAAATCAAAGGAAAGCTTGTTTCTTATTTGCGTTTTGTCGTACATGTTGGCGATAAGGTACCACTTTTTTGCCTTACCCATGCCAAAGACATTTGTTTTGTCCTCGAATTTTATATTATAAGGCGCTTTATCGCCGGACGAGGTTGAGTTTCCCCGTATTTTTATAATTCCGTTTGTGTCGTTTATAAGCGGAAAAGCCCCGGTTGGGTCGTAGACCGTAATTTCGCAGGAACTGTAAACGCTTTTGTGAACGCGATCGTTGTTAACCGTGTTTATATAAACGCGGGGGGTTGTGTTGTTTTTGTCAAGAAGCGAGCTGTCAAACCCCAGCACGGTAATTTCGCTCGGCCAGACATGCTCGCCTTGTATTCGGTAGGTGACCCGAACAAACCTTGCTTTTTGCGGGGCGGGCGGGGTAACCGAATACACGCAGCCGGTCCAGCCCTCGGCGCTGAACACGGCGGCGTTATTAAGGCCGGGTGAAACGCTCCCCAAAGAAAAATAGTTTTGCCCGTCTGAAGAGAGCTCAAAATCCAAAACCGTCTTAGCCGGGTCGCCTATCCCCCAGACATTGCCGTAACAGTCGGCACTTAACCCGTAAATAAGGCTTTCGCCCTCAAGGTCAATCGTGACGGTGAGAATGTTCGCGCCGTAACCCGCGATATATTCGGAATTTCCGCTTCCCGCCACCCTGCCGTCGGTGAGCTTATAGCGGAGGGAATTGCCCCCCTCGTCGTTGGAGTCGCCGAAATAGTCGGTTCGGTAGGAATCGCTTTCCGCGGTGTATTTTTTGCCCACGGCTATGTTATAAATAAGAATATCCGGTATGTTTTCGTATATATCGGGGGGTATGTTTGGGTCGTCCTCAGAAGTGTTTTCGGCGGTCGACTCTTCTCCAATATTTTCGGGGGTTGAGACATAGGCGTTTTGGGAACCGCTTAAGTCGGGAGGTTTAGTATTTTCCCCGCAGGAAAAAAGCGTGATTCCCATAAAAACCACCAATAGAAAAACAATAAGCTTTTGTGTGAGAAATTTCAAGATTTCGCCCTCCCGCGGTTTTGTAACCCCGCGAAACCGCGGAGTTTTTCTGAGATTAAATTATACATTAAAGCCATGGCGTTGTAAAGGCGTTTTTATTAATAAGGCTTAAATGTTTTGTTTTTCCGCGCGCGCGGTTCAGATATAACTTATCCGAAGGTAAATTATTGACAAAACCCCGCCTTTATGCTAAAATCCCCCTCAAAGGGGGGACGGAAATGGCGGAACTATTAGCGTCAAGCGAAGAAGAGAAAATGACGGTGTTAAAAAACGGGAATATAGTCACTCCGGCCGGAGCGGTAAAGGGCGACGTCGTTATTGAGGGCGGGGTTATAAAGCAAATAGGCGGAACTGACCTGCCGGGGATTGACATAACCGGCAAAACCGTACTCCCGGGGTTTATTGATACCCATATCCACGGGGCTTTCGGGGTGGAGTTTTCCTCGGACGAAGGCAGTTTTGACGCGGGGCTTATTGAGGAAGCCAAACAAGGGGTGACATCCGTCTGCTGCACCGTGAGAACCCTGCCGCTTGAGGACACCTATAAAGCAATCAAGAATATTGTAAAAGAGTACAAGCGGTCGCCAAAAGGGGCGAAAATAGAGGGAATTCACTTAGAAGGCCCGTTTGTTTCAAGAGAATTCAGCGGCGCGATGAACCCCGCGTGGCTGTCGCTCCCCAACCCGGAGGAAATAAAAAAACTGTTTGATTTATCCGAGGGGCTTTTAAAAATCATAACGATAGCGCCCGAGCTCCCGGGAGCTCTAAAATCAATCGAGTCCGCGGCAAAGCTTGGAATAAATGTTTCGCTCGGGCATACCGGCTGCGACTATGAAACCGCCCGCGCGGCCATCGAGGCGGGGGCAAACAGGCTCACCCACACTTTTAACGCAATGTCGCCGTTTTTGCACCGATCGCCCGGCGTTTTGGGGGTAGCGCTCACCGACGGCAGAGTTTGCTGCGAGATGATATGCGATCTTGTTCACCTTCACAAAGCCGCGATAAAGCTTATCTTTGCCGCCAAAGGCGGGGATAATATAAACATGGTAAGCGATTCGGGGGTTTTCGCGGGGCTGGGCGACGGCGAATATACGGTATCGGGCGTGAAGCGGCTGGTTAAGGACGGCGTTTGCAGGAATGAGAGCGGCCGGATAGCCGGGAGCTGTTTTACCCTCCGCGCAGGGGTGGCAAATCTTATTAAAGAGGGGTATGACATAAACGCCATTTCTAAAATGGCGTCGGCAAACCCCGCCCGCGCCCTTGGTATAGACGGCTTTAAGGGCAGCCTTAAGGTTGGTATGTCGGCGTCGCTCTGCGTTATTGACAGCGCCGGGGAAGTGCTGTTTTCAATGGCGGAGGGGGTGCGGTATGCGTGACAGCCAAACTTTAAAAGGTTCTGTCGTCATTGGGGTTGATATCGGCGGCACAAATATTGATATTGGGGTTGTTGACAAAAGTTTTACCGTTCACAGCCACACCCGCTTTAAAACAGATAAAACTTCCCCGCAAAAAATGTTAGGCGACATTTGCTCCTCGGTCTCACGGCTTTTAAAGCATCTTGACGAAACAGGGGTAAGCTGTGAATATATCGGCGTGGGGTCGCCGGGAAGAACAAGCGACAACAGAACGATTATCCGGGCGGGGAACATACCTTATAAAAATACTCCGGTGGCGGAGATAATCGAAAACTTCACAAACAAAGAAGTGTACCTTGACAACGACGCGAGCTGCGCGCTTTACGCCGAAAAACACGCCGGGGCGGGGAAGAATGTCAGCGATATGATTGTTATGACTATCGGCACCGGCATTGGCGGCGGCATAATGATAAACCGAAAAAGCTACCACGGCCACAACAACCGCGCCGGCGAGATAGGTCACTTTATAATGGACAAAAACGGGCCGCCCTGCCCCTGCGGGCTTTACGGCTGTTTTGAAAAATACGCCTCGGTCACCGCGTTTGTAGAAGCGGCGCGGAAAGAGGCGGAAGCCCACCCGGGTTCGCTCTTATTTGAGCTTGCCGGCGGCAACCCCGAGAATATCGGCGGCCGAACCCCGTTTAAAGCAATGTACGCGGGCTGCGAAGTGTCAAAGGGGATAATTGAAAAGTACATAAAAAACCTTGCGGGGGGGATAAACAGCCTTAATAAAATATTCCAACCCCAAATCTTTGTGCTGACGGGCGGGCTTACCAACGAGGGGGAAATTATTACGGAAATGCTTACGCCCCACCTTCTCCCCGAAGTGACGGCTGTGCTCTCTCCGCTGGGCGGAAGAGCGGGGATAGTGGGCGCGTCGCTTATAAAAAAAGAAAGGGAGGAATAAACCCCCTTTTTTCATATAAAGCTAACTTTTAAACCCTGCCTTTTGTAAAAGTATAAATTGTTTTTGATCTAAAAGGTTTGTCCGGCGTGACGGTACAGGCGGGGAAGTTGCTTTTGTTCGGGGTGTCCGGGAAGAACTGGGTTTCAACACAAAAGCCGCTCCGCTTTTCAAAAGGGTCGCTTAAAAAGTTACCTGTATAAAACTGGAACCCCGGCGATTTTGTGGTTACGGAAAGCGTTATGTCGGGGTTTGGCATATATACCTCGGCCGCCGCAAGCAGCTTGTTTTCGTCTTGGTTATATCCCTTTATAACAAAATTATGATCATAACCGTTTGAGCCTTTCATTGTCTTGCTGTCGCTGTCAATGTCGGCGCCTATTTTTTTATATTCCCTAAAGTCAAGCGGGGTGCCGGCGACGGGGAGGATTTCCCCGGTGGGAATCATGCCGTCTGCGGGAGTGTAGAAATCTGCGAAAAATTTCGCCTCGCAATCGCCGATTAAACCCGACGGGTCAAAATACATATGGTTTGTCAGATTTACCGGCGTGGGGGAATCGGTTTGGGCGAAATAACTTATTGAAAGCGAAGACCCGATGAGCGCGTATTTTATTTTAACAAAAAGTTTTCCCGGGAAACCTCCCCCGCTCTCTCTTAGAGTGAGAACGGCGGACGACGACGAGGGGAAAACCTCAAAGACCTTCGCGTGGTAGCCGTCTTTCCCCGAATGAAGACAGTTGACGCCGTTTTCGTTTTTGTCAAGGGTGTAGGCAGTGCCGCCGAGACTGAAAACCCCCCCCGAAATTCGGTTTGCGACCCTGCCGATAATCGCGCCGAGATAAAATTTGTCGTCAAGATAAGCGGGGTTTGGCAAAGCGTTACCCTCGGGGCGGGGCTGAATTTCCGGATAAGCCAGCACAAGGTTGCCGTCAAAAAAAACCGGCTTTATTTGCGTTATCCGCCCGCCGAGGTCAAGAAATTTTAATGAGAGATATTCGTTTTCAATAGCGTACTGTTTCATTTTTTAATCCCATTACAGGCATTTCGTTGTTTTATAGGACAGCCATCACAATCAGGGTTTTTCGCTCTGCACACATCTCTGCCAAACTCCACGGCGCGGTGGCAAAACCATGTTTGCTTTTCGGTCGGGATAAGCTTTGAGAGGGTTTTTTCCACAACCAGCGGGTTTTTGGTATCCACAAGCCCGAGCCGGTTTGAAATTCGTATCAAATGAGTGTCCGCCACAATCCCGCCGAGGTCAAACACATCGCCGCGGATGAGGTTCGCTACTTTTCTCCCCACGCCGCCCAGCGACAACAGCTCTTTAAACCCCGACGGAACTTCCCCGCCGAAATCCTCCATAAGCGTTTTGCAGCAGGCGCGGAGCGACTTTGCCTTTGAGTTGTAAAGCCCGATAGAGTATATGTATTCCTCAAGCTCCCCCTCTTTAGACGCGGCTATTGAGCGCGGGTCGGGGAAGCGCTCAAACAGTTTTTTTGAGACCATATTCACGCGCTTGTCCGTGCACTGGGCGGAAAGTATCGCCATGACAAGCAGCCTGTAGGGGTCGCCGCCGTGAGTTAGCCCGTGCTCAAGGTCGGGGTATTTTTCATAAAAAACGTCAATGACGGTTTCAATAACGCGTTTATTCATCAAAAATATAGTTAACATCGCCGGAAAGCAGGGCTAAAACCCCTTTATAGATGTTTTCCGCCCTTTCGTCAAAATTACTTTTTAGCGTTTCAGCGTAGTATTTTTCGGTTAAAAACACATTGAGGTCAAGGAGCGTTCTGGCGCTGTCGGCAATTTTGCAGTTTAAATAGTATCCCCCGTCGCCCTCCGTCACCCGGCTTGTGACCCGCGCGCCCGTTTTGTAAAACGCCAAAAGCCGGAGAGCCGATCTCAGCGCTTTTTCCCTGACCGAGGTAAAAAGCCGCATCTCCACGTTTTCAACGGCTTCCTCGCCCACGGCGGAAATACGGTATTCGCTTTTTTCGCCGGGAATCTCCTCAACCTGCCCGCTTTCGACAAGCTCGCCGAAACAAATTGAGAAGTCAAAATAATTTACAAAGCCGTCCTGTATGACAATATCGTTGATAGTGGAGTACTCGAGCGGCTCTTTTATATTTTTAAGAAGAAATAAAATAAAAATTTTAATGTCAAGCTTTTCTTTCAGTTCCATTTTATATCACATGCTCCAATTTCTTTTGGAAAAACCGCGTTATTTCCCGTATTTTTTATTTTACATTAAATTTGTTAAAAAAACAAGCATGTTTTTTGGTTGCAATTTTAGACGTTTTCGTTTATAATGGCTTGGATAAAGGAGAGGTGAAATGGCGCTAAAACTTCAGGGCGGCGTAAAACTGCCCGAATTTAGAAATTCAAACCCCCCGTTTATGATTTTTGACAACCCGCTTGAAGTCTCTCTTGTAATGGAACACGGACTTTTACCTCTTGTAGAAAACGGGGATCGCGTAAAAAGATACGAGCAGGTCGCTCGGAACCCCGAAGACTTTGTTATGGCGTCCCCGATTTCCGGCGTTGTAACCGAAGTTTCGGAAAACTTCATTGTGATAAAAAACGACGGGGAGGGCCTTGACTCCCCCGAAGACGAGGAAAAACCAAAGGCAATTGACGAAATAGACTATCAAACGCTGACAGGCCTTTTAAAGAAGTATGGCGTCACCGGGGCTTTTTCCGGCATACCGCTATATAAAAAGTTAGCCGCTTCCTACGGCGGCTGCGAACGGATTATCATCAACTGCATTGAATCCGACCCCATGGTGCGCCATGTGCGCGGGCTGATTTTGGAAAACTCAAAAGAGCTCTCGTTCGGTATAAAAATACTGCTGAACGCCATGGGGGTTAAAAAAGCCGTTATCGCCCTTGACAAAGACGACATTCAGCTCCGCGACGAGCTGAAAAAGTTTTTTCCCGGCAGGGGCGGGGTGGTTTTCGCCCAGATGGAAGTTAAATATCCAATCGGGTATGACCGATTGCTGGTAAACGCCATTTATAACACCGAGATAACCTCTGACAAAGAGGTTTGGCAGGCGGGGTACCCGGTTATTTCCGCCGAAACGGTAATTAATCTTTTTGTTTGTCTTCAAACGGGGAGACCCGTCATAAGCAAGACGCTCACCTCTTTCGGGGTGGATTTTTCCTGCCACACGCGGGTGAGAGCCGCCGTCGGCACGGGTATCGCCGAGCTGTTTTCCCATTGCGGGCTCCCCGACGGCTTTTCGCTTTTCGCCATGGGCGGAGTGCTTAACGGAATAACCGTCGACGGAAAAGAGCCGGTCAGAAAAAACACTAACTTAGTTTTAGCGCTGAGAGAGAAAGAAGTTTCGGGCGGGGTCTGTATAAAATGTTCCCGCTGTTTAGGTGTTTGCCCAATGCATCTCGCGCCTTTTAAGTTCCACGAAAACCACTTGTCCGGCCGCCGCGTCGCCAACAAGCTTATCGGGCTGTTTAACTGTATCGAATGCGGCGCCTGCGCGTATGTCTGCCCGGGCAGGGTTGACATTTTAGGGGATATACGAAAAGAAAAGGCAAAGCTTAACATTCAAAACACCGTGATGTCTGGCAAGCAAGCCATGCCGGCAAAGCTTTCCAATTCCGGAATGACGGGCACGGGGGTGTTTAACGACCCGCTTTACTCGGAAGACGACATAAGCGGCGGCGGGGATATTCTTTTGGCGAGCGAAGACGTCGGGTCTGACGATGGGTTATTGGACGGCGCCGATGAATCCGCTCTCTCCGGCGGCAAAAAGCCTGCGGACGGAGAAGACAAACAAATTCAAGCCGAAGATATAGAAGATATAGAAGAAATAGAAGAAATAGAAGATATAGAAGATATAGAAGAAATAGATAATACGGAAGATAAAGAAAATATATCTGATACAAAAAATGAGCAGTCAGATGTTTCTTTGCCTACGGTGAAAAAAACTTTAAAGCAAAAAGGACTTGTCCTTGACGAGCCCGCCGATCTCCCCGCAAAGGCGGAAACCAAAACAAATGAACAAGAGCTTATCCCGCAAGACGGGGAAGATTGATGTTATAAAACAAGCTTGCTTTTAATAAATTTATTCTTTTCTAAAAGTTTTACGGTGAAAGGAATGGTCAGAAAAATGAAAAAATCCCTGTGGGCGCCGTTTATAAGGCTTCCCGACAGTATGTTTACAATAATGCTTGACGTGCTTGCCGTTATGGTTCCGCTTATCATATGGGGGGGCTATGTGTACGGGCCGCGAAGCGTGCTCATTGTGCTTTTGGCGATGGCGAGCGCGGCTGTGTTTGATTTTGCTTTTACGGCGCTTGTGTTCAGGGAGTTTAACCTAAAAGATATATCCTCCCTTATCACGGGGGGGCTTATCGGCTTGTCGCTCCCGGTCGCCGTCCCGCTCTGGGCGCCTGTTCTCGGCTCTCTTATCGCCATTGTGGCGGCGAAATCGCTGTTCGGCGGAATCGGCAGGAATATTTTTAACCCCGCCGCGGTGGGAATCGTCGCCCTTTACGCGCTGTTTGGCAGGATAATGAACGTCTTTACAAAGCCGTTTGTCTATTTCCCCGCTTTAACCATGACCCTCCCGCAGTCGCTTGTCAAGGGGAATAGGGTGGTCACGGCGCTTGACAGTCTTAAAGGCGGGGTGGTAAACACCTCCGCCATTATGGACGACTTCTACGGGCTTTCCCCCGGGACAATCGGGGAACTTTCGGCATTTTTGCTTATTATCGGCTTTTTGTATCTGGTATTCAGACGGGTTATTCGCTTTAACACGGCGTTCGCGTTTGCAATGACAATTATCGTTTTGTCGTATTTCTTCAGCTACGCCGACTGCGAACCCATTGATTTTATAAAGCTTCAGATGTTTACCGGGCCGACAATGCTGTTTATGGTGTTTTTCTTAAACGATTACGCCACCACTCCCGTCACCGGTTCGGGAAAAGTGCTGTTCGCCGTGCTTCTCGGGGGCGCGATTGTGGCGGTTCGCTATTTCGGGCCTGCGCATTACGGCGAATATATTGTGCTTTTGGCGCTCAATCCGCTTTCCCCGATTATTGAAAAATTCACCTTCCCCAGAGTGTTCGGCACAAAAATTCTAACGCAGGCGAGGGATTCCTTATAGCTTAGCTTTACAGAGCGATATGCTTTTTTATCTGTCTGAACAATTAAAAAGAAAGGTTATGCGTCACTATGTTTTTGTTTGCAGTTTATTCCATGACCTTGTTTTTTGTTTTTGATTTGTTTTACACCCGCGTTTTTAAAAACGACGGATTTTTAAACCTGTCCCGCGGCGGGAGCGTTTTGTACGCCGCCGCGAGGCTCGTTTTATTTGTCGTCCTCCCGTACGGGGGGGCGTTTTTGCTCTTAGGGCGAAACAGCTTTGCTATTCAGCTCGCGATTTTACTGCTTTTAGCGGGGGCGTTTGTTTTATATGAGCTTTTATCGGCTAAAAAGCGAAGCGGCGACAAAAAAGATGTTTTTTCACCGGCGTTGACAGCGGCCGCGCTTTTGACGATTTTTTACCTTAACAGATATTCTTTTCTTTACGTCAACACAAAAAGAAGCGTTTTAATCGCCGGCGGCGTCGGGGCAATGCTGGGCGTTTTTATGGCGGTTGCGTACTGCGGGATAAAAGAAAAAGCCCTCCAAAGCTTTCCCGCGGGGGGGTTAAAAAACAGTTTGATGTACCATTTTACCTCAGGGGTTTCGGCTTTGATTTACGGCGCGGCGTTAGGGGTTATCGCTTTAAGCGTTTTGTAAGTAAAACGGCTATTTTTCGGTTGAGATTATTATAACGTCGCCATATGTAACGGCGGTGACGGTGCCGCTTTGGTCGGTGCGGAACACTTCCGCTCCAATGCTTTCCAGCGCTTCGAGCGTTTCGGCGTGGGGGTGGCCGTAGGGGTTTTTCTCCCCGCAGGAAATAACCGCGTAAGCCGGGGAAACAGCCCGTAAAAACACCATGCTGCTTGAAGTTCGCGAACCGTGGTGGCCGATTTTGATGAGGTCCGCCTCAAGGTCTTTTTTCAAGGTTTTGTTTAAAATTTTTTCCTCGTTTACCTTAAGCGCGTCCCCCATAAATATCATGCTGATATTTTTATAGGTCAGGCGAACCACTACGCTTGACTCGTTCCCCACGCCAACCTCGCCGCCAAACGGCGACAGCACTTTAAAACTCACCCCGCCGCAGACAAACTCAAGCCCCGCCTCGCCCTTTAAAACGCCGGTCCGGGGGCTGTTTTCAAGCGAGGTGAGCAGCCTGTCATACACCGCGGTGGTGGCGAAGGAGTCGGGCAGTATCACCGTATTTATCCCCGGGGATTCAATTATGGCGGGCGCGCCGCCGATATGGTCGGAATCAAAATGGGTGAAAACGGCGTATTCTATAACTCCCTCGAAGCCGTCGCCGAGCTCATTATATATAACGTCTTTTCCGCCGGATCCCCCGGCGTCGATAAGAACAATTCTTCCGTCGGGAAGGGTTATTAGTATGGCGTCCGCTTGCCCGACGTCAAGAAATTTTACTATAAGCGGGCGGATATCCGATATTTCGCTTGCCGCGCTTGAAAAACTCTCCGCGGAGCTTTGATCGGCCGGCAGTCTTCCGCAGGAGCCGAAAAGGAGAAAAGTCAGGGAAATAATAAGTAAAAGCGATATTAACTTAACCCGCCGCCGTCTTAACATGACCAAAAGCCCTTTCAATTGTTATTATTCAAAGCGGAGACGCTATGTTACCATTATACAACAAATTTTTTTAAAAGGAAGAGAAATGTCAAAAAATAACCGGATAAAAACCCTTGCCGTGGACGACATGACAAACACAGGCCTTGGCGTGGCGAGCGGCAACGGCAAAGTTGTGTTTGTTAAAGGGGGGGTGAGGGGGGATATCGCGGAAGCTGAAATTATTAAAACAACCAAAAGCTTTGATATCGCCCGCATAAAAAGGCTTATAACGCCCTCCCCGCGCCGGGAAGTCAACACCTGCGGGAGCTATAAAGAATGCGGCGGGTGTGTTTTCAGGCATGTGAGCTATGAGGAGGAGTCCCGCGCCAAGACTCGCCACGTCGCGGACTGCCTTAAAAAGTATGCCGGGGTGGAAATTGTTCCCGAGGAAATTCAAACATATTCGACCGACTTTTACCGCAACAACATTCGCTGTCCCATAGGAAGCGGCAAAAACGGCGAATTGTTTTACGGGTTTTATTCCGAAAGAAGCCATAAGATAATTAAGATCGAAGAATGCCTGACGCAGATGAAGTGTTTCACCCCAATTTTAAAGGAGCTGTTTGTCAGCCTTAATTCGCGGGGCTTTTCGGCTTATGACGAAAAAAGCGGGACAGGTCTTCTCCGGCACGTCTGCCTGAGGTGTTCGCTGGCGGGGAAGGTGTCGCTTTGCCTTGTGATAAACGGAGCGGCGACAAAAAGTCTCGCGGAAACGGCAAAAGAGATCGGCGAAAAGTTTGAAAACCTTATATCGTTTTCGCTTAACATTAACCAAAACCGCACAAATGTGATTTTCGGCGGGGAAACGATTGTTTTGTTTGAAAAAGAAAGGCTTGTGGAGAGTATTTGCGGTAAAAGGTTTGAAATTTCACCGCTTTCGTTTTTTCAGGTGAACACGGTTACGGCGGAAATGCTCTTTAACAAGGCAAAGGAATATCTGAACTTAAAGGCGGGGGAGGTTCTTCTTGATATGTACTGCGGCGCAGGCAGCGTGGGGATATGCGTCCTGCCGGACGGAGCAAAGCTGTTTGGGGTGGAGGAGTATCGCGGCGCGGTGGAGGACGCAAAAAGAAACGCCGAGCTAAACGGCGTTGGCGAATACGGCTTTCTCTGCGGGGACGCCGCCGAAGGGCTCTCCGCTTGTGAAACGCGTTTTGGCAGGCCGACCGCGATTGTGGTTGACCCGCCCAGAAAAGGGCTTTCCGGAAAAGTGATAAATGCCGTTATTTCAAGCGGAGCGGAAAAGCTGCTTTATATCTCATGCAACCCAAGCACCCTTGCAAGGGATATTTCGTCCCTTATCACCGGCGGCTTTTCGCCGATAAATCTGGCTTTGTTTGACCTTTTCCCTCGAACCAGCCACGTGGAGACGGTAGTATTGATGTCAAGGGTTGAGAAATAAGGACTACTGAAAACACTGATGAATAAAGGGTTTCCGAGATTGAAGGATTTTTTGCCTATTGCTCGGCGGCCCCTTTTAGCCTCGGAAATCCTTATTTTTATTTATTGAGGAAACAAGTTGACCACAAAAATGTGCGTAGGGTTGTGGAGACAGATTAGATGAAATCATAGGGTTGTGGAGATAGGATAGATGTTTTGAGAAAAGGCTTATAAAACCTGTGTCTATTAAAACCACTAGGGTTTAACCGTTTGGTAAAAGATAAAACCTTTTGATGAAAGAGCAGAATTTACATTAGGTGTGGTGAAAATGGCAGATATGTTCTCAAAGGAAAAAAGACATGGGGTAATGTCAAAAATACGAGGTAAGGATACAAAAATCGAAGTCCAAGTTCGCCATTGGCTTTATCCTCATGGAATAAGGTACCGTAAAAACTGCAAGGATATTGCAGGAAAAGCAAATGAAGAAGAATAATGTTAAGGCAGGGGATAGAATATGAGTAATCAATCTAAAAATCGTTTTACACCGGCCGTTACGGTGATCATCATATTTGGCATTATAAGTATGCTTGGGGATGTTGTTTATGAAACGGCTAGAAGTGCCAACAGCCAGTACTTAAATTTACTTAGTATCAGTGCTACTCAAGTCGGTCTGGTCTTTGGAATTGGAGAGTTTCTCGGATATTTTCTTAGGCTCATTGCAGGATTTTTATCAGATAAAAGTGGCAAGCACTGGCTATTTATGTTCCTTGGATATGGTATGTTGCTGGTTGTTCCACTGATAGGGTTTACAATGAACTGGAATATTCTCGTTGTTTTGATCTTAATGGAGAGAATCGGAAAAGCTCTTCGAAACCCAGCTAAAGATACGATTCTATCTGGTGTTGCAGAAAATCAAGTTGGAGTCGGGTTCGCGTTTGGACTACAGGAAGCCTTGGACCAGATCGGCGCATTCATTGGCCCGCTTATTTTTACCGCGGTTTTTTATTTTTCAGGAAAGAACGGTATTTCTCAGTATCAGTTTGGATATCAATTGCTTTTTATTCCATTTGTGATTCTCGTGTTATTCCTAATTTATGCCTACAGAAGAATTAAACGGGATGATCTTATACCTGCGGTTATAAAAAAAGAGTATCATTCAGAGCACCTAAAACCTATATTTTGGATCTATACAGCTTTCACCTTTTTCTGCACGTTAGGATTTGTTAATTTCAGCACCGTGGGGTACCATCTTAAGGTGAATAACCTGATGTCAGACGGTAATATAACTTTGGTATATTCGATTGCAATGATTGTAGATGCGGCTACAGCACTGCTTGTTGGAAAAGCTTATGATAGAATCAAAATAAAGACGGGAATGAGAACTGGTGGCATTCTGGTTTTGATGGCGATTCCGTTCATCACAATACTGTTGCCAATTTTGACTTTGAGCAACTCAACGACTCTCATTGTTATTGGAATGATTGTTTTTGGCATAGTTATGGGAACTCATGAAACGGTAATGCGGTCTGCAATTGCGGATATAACACCATTTCAGAAGAGAGGCACAGGCTATGGTGTTTTTAATACCAGTTATGGATTGGCTCTGCTTGGCGGAGCTGCATTGATGGGATTGCTTTACGATATGGATAAAATAGGAATTATTATTGCTTTCACCTGCGCTACAGAATTGATAGCTGTAATTATCTATTTCAAGATGAGCAGTATGGTAAAGAACAGCCATCAGGTCAAATATTAATATTGGAGTACGAGAAATGAATCTTAAGGAGAAAGCAAAGGCTCTAAAAATTTATATTCCTGCTTTCTTTATAGCGATGAAAAGAAAAGATACACCGATTATTGCTAAAATTTTTGCGGGTATTACTGTAGGTTACGCATTGTCACCGATTGATGTGATTCTCGGATTTTATACCTGTGTTAGGGTATCTGGATGATCTTATCATTCTTCCACTATTAGCAGCTTTGGCTATAAAATTTATTCCTGATGAGATAATGGAGAAATGCAAAGCTGAAGCAGAAGGTATGTGGAAAGATGGGAACCCCAAAAAGTGGTACTATGCGATTCTGATTATAGTCTTATGGTTGGTGATTATTGGATGGGCTGTATCCAAATTTATAAATTGAGCTTCAATATAGTAAATAGTAGGTCTTTCAATAAATTAAAATAATCATATGAAAACGCACCGGTTGAAAATGCAGAGCGTGAAGGAAGAAGACAGCGGATAGCTGAAATGACAGACTTCTTGAATGAGCAGTCATATGAGCTGGAGGAATATGATGAGCAACTGGTAAGGAGGCTTATTGAAAAAGTTACGGTATTTGATGATAAAGTCACCGTTGAATTCAAATCTAGCGTTGGAATTGATATAGAGATATAAGTCACAAGATTGGCCGCTGTTTGAGGGGAATAAACTCTTGAACGGCGGTTTTTATTATTGACATTTTAATGAAAGCGTCATATACTATATACATGAAGACTATATACAGAATGAACATAGTATGAATGATGGAGGTGAAATTATGACTGAAGACCGCGCTTTATTTTGTAATAGCAAGAATCATAAGATGGAAAGATTTTTAGAAGTCTGTCTATTGCTACTTTTATATGACGAAGTAGGTTATGGATATGGGCTTATTGAAAATTTGGCGTTTTTCGGGTTTTCGCAAGATGAAATTAATATGAGCACGCTGTATCGAACCTTAAGAAAAATGGAAAACGAAAACTTAGTAACATCGAAGTGGGAAGAAGGCGGTCCAGGACCTAAGCGAAGAGTGTATGAGATTACAGAAACCGGAAAAGAAGAATTGGATCAATGGATAAAAATACTAAAAGTCAGAAAAGCTCGTATTGAGAAGCTGATTGGCAGGTATGATGCCCTTGATATCGTTTAATTTGGAGGATAAAGAATGAGTTCAAAACGACTGCAGATTAATATAATACGCATTATTTTTTTAGGATTATTTATTTTTATAATGTCAAAAGGAACTCCGATACTCTGGTTAGGTATTTTTGGAGTAAGCTTAGTTGCAGCATTATTCTTTGGCAGGATATTTTGTGGATGGATTTGCCCAATGAATACACTGATGATTGGTACAGAGTTATTATTAAATAAGTTCAATATTAAACTTAAAGACTCTCCTAAGTGGCTTGAAACTGGCTGGTTAGGATGGGTGTTGTTAATAGCTATGGTTCTTGCGATGGCAGTAATAAAAAAAATGACTGGAGGTGAGGTTCCTGTTCTACTGTATTTATTGATACTTTCTGTGCTAGTAACTTTAAGATACAAACCAGAAGTTTTTCATAATAAGCTATGTCCTTTTGGCGTATTGCAAAGTCTTACAGGAAGGTTTGCTTACTTATCAAGAAGGGTCAATTTAGATAAATGTGTTGGATGCAAATTATGTGAAACAACATGTCCATCAAAAGCAACTGTTGTATCACCACAAAATAGAAAGGCTGAAATTAATCCAAAATTATGTCATCAATGTTATAATTGCAAACTTATATGTCCTAAAGATGCGATTGACTATGGTAAAAAAATAAAAAAAATGAAAGTGAGGAAAAGATAAATGAAAATATTTGATTTGATGAATTTAGAGGCTCAAGGTTACGAAAACAGACAGGTTAATGTTTTCTTTCAAAATGAACTATTTAAAACACGTGTTATTATTCTTGAGCCAGGTGGGAAGATTCCGGAGTGTCAAATGGATTCCTATGTTATGTTCTATGTAGTCAAAGGGGAAGTATTGCTTAGAAAAAATGATGAAACTTCAACCTTGAAAGAAAATCAGGTTTTTATTACCGAGCCTGCTCTTTTGTCAATGGAATCAAAAGCAGGGGCGAGACTGATGGGGGTCCAGATAAAAGTGGAGAAATAGCGAGGTGATAAAATGGTTACAATCATTACGATTTACAGCTTATTGGGAGTAGGCCTTGTCGCTTCTTTGATCAGAAGCAGAGAGAAAACAAAAAAGGCCTTCAAAATTGCCGGCAAAGCGTTGCTTAAGACAGCTCCCAGCTTATTGACCGTGCTTGGTATCGTCGGATTAACCTTAGGTATCTTGACGTCGGAAACCATTTCAAAACTGGTGGGAGCAGAGTCAGGATTTACAGCGACAATCTTTGCAGCAGTGATTGGTGCGATTACCTTGATTCCTTCGCTAGTGGCCTTTCCCCTTGCGGGCTCGCTCCTGCGCTCTGGTGCAACCGTCATGACCATATCGGCTTTCGTCACTACGCTTGTCATGGTCGGAGTTGTGACTGCTCCCATGGAAATCAAATCACTCGGGAAAAAATTCACGCTGTTGCGTAACGGACTGGGCTTTATTGCGGCGTTGGTCATTGCAGGGATTATGGGGGTGCTGTTATGATGAATATTCTGAAGAAATTTAGATTTCCTATCCTCATAGCTTTTGTGTTTATAGGTTTGGCTATATGGATACCAGATACCGCCGCTCGCTCATCCCAGGTTACATGGGACTATTTTAAAGAGATGGCTTTGATCATGCCTGCCGTATTTATACTTATGGGATTGATGGAAATATGGGTGCCAAAAGACAAAATCCAAAAGTGGCTCGGCAGCGGTTCAGGTATAAAAGGAGCCGCTATTTCTGTTGCGCTTGGAACCCTTCCAACGGGTCCGTTGTATGTTGCATTCCCGATGACGGGATCGTTGATCCGCAAAGGGGCCAGCGTCACCAATATGGTAATATTTCTAGGATCATGGGCAGCACTTAAAATTCCACAGCTCATGGTCGAAATAAAATTCTTAGGAGTTTCGTTTACGCTGCTCAGATTTTCATTAACCCTTGTGGCATTGCTATTGGTTGGATTATTGATGGAAACCATTCTTCGAAAAAATCCTGATAAAATATGGCTTGAAAACGTCAGCGAAGAAATGGAGGAAAAGAATCCGGGCAAGATTAAGATGTAAAATATATCATATTCCCAAGAAGATCAGTTATATAAAGTCAAGATAAAAAATTGACTTGTTTCATTTTGCAAAACCAAAAGATGGTGATGAACCTGTTTACATCAATGGCATTCAGTATTAATGGAAGATAATGTAAAGAAAATAGCTGAAACTGTAACAATGACAGTGGAGAATGTTTGCTAAAGAATGAAAAGGTTATGAATGGAGGGGTATCCCATATGGCGGGTAATCGTTCATTTAGAGATTATGTGGCAGATCAATTCTATAATGAGATATTTGCTGCCATACAAGGTTTCACTGCAGATAATTATGATGACTTAGACTTACGGTTATACAGAGTTCAAAACATTGGTAGCATAGAATTGTCGGATATAGAGGTAAAGTATGTTTCTGTTAATGACTTGCCGGATATGAAAATAGAATTTGATGTTGCTGTTGAAGCTGAACTGGAGGTACGGGAAGCAGATTATCACTATGATGAATCAGAATTCTGCAAGCAGTGGTTTATGCTGAAGTGCTCCGGAGATTTGAATTGCAACTTGGATAACTTTACAATCTCTAGTGTAACAGAGTATACCAGCAAAAATAGGCAGTCCAGACCTATGTCGGACTCTCTTGTCCCTATCATTAATAAAGAGCAACTAGAATCTGTTGCTACAGACTTCCTTCGCAGATATTACCCAGAGGCATTAATAAAACCAACAGCAGTTGAACCACAAGTCTTGGCAGAAAAAATGGGTCTTGTCGTGGAAATGAGAGAGATTACAAAGGATTTCTCAGTTTTTGGACAGATATACTTTCATGACTGTGATGCAGAATTTTATGATGAAGACAGCGATGAAATGGTACTAACTCATGTGGATGCCCGTACTATATTCGTTGATCCTAAAGCCTATTTTCTCCGTAATCTTGGGTCAGTCAATAACACCATAGTGCATGAGTGTGTGCATTGGGGTTTACATAGGAAAGCATTTGAATTGGAGAGACTATATAATAGCAGCGTCACACGAATCAAATGTCAGGTAGTCGGTGGTATAA
>JBAYZO010000032.1:0-19254 GCA_041672465.1 Eubacteriales bacterium
GCTATAACGCTGCCCTCATAGCCGGCGTTTTCGGCGATTTGTCTCAGGGGCTCCTCAAGGGCTCTCAGCACAAGCTTAATGCCTGTTTTCTCGTCGCCCTCGGCGGTTTTGAGAAGTTTCTCAACCACGGGGATAATATCGATGAGAACCGCGCCGCCGCCCGCGACAAAGCCCTCCTCAATCGCCGCTTTTGTGGCGTTGAGGGCGTCCTCGATGCGGAGCTTCTTTTCTTTCATCTCGGTTTCGGTCGCCGCGCCCGCTTTAATGACGGCTACGCCGCCGGCGAGCTTGGCAAGGCGTTCTTGCAGCTTTTCGCGGTCAAAATCGCTGGTGGTGACTTCAATCGCGGCTTTTATCTGGGCTGTCCGCGCCTTTATGTCTTCTTTATCGCCCGCGCCGTCGACAATTATGGTGTTTTCCTTTGTAACCTTAACTTGCTTTGCCTGCCCGAGCATGTCTATGGTGGTGTCTTTAAGCTCATAACCCAAATCGGCGGAAATCACGTTGCCCCCCGTAAGGGTGGCTATATCCTGCAGCATTTCTTTTCTTCTGTCGCCAAAGCCGGGAGCCTTGACCGCCACGCAGGTGAAGGTTCCCCTCAGCCTGTTTACGATTAAGGTGGAGAGCGCCTCGCCCTCGACGTCCTCGGCGATAATAAGGAGCTTTTTGCCGTTCTGGACAATTTGTTCGAGAAGCGGGAGAATTTCCTGAACTCCGGAAATTTTTTTGTCGGTTATAAGGATAAGCGCGTCGTCGAGCACAGCCTCCATTTTTTCGGTGTCGGTGACCATATAAGGGGTGACATAGCCGCGGTCAAACTGCATGCCCTCGACAAGGTCATAGTAGGTTTCGGCGGTTTTGGATTCCTCGACGGTTATGACGCCCTCGGCGGTGACTTTTTCCATCGCTTCGGCTATTATTCTGCCTATTTCCTCATCGCCGGACGAAATTGTGCCGATTCGAGTGATATCTTCTGTGCCGTTGACCGGTATGGAAGACGCTGAAATCGCCGCGACAGCGGAATCGACGGCTTTTTGGATGCCTTTTTTAATCACCATCGGGTTAGCGCCGGAGGTGATGTTCTTCATCCCCTCGCGGATAAACGCCTGTGCGAGGAGCGTGGCGGTGGTGGTGCCGTCGCCGGCGACGTCGTTTGTCTTTGTGGCGACTTCAACCACGAGCCTTGCGCCCATGTTCTCAAAAGCGTCGTCGAGCTCGATTTCCTTCGCGATGGTAACGCCGTCATTTGTTATAAGCGGGGAGCCGAATTTTTTGTCGAGAACGACGTTTCTCCCCTTAGGGCCGAGCGTGATCTTAATGGTGTCCGAAAGGGTGTTGATCCCCTTTAAAAGGGCGTCTCTCGCCTCAACCGAGTGTTTAAGTTCTTTTGCCATATTAAGAACCCTCCTATTCAACTATGCAAAGAACGTCGCCCTGACGGATCACGACATATTCTTCGCTTTCAATTTTGATTTCAGTCCCGGAATACTTGCTGGTTATGACCTTGTCGCCCACTTTAACCTCCATGGGGACAAGTACGCCCTTGTCGTCGTAAGCTCCGGGGCCCACTTCCACAACAAACGCGAACTGCGGTTTTTCTTTGGCGGATCCGGCAAGGACAATGCCGCTCTTTGTGGTTTCCTCCGCCTCCGCCATTTTAATGACGATTTTATCGCCAAGCGGTCTTAGTTTCATAGCTTTTCCTCCTGTATATTAATTTATTTATAAGTAAAAGCGCAGGCTTTTAGATAAGCATATATATGATAATGATATTTAATAAAAAGTCAAGACATTAAAATTAACTTTAGCGTTTAAAATATTGATAAAAAAAGCATTTTATCGGTCCGTTGTAAAGTATTCTTTTTTTGTTCGCCCTCCGGCCGAAGTTTCTCTCAAAACTCTCGTCCGACGACAAAAAGTACATATGCCAGTCGGGCACCGAAGACATAAAGGCTTTTCCAATGGCCTCTTCCAGTTTCGCCACGCTTGCTTTGTCCATCATCCGCTCGCCGTAGGGCGGGTTGGTGACGATAGTTCCCCTGCCTGTGTTCGGCGGGGTGAATTTGGCGGCGTCGCGGGTTTCAAACTTTATCCAGCCCCCAACCCCCGCGCGGCCGGCGTTTTCCCTTGCCGAATCGATTGCCGCGCCGTCGATGTCAAAGCCGAAGATTTCCATTTGCGGCGGGGTAACGGCGGAAAGCCCCTCCTCGCGGGCAAGGGTAAAATATTGCTTTGGTATAAGCCCGTTTTCTTCGCCGGCAAAGCTTCTTTTCGCGCCGGGCGGGGTGTTTGACGCCAACAGCGCCCCCTCGATTGGAATTGTGCCCGAGCCGCACATCGGGTCGACCGTCATGACTCCCTGCCTTGGCCTTGAAAGGGAAACCATCGCGGCGGCAAGCGTTTCGCGTATCGGCGCGGCCGAGACTACCGGCCGGTAGCCCCGCTTGCGGAGCCCCTCGCCGGTGGTGTCGAGCATAAGGCAGGCGAGGTCTTCCATTATAAAAAACACTATTTGCTTTTTTTGCCCCGTTTCGGGGAGGGTTTTAAGCCCGTACGCCGCCCCGAGACGGTCGCAAACCGCTTTTTTAATGATAGACTGGCAGTCGGGGACCGAAAAAAGTTTTGACTTTACCGAATGGCCTTTTACGGGGAAGGAGTCGGCCTTTAAAATATAGTCTTCCCAAGGAAGGCTTTTTGTCCCCTCGAAAAGCGAATCAAAACTTTCCGCTTTGAATTCCCCAACTTTTATCATAACCCGTTCGGCGTAGCGGAAGTTGACGTTGCTCCTCGCGCCGGCGGATTCCGGCCCGGTAAACTCAACTCTGCCGTCGCGGGTGGAAATTCGTTCACAGCCAAGCTTTTCAATGTCAGACCCGACAAGCTTCTCAAGCCCGAACAGGCAGGTGGCAATAAAATTCATAAGGTATTTTCCTTTGGTAACAGCAACTATAGCAACAAGGCCGCTTTGCGGCCTTGTTGCTATAGTCGCGGCGATAAAACGGTTTATTCCGCGGGTTCTATAAGGCCGTAGTCGTTGCTTTTTCTTTTGTAAACCAAGTTTACCTCGCCTGTTTTGGCGTTTTTAAACAGAAAGAACTCATGTGATAAAAGGTTCATCTGCAAAATGGCCTCGTCGACCGTCATGGCGACAAGCGCAAAGCTTTTGACTTTTGAAATCTTAAATTCCTGTTCTTGTTCATACAGGTTGTCTTCGGTGGCGGGAGCGGGGGGTATTTGCTTTTTCTTTTCAAGGCGGGTGCGGTTTTTGCGGACTTGCCTTATCAGCACGTCCATCGCCTTGTCGAGCGCGCAGGCGGCGTCGCGGTCGGTCTCTTCCGCTCTGAAGATGTTCCCCTTGCCGTAAACGGTAATCTCCACCCTTTGGCCAACTTTTTCTTCATAAAGCGTTATGGTCGCTTCCGCGTCTTTGTAAAAGAATTTGTCAAGCTTGGCGAGCTTTTTCTCGAACCTTTCTTTGACGTCGTCGGTAAGGTTAAACTTGCGGGCGTTGAATTTCAGCTTCATAATGGCGTCCTCCGAAAGTATAAATGTAAGGTTTGTTTCCGTTTACATTCCATAGTATTATTATACCATCGACCCCTCTTATTGTCAATAAACGCCGTTTTAATTTTTATTACTTTTTACATTAATTCTATAAAAATACAAAGAATAAAGTTAAATTTCGGCGTACGCGTGGCGGGTGGCGTGGCAGGATATGTTTACCGCCACGGGGAGAGAGGCGATATGCGTGGGGTAGGCCTCTACCGCGACCTTTAGGGCGGTGATATCGCCGCCAAGCCCCATAGCCCCCACTTTTGTTTCGTTGACGCTTTTTAAAATCTCCCCCTCAAGGTCCGCGAGCGCCGCGTCGGGGTTCGCCCCGGTTCGGGTTAAGGCCTTTTTAGCCAAAAAAGGGGCATAGTCAAAACTCCCGCCTATTCCGACGCCAATAATAAGCGGCGGGCAGGGTCTCCCCCCCGCCTCCTTTACGGCGGAAGTCACAAAGTTTATTATATCGCCTTTCCCCGCGGAGGGGTCAAGCATCGCGAGCCTTGACATGTTTTCGCTCCCGAAACCCTTGGGGAGGACAAAGAGCTTTATTTTATCGCCGGGGATTATTTTTGTATAAATTACCGCCGGGGTGTTGTCGCCCGTGTTTATTCTGTCCAGCGGGGTGACTACAGATTTGCGGAGATACCCTTCGGTATAAGCGGCCGAAACCCCGCCGTTTATCGCGTCCTCAAAGCAGCCGCCCGTGACGTGGACTTCCTGCCCGACCTCGGCAAACACAAACGCCATTCCCGTGTCTTGACAAATCGGCAGCGCCGCTTTTTGCGCGTAGGCGCTGTTTTCAATTATTTTACCGAGTATTGATTTGGCGGTTTTGCCGCTTTCGGCTTTTTCCGCTTCTTTTATAAGTTCCGTCACATCGTCGGGCAAAAACACCGCGGCCTTTATAAAAAGCTTTTTAATTTCTTCTTTAATTGTCAGGCAGTCGATATTCCTCATTTTGTTCCCCTTTTGGTTTTTATCGGTCAGGGCTTTTTTTACGCCCTATCGTAAAAAAACTGCCTTTTAGCAGTTTATGTTAAGCTTTATTTTTTTGGTTTTTTGGTTCCCTTTCCCCGCTTGCTGTCGTACCCCTTCTTGAGGTCGCCTATTTTTTCATCCGAAACCGTTTTAAAGCGCGACATCATTGACTCGAAGTTTTTATCCTCTGTTTTCCGTTCGGTATAAAAATCGGCGGGCGGAAACGCGGAGGCGCTTTTCTTCTGCGGCAAGGCGCGTTTTAACGACAGCGCCAGCCGTCCGTTTTCGTCCTCCGAAATCACCACCGCCGAAACCTCCTCGCCCTCTTTGAGGTAGTCGCGGATATCCTTGACAAAGGCGGAGGAAACTTCCGAGATATGTATCATTCCGCTTTTTCCGTCCTCGACCGCCACAAAAGCACCGAAGTTGGTTATTTTTGTGATTTTGCCTTTAACGACTTTCCCCAAGCTTAAAACTCCCAATCTAATTCGCGAGTCCGTTGTAAAAAATAATTTCGCCCTCCATGCGGCACCCCAACTGCTCCCTTGCCACGCGCTCTATATATTTGTCGGTAACCGGCGAATCAAGGCGAATGTTCACTTCTTCTATAATATCCTCTACGGCGCTGATTTGCTTTGTTATGGCAAGCTTTTTTTCTTTTAGTTCTTTAAGTTCAATTTGAATATTAATGACCGCGAAGATGAGTATGATAATTATGCAAATTACCGCGAATTTTACTATGAGGTTGGTGTTTGTTCCCTTTGTCATACTGATTTTCGCTCCTTCCTTAATAAAACACAACTTTATTTTTAAAAACTAAAAGCCAAAGCCGTTTTTCGCGCGTCTTCTCGCGCTGCGGATTCGGTTATACATATACGCGGCGCGGTAAAACGCTTTGCCCGCGCGCGAAACCCTGAGTTTTAAAGCTTTGTAAAACTTTAAAACAAGCGCCGCCGCCGCTTTGACGGCCCTGCGCGTGAGCGTGCCTACGGTAAAATAATAGGCGGAAAACCCTCCAGCGACCCCCGCGAACGCCCAGAATCTTATTCTTCCCTCGGTGTAGTTGTAAAACAAAATCATTAGCGCCGCCGCGACGAACAGGCAGTATATCAAGTCTTCCGCAAACACCAAAAAGGCGTTTTTTGGGGTAAAAACTCTCAAAATCCTGAAAACGTCATAGACAGCCCCGCAGACCACACCTATGAGCAGCGAGGCGAAAATAAGATAGTGAGAAAGCGCGTAGGTTATATCCATTATTTAAAAAACCGCGAGAAAAAAGTTTTTTTCATTTGGCGGTCGGAGTATATGACGGCATCGACAACACCCTTGACGGCAGCCTCCCCCGTCTCAAGCGAAAGTTTGGTCACGCAGAGCTCGCTCCCGGTCACGGTGAGGGTGGAATCCCCGAGGTCAAACACAACCCCGCTCTCGTCAAAGCTTTGCAGGTCGTCAATGCCGCTTACCAAAAGGAGGTTCCTTTGGCTAAGAGATAAAAAATGTTTTTTTCTGTCTTCTTGCATCTGAATCCCCCGTTTGACTTTACTATAAAAGAATATGACAAACCGGGGGAAGATATTACATTTGAAACCTGTCTCAACAAAAACGCCGACGGGGGGAATTGCCGGGGAAACCCATATGATTTTTATGGGTTGCCGACAACTTCATAAAGCAGTGAGGATTTTTCTTTTGTGGCTTTTTCGTCCAATTCCTTAACGCGGAACGATGTCGAGCTGCCGCCGTATTTTACGGTTATTATATCGCCGACTTTTACGGCGTAAGAGGCCTTAGCGGTTTTTCCGTTAACGCGGACATATTCGCTGCCGCAAGCTTCGGCGGCGACTGTTCTCCGTTTGATAATTCTTGAAACCTTTAAAAACTTGTCAAGCCGCATAAGACCTCATTTTCGCAAACCTTTCCGAAATTAAGCCGCAAACCGCCGCGAATCGTCATTGCTTGGCGGGCGTAAAACTTGGGTTGTTTTATCTAAGTGTTGACCGAATCCTTAAGACCCTTACCCGCCACGAAAACCGGGGCTTTTGACGCGGGGATTTTAATTTCCTCAAGCGTTTTGGGGTTTCTGCCTATTCTTTCGCCCCTCTCTTTAACTTTAAAAGAACCAAAACCGGCTATTTGCACTTTTCCGCCTTCGGCGAGATCTTTTTGGATCGCCGCGAAAACCGCGTTCACGGCAGCCTCGGCCTCTTTCTTTTTAAGGTTAGCCTGATCCGCGACTACTTCGATAAGATTTGTTTTGTTCATATATGAACTCCTTTCTTTTGATTGCCTGCATAGTATAGCATGGTTTTTTTATTTTCGCAATAGTATTTTTAACTTTTTTTGCTAAAATGTCCTTTATTATCAGCACTTTTAAGCTTTTTCGCCGGCTTTGGCGGCATCTATAAACCTGTCGGCCTCGCGATAGAGCGCTTCTTCCGCGTCAAAGCCTTTTTGTCTTAATATGTTGGTGACGCTAAAGATGATTTTCGCGGCGGCGGTCACAAACTTTTCTGTGTCATTTTCGCCTTTTAATTCCTCCGCGAGAAGTGTTACCGCGCCGATTTCCTCTTCGATTGTTTTTTCTTTTATAAGCCCCGCCGACTTTTCAAGGGCTTTTTTCGCCCTCATAAGCGCGGGGAGGGAGGGGGGAATCCCGTCAAAGGCGGAAAGACGGGATTTTTTGGTTTTCTTCTTTATTGTTTCCCAGTTTTCCAGCACCTCGCCTACGCTCCCGACGACGGTTTCCCCGAAAATATGAGGGTGACGGACAATAAGTTTACGGCATATCCCGTCGCAGACGTCGTTAATATCAAAATCCCCGCTCTCGGAGGAAATTTTAGCGTGGAAGACCACCTGAAGCATTAAGTCGCCGAGCTCCTCGCAAAGGAGTTCCGGGTCGTCCTTATCTATCGCCTCTACCACTTCATAGGTCTCTTCGATAAGGTTTTTCCGAATTGATTTATGGTCCTGCTCTTTGTCCCAAGGGCAGCCGGGATCCCCCCTTAAAATATCCATGATAGCGCAAAGGTCGTCAAAATCGCGGCGTTTCTTTTTTACTATTTCCAACTTTTCCATTTTTATGTTTACCCCTTCTTTTAGGAACGAAAACTTTTTATAGGTAGATTTAAATTTATTTAAATTCTGTACTTACCTCTTTCAGCCAAGCCGCAAACTTTTTGATGATAGAAATTATATTTTTTTCAATTCTGTAGTTATCTTCTTTAGCTAAACCGTAAAATTTTTGATGATTTCGCTTTAGCGAAATTGCGGTTGTCTAAACCGCAAAATCAAAAATTTTACCGCTTGAAAGATTTATCTTTCAAGCATGCGGTTGTTTAAACCGCAAAATCAAAAATTTGCCGACTTAAATTTATTTAAGTCATATCGTTGTCCAGAAGCCCTTTTTTGATAAGAAAGCCGCTTATCGCGTTGCCTTTTGGAAGAAGCCTTACCTCGCTTGCCGTTATCCCCCTTGTCAAGAGAAGCCCCGCGGCGTAAATCACAACCCCCGCCCCCCCCGCGAGACACAGGGTTATAAGCGAGTTGAGTCTGCTCTCGCCGCCGAGAAAAACCCTTGACAGCGCCGCCATTCCGTAGGCTCCCGCCCCGCAGGCGGCCCCGCAAACGAGGGGCTTAAAAAACAAATTTGAAAGCGATTTGCCAAGCGACCCCGACCGTTTTAAAAACAGCATGTTAACCGTCAGCGCCGAGGCGTAGCAGGCGACAGATGCTATCGGCGCGCCGTAAATCCCGATTTTTGGGATCGAGACAAGGCTTATTTCAAGCACAAAGAGGACAGCCACGCCGATACTTATCGATATCATCGGGAGACGCTGTCTTCCTATCGCCTGCAAAAGCGCGTTTGTGGTGGAGAGAAGCGACACGAATATTATCCCCACCGATAAAATCATAAGCGCCGTAGACGCTATGTCCACAGGAATGTAAGGCTTGCCGTTCCAGACCCGGCTTAGCGTGTCGGCGGAGCCAAAACCCACTCCGTAGATAAGCGTTATCGCGGGGCGGGCGACGGCGAGCATTCCGAAAGCGCCCGGGAGAGCCAGCAGCGCCGTTATCCTTATTGACGAGTGTATGTAGTTGTCGGCTTGCTTTTTATTGTTAACCGCGAGGGCGGCCGAAACCGCCGGGAGGATTGATATGGCGATGGGAAAAATAAGCGTGGCGGGGAGGAGGTCTGAAATGGACAGCGTAAGCCCCGTGTAAGCGGAGTATAAATCCTCGGCGATTTCCCGCGCCACTCCGGATGAAATAAGGTATTTGTTTATTACCAGCGTGTCTAAAAACTGCGACAAATACAGCGCGGACGAGGTTATGGTCACGGGGATTGCCACCCGGGCGAGGTTTTTTGATATATGCCCGTAGCTTTCGGTGTCCGCCGAGGTAAAGCCCAAGTGATTCTTCCCGCGCGCGAGCTTGTATAAAAAGAGAAACACAAGCGACAAAAATGTCCCGACCGTTATCCCCGAAATGGCGAACGCCGCCTGAACGACAAGCGAATATCCGGCCTGTTTGGCGAAATAAGCGGCGGAAAGCCCGAGAGCCAGTTTGGTAAACGCCTCGATAAACTGGCTGACGGCGGTGGGGACCATATTCCTAAGCCCCTGAAAATATCCTCTGAACGCCGAGGAAAGACAAATCAAAAGCAGAGTGGGGGATATCACGCGCATGGCGAGCGCCGAATCGGCGTGTTCGGTTCTTACCGCCACAAAGTCGGCGCCGAAAAACATCGCCAGAGTAAACACAAGCCCAAGCCCGCCGAAGATAATAAGGCTTAGCCGATAGATACGTTTTATCTCAATGTTTCTGCCGAGCTTGCGGGAGGCCGCCACCATTCGGCTTATCGCCACGGGGAGCCCCGAGGTTGAAACCATGTAAAGCATGGCGTAGACTGAATAAGCGGCGGTATACACGCCGATTCCGCCCTGAAGTATATCGGCAAGGCTTTTGCGAAACACAACGCCAATAATTTTGACCAAAAGGTTCGACAGGGATATTATAAGCGCGTCGGTTAAAAACGAGGCGGATTGTTTTTCATTCATTCTGAGTTCTCACAATTTTATTTTAAAAATTCCCAAAGCAGCGACCCGTCGGGGATAAGCCCTTTGCCGAGAGCTTCGGTGCCCGAAAGAAGACCTAACAGTCCGTCCGCCATTGTCCGATAAGGGCTGTTTTCCCCCACGGCCGACAGCACTTTTTCGCCCTCTTCCTTGAAAGCCGAAATTTCATAATCAAAAAACGTGTTTATTATTTTGTCGGACACCGATTTATAAGGGTAAATATACACGGCTTCGCCTTTTTTTACGTTTTCCCAAAGGGAGAAAGTCAGCTCCGCCGACGCTTTCCTAAAGTGATAATCCCTCACGAGCCGCCTTAGCAGTTTCGCGTCGTAGGCGCCTACGCCGTCGCCGTCGCTAACACTGCTCTCGCAGATTAGATAAACTTTATAGGCGGCGTCCCGGCTTTCATTGCCGATAAGGTCGGGGTTTAGCGCGTGGAGCCCCTCGACGATTATAAAAGTATCTTTATCGGGGGTGATAAGTCGGGGCGTTTCAAGCCGTTTCTTTTTTTCAAAGCTGAACTCGGGGACATGTGTCGGTCTCCCGTGCGAAATATCCGCCATGGTCTTTTTAATAAGCGGGATATCAAGGCATTCAGGCGCCTCATAGTCGGGGCTTTCGTCGGAGGCGAAAGGGCTGTCGGCGGGGTTGTGGTAAAAGTCGTCAAGGGATACGGTTTGCGCTTTTCCCCCCGATTTTTCTATTTCCAGCGCTATTTTTTTTGAGGTGGTGGTTTTCCCCGCGCAGGACGCGCCCGCGACAAGTATAAGCCGGTTGTTGTTTTTAACGGCTTCTGTGGCGGCGGATCTCACTTTTTCCTCATAGGGTCTTTCAAGGTTTTCAATATATGACTTATTGATAATTATTGTATTTCATCCTTTCAGCAGAAATTCGCGTATTTTTTCCTCCCCCACGCCTTTGCCGCTTTTTAGGTATTCAAAGGGATATTTTGGGAAAGCTATCCGCTCTATACGGTTTTTATCGGGGGATACGAGCTTTGTTATCGCCCCCGCGCCGCACGCGAAAACGGAAGAGGTTTCTTCCATCATCATAACATTATATACACATTCGTGGCCGGGGAGTGAAAATCCGGTGTTTTCGCCGTTCCCCACCGTTCGCTTCTGGCGGTACAGGTAATAGGGGAAATACCCTTTTTCACCAAGCAGATCCCCCGCGTGGGAAACGCATTCCCCCGCCAGTTTCCCAACCGGGTCGAACAGCCCGCCCTCGCTTTTTATAACTGAGGAATTTTTTATCGACAGGGTGTGAAGAGTTATGTTCTGGAACCCGATCCCCAGCACGTCGGTAAGGGTTTTGTGAAAAGTTTCTTTGCCGTCGCCGGGGAGCCCCGCGATAATGTCGGTGTTCACGGTGGAAAATCCCTGCTCCATCGCCATTTGCGAAGACGAAAAAAAGTCGTCGGGGGTGTGTCGCCTGCCGATAGCGTCAAGCACGCTCTTTGAGGTCGACTGCGAATTTACCGAAATCCTGTTAACCCCGCCTTTTTTAACGGCCGTCAGCTTTTCTTTTGTAATGGTGTCGGGGCGGCCGCCCTCAAACGAAAACTCGCGGAGGTTTTCGGTCGGGATGTTTTCCCCGATGGCGAAAAACAGCCGGGAAAGCTCTTCTATGCTTAAAAAAGACGGTGTCCCGCCGCCAATATATAAAGCCGCCGGGGTGAGCCCGGCTTCTTTTATAATATCCCCGGTCAGTTTAATATCGCCGCACAGTCTTGTTATATAGTCGGGGATAAGTTTAAACAGCTTTTGATTTGAAAAAGAGACAAACGAACAGTAGTCGCATCTGGTGGGGCAAAAGGGAATTGAAATATAAACGGCGCAGTCGGTGTCCTTTACGGAAGAGAGAATTTCAATTTCTTTTTTGGCGGTGGCAATCGAGAGGAGGGTTTTTTCTTTACTCACCCCGTAGTCGTTCATAAACAGTCCCGCCACTTTTTCGCCGTCACACCCGCGCTCAAGGTAGTATTTCGCCCGTTTTACCGGCCTTAGCCCCGTTAGGTGCCCCCAAGGGGGGACAAAGCCGAAGATTTTTTCTCCCGCCGCTAAAAACGCCTTGCCGGCAACCAGCGAGACCACACCCGCTTTGTCGGCGGGGAGGGTGAGTTTTAGCGAGAAGCTGTTAAATTCGGCGAACGAGACGGCGTATGGCGTGGTTATTTCCGCTTTGGCGGAAAAGCCGCCGTTTTCCCCCTTGATTTTAAACGAGGCGCTTATTGTCCCGTCGTCGTTTTCGGGGAAGCTTTCGCCGGGAAAATAAATAAGGCAAAGGGATTTGAAAAAGTAATCGTTTAAAAACCCCGTGTCGTTATAAATAAAAACTTTCATTATAATTATAATTCGTCGCTGTCAATAATAAGGGTCACCGGGCCGTCGTTTTCGGCCTCTATGTGCATATGCGCGCCAAAAACCCCCGCGCTCACGGGGATATAAGACGAAAGTTCCTTTTTAAACAGCTCGTACAGCTTTTCCGCGCGGTCGGCGGGGCAGGAGCGGGTAAAATCGGGGCGGTTGGTGCGGGCGACCCTGCCGTAGAGGGTAAAGTTTGAGATGACAAGGGCGCGCCCCCCGACGTCGGAAGTGGATTTGCTTATTTTACCGTTTTCGTCGCGAAATATACGCAGCTTTCCTACTTTGGAAGCGGCCTTGACAACGCTCTGCTCGGTGTCGTCCGAAGAAAACCCCACGACGACCAAAAGACCGGCGTTTATTTCCCCCGTCACGTTTCCGTCCACACTACAGACCGCCCTGTTAACTCTGCTGACGACAGCTCGCATATGCCAATTCCTACCTTTCGCCGCGATTTGCTCTGCTAATTTTTGCCCCTTGAAACGTCTCTCACCGTGCTGACTTTTTTAAGGTTTTTAATAATATTCTTAAGGTGTTCAATATTGCTGCACTTAAGCACCACGTTTAAAATCATATCGTCGCCGTTTTCCCTCGCTTTCAGCGACACTATCGCGACCTTCATGTCGCTGAGCGCCATTGTCACGTCGGCGATAAGCTTTTGCGAGTAGGACGCGTAGATATTTAAGCTCGCCTCAAAGTCGCCGTACTCGTGTTTTTCCACCGCTTCCGCCCAAGACGCGACCACCCAGCGGTCTTTTTCCTCGGAGTGTTTTAACCCGTCAACCACGTTTTTGCAGTCGTATTTGTGAATTGAAATGCCGTGCCCCTTGGTTATAAAGCCGATAATGCTGTCGCCCGGAAGCGGGTTGCAACATTTGGCGAACTTGACGTCGCAGCCCTTGACGCTGTCGATAATAACCGATTGGGATTTCGGCGTTATGGGTCGTCTCTCAAGCTTTTTCTGCTGCTCCTGCGCTTTTTGAAGTATGTCTTCGGGGGAGAGCGGGTTTACCACCCGGTCAAACTCTTCTTTTAGTTTTGAGGAAATTTTGCTTATTGAAAACCCGCCGTAGCCGATGTTGTTATAAACGTCTTCGGTTTCCGGCAGTAAAAGCCGTTCGGCGATATTTCTTATGATTTCTTCTTTTTGGCTCTCGCTGAACGGTCTGCCGTACCGCCTGAATTCTCTGTCGACCTCGTATTTGCCGATAAGTATGTTTTCCCCGCGCATTTCTTTTTTAAAGAACTGCCGGATCTTGTTCCGAGCCTCGGCCGAGCGTACCATTTTAAGCCAGTCGCGGGAGGGGCCCTTTGAGGCGGATGAGGTTAAAACCTCAACGATTTGACCCGTTTCAAGCACATAATCGATGGGCACGATACTGCCGTTTACCTTCGCCCCTACCATTTTGTTCCCCACCGCGGAGTGTATGGCGTAGGCGAAGTCAATGGTGTTTGAGCCCGCCGGGAGGGATACCACGTCGCCCTTTGGCGTGAACACAAGCGTTTCGTCGTCGAACAAGTCTATTTTAAGCGGTCTTAAAAACTCGTCGGCGTCGAGCAGGTCTTTTTCTGTTTCAAGCAGCGTGCGTATCCACTTGTATTTTTCATCGATAGGCTTTTTCGCCTGATCGCCGGATTTGTATTTCCAATGCGCGGCAAGCCCGTATTCGGCTATGACATGCATATCCTCGGTGCGTATCTGAACTTCAAACGGGATCCCGTCGTGGCCTATGACGGTGGTGTGAAGGGATCTGTACATATTGGGTTTCGGGGTGGAGATATAATCTTTGAACCTCCCGGGCATGGAGTTGAACTGTTCGTGTATCACCCCTAACGAAGTGTAGCACTCCATTTCGGTCTTGACGATAATTCGTATGGCGTAAAAGTCATAAATTTCGTCAAACGGCCGGTTTTGGTTATACATTTTCCGGTAAATGCTGTATATGGATTTTATTCTGTCTTCAACGCGGAAGTTGATCCCCTGCTCCGAAAGGCTTGAGTTTACCATATCCCCCGCCTTTTGCAAAAACCCCTCGTTTTGGGCTATCCGTTTTTCAATGAGGTCTTTTATCTCGTCAAAGCCGATAGGGTCAAGGTATTCGAGAGCAAGGGTCTCAAGTTCCTGCTTAAACCGCTGGATACCCAAACGGTGGGCGAGCGGCGCGTAGACATGCATGGTTTCAAGCGCGATGGAGCGCTGTTTTTCCTCGGTTCGGTAGTTTAGCGTCCGCATGTTGTGGAGACGGTCGGCAAGCTTTATAAAAATCACCCTTATGTCTTTTGACATGGCGATAAACATTTTTCGCAGGTTTTCAATGGATTCGTCCTGCTTTGTCTTAAAGGGCATCTGAATAAGCTTGGTCACGCCGTCGACAAGGCTTGCCACTTCGCCGCCGAACGACTTTTTAATAAAGGGCAGGTCGACTTTCCCCTCACAATCCTCCAAAGTGTCGTGGAGGAGGGCGGCGCAAATAGAATCGGTGTCAAGCTGGAGGTCGGCGACGATTTCCGCCACCGCAATCGGGTGGATAATATACGGCTCGCCGGAAATCCGCTTTTGACAGCGGTGGGCTCTTTCCGCGAACTCATAGGCTCTGACGACTTTTTCCATGTCGTAGACCCCTTTTTCGGCAAGCGTGTTATAGAGTTGTTTAAATTCGGGTATCTCGGCCATTATATAAAACGCCTTTTAATAAATTTTTATCTTTGTAAGAAATTTTCAGCAGTAAAGGTTTTTAATGCTTTTGAGTATCTTTGAATTATCTATATTGATTTTTTCACGGCAGGGGAGGAGCTTGATTTCAATTATATCGTTTCCTCTTATTTTAATAACCTCCGCCAGCCCGAACTCGGCTATCACGTCTATTACCGTTATCAGCGTGCAAAGGTCAATTCGGATTTTTTCGGTCAGCTCGATTTTCCGCTTTAAATATCTTGCCGAAACCCGTTTCTTTTCGCCGGAGAGCTCCCGCTTCAGCACCCTGAACACCGCCCGGAAATCGTTTATGGCGGGGATAATAAATTCCGGGATCGAAGCCCGGTTTTGCCCCGCCGCCGTTTCATGGATGGGAGAAACAGGGCAGATTTTGTTGTAATATTCCCGCGAGCGGCGTATTTCGCGTTTTTCGTCCTCACGGGGTCTGGCGTCTTTAATAAATATTTGCGGGGCTGAATAGCCGTGGTAATCGTTTACCCCGAGAGTGCAGGCGAGATCACAGCAGTCCCCGCGGCAAAAGGGAAACTCAATGTGGCTTATGCCGAAATAAACCCCGCTTATGTCTTGTTTGTGTTTGAAGTCGGGGGACTTTATTTTCACCCTTATATGCCTGTCGCGGGATATCGGGGAGATCTCGGTTATACACGCGTTCTTTAAAATAAACAGCGGCGAGGCGTTGGCAAGCCCGAAAGGTTCCAAAAGGCTTAGCTCGCGGGCGTTTTCAACCGTGATCTCGTTAAAAAACATCTCACAGTCTATTTCCAGCGGGGGCGGGGAGGTTTTTTCCGCAAGGCTCGCGGCGGCGAGGGATTCAAACCTCTTTATAAATTCGTCAAGGTTTTTTTTGTGTATGGAAAGCCCGGCGGCAAGCTCATGCCCGCCGAACTCGATAAGCAAATCCCCGCATTCCCCAAGCATATCGGTAAGGCTAAGCCCTTTTATCGATCTTCCGCTCCCCTTGCCGATATCCCCGTCAAAAGAAAAAAGCAGCACGGGAAGAAGGTATCTCTCGGCTATTCGGCTCGCCACAACGCCGATAACGCCCTGATGCCACGCGTCCGAAGATAATATATAGCTGTATTTTTCGCCTTTAATGGCGCCTATTTGATTTATCGCTTCCTCAAAAATAGCCTGTTCGGTTGACTGGCGCTTTTTGTTGACCTCACAAATGTCTTTCGCGAGGATGTCGGCGGCTTGGTAATCGGTCTCAAGCAGCAGCCTTAAGGATTTTTCAGCCGAGGAAATTCTTCCCGCGGCGTTAAGGCGGGGGGCGAGCGTATAGCCCACAACCGTGGAATTGACCTTGCGGAACCCGTTTTCCTCGGGAACCCCCGCGTTGTCCATAAGCGCCGCGAGCCCCGGGCGGTTTGTGCGGCTGAGGAGCTTTAGCCCATGGATGACTATAAGCCTGTTTTCGTCGGTCAGCGGCATTACGTCGGCGACGGTTCCAAGCGCGGCAAGGTCGGAATATTCGTCAAAAGCCCGTTGGGTGTCGCCCATAAGCGCGCAGATAAGCTTGAAAACCACCCCCACGCCGGCAAGCGACTTAAATGGGTACGGGCAGTCGGGGCGGCGGGGGTTTACAATGGCGTGAGCAGGCGGGGGAGTCTCGCGGCAGTTGTGGTGGTCGGTTATTATGACGTCAACCCCGAGCGCCGCGGCGAAAGCAACCTCGTCGACGGCTGTTATCCCCGTATCGACGGTGATTATAAGGGTCGCGGCTATGGCGATTTTCTCAATGGAAGATTTATTAAGCCCATAGCCCTCGGAGAGGCGTTCGGGTATAAAACACTCGCAGCTCGCCCCCTCAGATTTTAAATAAAGGTAGAGCATGGCGGTGGAAGTCACCCCGTCCACGTCATAGTCGCCGTAAATGCAGATATGTTCCCCGTCTTTAATAGCCCGCTTTATTCTGTCGCGGGCTTTTTCCATGTCTTTCATAAGCAGGGGAGAATGTAAGGTGAGGTTTGATTTATTGAGATAGCTCTTCGCTGCGTCGGGCGCGGAAAACCCCCTTGATAAAAGTATCCGCGAAGTAAGCGGATAAACACAAAGGCTTTTTGATAGGTTTTCTTCGGCTTTTTTATCTATTTCGGGTATGATCCAGTTGTCTCCAAGCAAGCTTATCCCTCCTTCGCGCTCACCGCTATGGTGACTACATAGTCTCCGGTGGGGAAAACTCCCGCAAGGGTGACATTGTCTTTGTCGGTAAGAAGAATTGAAATTGGGACAATATAGGTCTCCCCTTTTTCAAGCGCCATGTTGTCAAGGTCGACAACGGCCCTGAAAGAGCGCTGGTTTAAAGCCAGCAGGCTTTCCCTTGGCCCCATAAATTTAATTGAAAGATTCGCGGTCGTGACAGTAATGTCCTTGTCGGGCGGGGCGCCGATAATATCGCACACCGCAGCGCAGCTCGCGGCGACATAGCGGTCGACAATCTCATGGAATTTTATTGTCGCCGTGACATATTCCTGCCCGCTTATGCACTTAAGCCCCGCGGGGAGCGAGATTTGCTTTATCACTTTGTCGGAAGTTAAGGTGTTCTCGGCGATATTGATTTTGATTTCGCTAACTCCCTCAAAGTCTTCCGCAAGCCCTCTGACGGTGATATAGTCGTCGGAAAGAGTAATTATCGCCGCGTCGGTGGAAAAATACCCCCCCACAAAATAAACTTTAACGGGCAGGTTGACGGTTTTGTAAATGGGGAGCCAAACCGAAACGCTGGTGTCGATAAGGTTAATATACGCGCTTTGAATTTTATTGTTGCCCGCGTCGTAAAGGGTGACGGAAGTGTTAAACCGGCTTGAGGAAGTCAGGCTCCCCGGCGAGATAAGCCCCAGCGCGTAGGAAATTTTTGATATTTCCGTTTCGGGGCCCTCCACGCTGACGGTGGACGGGGTGGTGGTGTAGTCCCCCGCGCTGTAGCCCGAGGGCAGGGTGTAGTCTGAGATGGTGAGCGTGACGGGTATTTCCGCGACGACGTTTCTGTCAATAAAAATAATAGCCGACTCAACGCTTTTTTCTGTTACCGTTACGCCGTTTTTGTTGGCGACCGTAACGCTGATGGGGAGGGTGTTGTTGCCCGGCTCGCTGACTTCTGAGACGTCGACAAAGGCCTTTATATCCCCGGCTCTAAGCTTGTTAACCTCGGTCTGCGGGCCAGAAACCACAACTTTGATTGAAAACCCAAAGTCTGAGAGCACGGTAAACCCCATGTTTTCCCGAAGAGTCGCCTCGCCCGAAACGCTGACGGCGACGTTAAACTCTTTTTCATAGTGGGGCGAATCGTAACCCAGCACATAAAACCAAAGCAGCAGGGAAGAGGCGAACGCAATTAATGTTACGAAAAACGAGTACAAGCGGCCTTTGGAGGGTCGTTTTTCTAAAATTATTCCGTTTTGGTCTCCGCCGTACGCGCCGTTCGCGCCGTTTGTGTTATTCACCAAAGCCATCTCCCTCGTCATCCTCGGCTCTGCCGCCGAAAAACCGGCTTTTCATGCTCTTGTGGTCTTGTTCCCTTATGAGAAGCGATATCAGAAAATGCTCGAGTTCCTCCCTGTTAAACCCGCGCTTGAGTTCGCCGTTGGTGGCGACGCTGATGATTCCCGTCTCCTCGCTTACGATTATTATGGCGGCGTCGCTGTTTTCGGACATCCCAATCCCCGCCCTGTGACGGGTTCCCAAATCCTTTACGATATCGGGGTTTGTGGAAAGGGGGAGAAAGCACCCCGCCGCGAGGATTTTCAGCCCGCGTATAATTACCGCGCCGTCGTGGAGCGGAGCCTTGTCATAAAAAATGTTGCCGATGAGAAACGCGGATATATCGCCGTTGATAAGCGTCCCCGTCTTTATTACGTCGCCGAGCTTTGTGGTCCCCTCGATAACTATAAGCGCGCCGGTTCTGTTGGAGGAAAGCCCCTCCACCGCGTAGCAAATTTCGCCGATGATGTTTTTATAATGGGTGGCGGTGGATTTGTCAAGCTTTCCCTTAAAACCTTTGAGCGATTCGCCCCCCATTTTTTCAAGCATGCTTCTGAGTTCGGGCTGGAACACTATGAGAAGGGCGATAAGCCCCACGTTGACCACCGCGCGGAGTATAAAATTAGTCGCTCTCATGTCAAACAGCTCGCTTATAAAAAGCATTATCAATATTAAAATAACGCCCAGCGCCAACTTGCCCGCTCTCCGCTCGCGGACAAATTTAAACAGGTAGTAAAACACAAACGCGACGATAAGAATGTCAAAAATATCGGCAATGCCCACCGAATCAAGCTGGTTTATGATATAGTGAAAATCAAAATACACCTGCCGTCTCCTCCAAAATGAATATAAGCCGTTTTCGCGTAAAACCGGCTTGCGGGCGGAACGATAAAATATCAACCGTAAATTCTTATTTCAAATATTAAATAAAGGATATCACATATGCTTATTATTTGTCAAGGCGGAACATTTTAATTAATTTTTCGACCGCTTTTAGTTAATTCCCAAAGTAAATTCCACAGTGGGATTTACGATGGAAGTTACATTGGGAAGGAAAATATAGTAGAATTAAGTCTGGGAAATATCCCAC
>JBAYZO010000033.1:0-18754 GCA_041672465.1 Eubacteriales bacterium
CGCTTCTGATAAAGCGCTGCAACGACTTCGGCGCGGGCGGCGTTTCGGTTGCCATAGGGGAACTCGCCGACGGGCTTGACATTGACCTTGATAAAATAAAAAAGAAATATTCCGGGCTTGACGGCACCGAGCTTGCCATTTCAGAGTCCCAAGAGCGAATGGCGGTGGTGGTTTCAAAGCAAAACGAGGAAATGTTTATCCGGCTTGCGGAAAGCGAAAACCTTGAGGCGGCGGCGGTGGCGGAAGTCACTGACAAAGCCCGCCTTGTCATGCGCTGGAAAAACCGCGTCATCGCCGATATTTCGCGGGAATTTTTAAACACAAACGGAGCGAAAAAGAAATCCTCGGCGCTCCTTTCCTCGCCGCTCCCCTATGAAAAGCCGCAAGCGCAAAGCTTTGAGGAAGCGCTCCTAAACCTTGCCGCCGACTATAATTCCTGCTCGGGGAAGGGGCTCGCGGAACGCTTTGACTCAACTATCGGCGCGTCGACGGTTCTTATGCCTTTCGGCGGGAAAACCCAATCCACCCCAATAATGGCGATGGTTCATAAAATTCCCCTTCAAAAGGGCGAAACCGACACCTGCTCGTTTATGTCATACGGGTTTAACCCGTTTATAAGCGAAAAATCCCCTTATCACGGCGCCTATAACGCCGTGGTGGAAAGCGTGTCGAAAATAATCGCCGCCGGCGGAGATCGAAAGTCAATACACCTGTCGTTTCAGGAATACTTTGAAAAGCTCCGCGACGACGATAGCCGCTGGGGCAAACCGATGTCCTCGCTTTTGGGGGCGCTTGACGCCCAGCTTGACCTCGGCGCCGCCGCGATAGGCGGCAAGGATTCCATGTCCGGCACGTTTGAGGATATCGACGTCCCCCCAACTCTTGTGTCTTTCGGGGTGGCTGTGGGGAGCGCCAAAAACGTCGTTTCCCCCGAATTTAAAGAACCGGGTCACGCCGTGGTTTGGTTCAGGCCGGAATACGGCAAGAACCGCCTCCCCATACCCGCCTCTTTTATTGAAAATTGCGATAAAGTCGCCGCGATAATTCAAAAGGGAATGGCTCACGCCGTTTTTACCCCCGCCGGCGGCGGAGCGGCGGAGGGCGTTTTAAAGTCCTGCCTCGGCAACGATATCTCGTTTGAATACGACGGAAACATAACGCTTGACGAAATTTTCGGCTATTCCTATGGCTCTTTTGTGGTTGAGATGGACAAATACCCCGGAGAGGGCGTTATGCTCGGCAAGACAAGAGCAGAGGGGGGGGTCTCTTATGGCTCCACGCGGATTCCACTTCAAAAGCTTAGGGAGGTTTACGAGGGGGTTTTTGAAAACCTCTTCCCCACAAAAACAAAAGCTTTTGGGGAGGCGCCAAAGGCGTTTACTTTTATAAATAAATCGCCTATTAAACCCGGCGTTAGATATGCCTTGCCGCGGGCGCTTATTCCCGTGTTCCCCGGCACCAACTGCGAGTACGACACCGAAAAGTCGCTCTTAAACGCGGGGGCGGCTCCGCAGGTCTTTGTTTTAAACAACCTAACCCCGGCGGGGATAAAAGAATCGGCGGAAAACTTCGCCAAGTGTATCGGCAACAGCCAGATAATCGTTATCCCCGGCGGGTTTTCAGGCGGCGACGAGCCCGACGGGTCGGGCAAGTTTATCACCGCTTTTTTCCGGAACCCCTATATCAGCGAAAAAATAACCGAATTTCTTGAAAAGCGCGACGGGCTTATGTGCGGCATTTGCAACGGGTTTCAGGCGCTTATCAAGTTGGGGCTTGTCCCCTACGGCAGGATCACCCCGCCCCGCGCCTCTTCTTCCACGCTGGCGTATAACGCCATCGGCCGTCATCAGTCGCAAATTGTGAGGGTGAGGGTTTCGTCAAACAAGTCTCCGTGGTTCGCGAACACTTCGCCGGGCGAGGTTTACCTCGTGCCGATCTCCCACGGGGAGGGCAGATTTGTGGGGGATATGGCGGAGGTCGCTTTGCTTGGCGAAAACGGACAAATCGCCGCCCAGTATGTGGATTTTGACGGCAACCCCTCGCGGGAAACCGATTTCAACCCGAACGGCTCTTTTATGGCGGTGGAGGCCGTAACCTCCCCCGACGGCAGGGTGCTCGGCAAAATGGGGCATTCCGAAAGAACGGGGAGACATCTCTATAAAAACGTACCCGGAAATTATGACATGGACATCTTCGGAGCGGCGGTTAAATATTACGAATAGATTAAATTCCCCCGGGCTATTGCAAAAAGAACACCTTTGGTTTATTATATACAAGAAATTAAAGGCAAAGTTTTAAGGATTTTCCCGTCGGCTTATAAACCAAACGGCTCGCTTTTCTTTAAAAGGCAAAAGTTATTTTTGTCGCTTTTTATTATCCCTTCATTTCGCAGCTTTGAAATTTCCGCCGACATCGCGCTCCGCTCGACCGAAAGGTAATCGGCAAGCTCCTGCCTGTTTAGGTTTATGGCAAAGCAGCTGCTCCCCGCGCGCTTTGACTCGGCGTATAAAAAAGCCAGCAGCTTTTCTTTTGTCGTCCTTTTGGCGACAAGCTCAAGCCGTTCGTTTAGGAATATATTTTTATCGGCAATAATGCCAAGCATATTTAAAATTAAAGTGTTGTGGTAAGGGCAGGCTTTGGCGCACATGCTCGCCAACTTGTGGTGGTCCACAAACAGCGCCTCGCAGTCATTGGCGCAGCTCACGCTAAACGGCAGGGTTTTTTGTTTTGAAAACGCGAAGGTTTCACCAAACAAACCCCCCTCGCCTATCATCGCCAAAATGTTTCTGTTGCCGTAAAAATCAATTTTTTTCACTTGAACCTGCCCCGAAAGGACTATCCCAAAGCTGTCAGAACGCTCGCCCTCCGCGAAAACAATTTGCTTTTTTTCAAACGATTTTTTGCTTACCTCAAGGCAGATGAGCAGCGACTCTGTCTCGCCCTCTGAAATTTCGCCGAAGAGCTCGCATTTTCTAAGCTGATAAATAAGCTTTTCCAAAATAAAACACCTTCCTTTGTTGGAAAACCAACAGATATTTCGGTCTAATTATAGTAAAATTAAATCGAAAAATCAAGGATAGATTGAAAAATAAATTTTTCAATCGGCAACTTCATCGAAAAATGGGATTTTTCGATTTGCAACTTTTTGATTTTACGGTTTAAACAACCGCAATTTCGCTAAAGCGAAACCACCAAAAAGATTGCGGTTCTTTGATTTTACATGGTTGATAACCGAAACTATCAAAAAAGGTTGTGTGTTGATTTAAAGGAAAGGTAATAAAAAATGCTTAGGAAAATTATAAAAATTGATGAAGAAAAATGTAACGGCTGCGGGCTTTGCGCGTCTGCCTGCCATGAGGGCGCCATTGAAATGGCCGGCGGCAAGGCAAAGCTTGTCCGCGAGGACTACTGCGACGGCCTTGGCGACTGTCTTCCCGTCTGCCCGGCGCAAGCGATAAGCTTTGAGGTAAGAGAAGCGCCCGGCTATGACGAAGAAGCGGTGCTAAAGGCGAAAGCCAAAAGTAAACCTCAAGCGGCGGGGAACGCCGGAGATGCAAAATCTACATATACAAAAGCCGAAACGCCCTGCGCTTGCCCGGGCTCGCGCTCAAAAACCATTTCGAGGGGAAACGCCGGGAGCTTTGCCGTCGCGGACAATGAAAGCATGTCTTTCAGCCTGCTTTCCCAGTGGCCGGTTCAGCTAAAGCTTGTCCCGGTTCGCGCGGGGTATTTTGACGGGGCAAACCTGCTTGTCGCCGCCGACTGCTCGGCGTACGCCTACGGTAACTTCCACAAAAAGTTTATGAAAAACCGCGTGACGCTTATAGCCTGCCCAAAGCTTGACATGTGCGACTATTCCGAAAAACTGACTGAAATTATTAAAAACAACGATATTAAAAGCCTTACGGTCGTAAGAATGGAAGTCCCCTGCTGCGGCGGAATTGAGTTCGCCGCCAAAAAAGCGCTTAGAGAAAGCGGCAAGTTTATACCTTGGCAGGTGGTGACAATATCGGCCGACGGCGAAATACTTGACTGAATCGAGGTTAAAATGTATACGAAAAATTTAAACGAAACTAATGTCAACACATCCGGCGGAAAGGTCGAGCAGGTTTTTACCTTTTCGTCCGGGGATAAAAAAGTCGTCGAGCGGGTGGTCGCCGACGAAAATCTTCACTATATGCACGCGATTTTTAACGAGGGCGAAGGCCTGCCGCTTCATTTTTCCAACGCTAACGTTTATATGTCGGTTATCCGGGGAAATCTCACCATCGCCCTTGATAATTTTGAGCCAAACATCTACGGCGCGGGAAAACTGCTTAAAATACCGGAAGGCACGCAAATGAACGTTAAAAACACCCACGGCGAAACGCTTGAGATTTTTATTGTAAAATCTCCCCCGCCAAAGGGTTAAAACGGCAAAATAATAAAGAAAGGGCATAATATAAACAATGAGCGAAAACATGTTTTGCTATCAGTGTCAGGAAACATCGGGGGGAAAGGGCTGCACATTCCGCGGAGTGTGCGGAAAAAGCGACGTTTTGGCGGGGCTTCAGGATCTGCTTATATACTCGCTCAAAGGCATATCCCTTGTCGTGGTAAAAGGGGGAATCTTCCCCTCCGACATACCGGCGGTTAACTCGGCGCTGCTGAGCGGTCTTTTTATGACCATAACAAACGCCAATTTTGACGAAGACGCTATTATTGGCGGAATTCAAAATATTATAAACCTGCGGGAGGGGCTAAAATCGGGGATAGATGTTATCCCAAACCTCCACGACAGCGCGGCGTTTTTGGCGGCCACAAAAGACGAAATGATAGAAAAATCCCGCGGCGCGTCAATTCTCCAAACAAAAGACGTTGACATACGCTCGCTGAGAGAGACTATTGTCTATGGGTTAAAAGGTATGGCGGCTTATGCCGAACACGCCAAAAACTTAGGCAGGGAAGACAATACTGTCTACGCATTTATATACAAAGCGCTCGCCGCCACGCTTGACGACAGCCTTTCCCTTGACGACTATGTCGCGCTCACTCTTGAAACCGGGGAGTACGGCGTAAAAGCCATGGCGCTCCTCGACGATGCTAACACGTCTTCGTTCGGCAACCCGGAAATCACGTCGGTTAATATCGGCGTAAGAAAAAACCCCGCCATTCTTATTTCGGGGCATGACCTAAAAGACCTTCGGGCGCTGCTTGAACAGACAAAAGGCCAAGGCGTGGATATTTACACCCACGGCGAAATGCTCCCCGCCCACTATTACCCGGCGTTTAAAAAGTATAGCCATTTCGCGGGCAACTACGGCAACGCTTGGTGGAAACAAACCACCGAGTTCGGGTCTTTCCGCGGACCCATACTTTTTACCACCAACTGCATTGTCCCCCCGAAAAGCGAGGAAATCAAAAACCGTATTTTCACCACCGGTTCTGCGGGTTACCCGGGATGTGTACATATAGAAGAAGACAAAAACGGCAATAAAGATTTTTCGGCCGTAATCGCCCTCGCAAAGACGCTCCCGCCGCCGGAAGAAATTGAAAAGGGCAGCATTGTGGGGGGGTTCGCGCACAATCAGGTAATTTCCCTCGCGGACGCGGTTGTCAGCAAGGTCAAAGAGGGTAAAATTAAAAAGTTTTTTGTAATGGCGGGCTGCGACGGCAGGGTGAAAACCCGCGAATACTACACCAACTTCGCCGAGTCTCTCCCAAAGGACACGGTTATCCTCACCGCCGGCTGCGCCAAATACCGCTATAACAAGCTTGGGCTCGGGGATATCGACGGCATCCCCCGCGTGCTTGACGCCGGGCAGTGCAACGACTCATACTCGCTTGTATTAATCGCTCTTAAGCTTAAAGAGGTTTTCGGCGTTGACGACATAAACGATCTCCCCATCGCCTTTAATATCGCTTGGTATGAGCAAAAAGCGGTCATCGTGCTCCTCGCGCTCCTTTACTTAGGGATTAAAAACATTCACTTAGGCCCCACGCTCCCGGCGTTTTTATCCCCCGCCGTGGCGGAGCTTCTTGTAAGAGAGTTCGGAATCGCGGGAATAGGGAGCGTCGAAGACGACATAAGCCTGTTTATGAACGCCTGAGAGCGTTTCGCGGCAATAACACAGCGCGTTAAAAATTTAAAATATAGTTTTTCTTGGAAAGGAGATTAATTGTGAGAGCTTCCGTTGATAAGAGCGGCTGCATCGCCTGCGGCCTTTGCGAATCCATTTGCCCCGAAGTTTTCCGTTCGAGCGAGGACGGCACCGCCGAGGTTTATGTAGACCCCGTCCCCGTTGAAAACGAGGAAGCGGCGAAAGAGGCAGCCGACAGCTGCCCCGTTTCGGTTATTTCAATCGAAGAATAACTCGCTCAGATAAAAACAGCCCCCGGGTTTTCCCGGGGCTGTTTTTATCTGAGCATCTCGTCCGGAGCGCCTATTGCGCCGGACTCCATAAGTTCAATAAACATCTTCGCGAGCGAGGGGTCAAACCGTGTTCCCGCGTTTTTCGCGATTACCCCGAGCGCCGCCTCCTTGCCCTTTTTCGGCGGCAGGCCGTTTTTGGCGAGTTCGCGCTCATAAACCTCCACCACCGATATAATCCGCGCTATCAGCGGGATTTGTTCGCCTTTTAACCCGCGGGGATAGCCCGAGCCGTCCCATTTTTCATGGTGCCCGTATATGTACTCGGCAAGGTCAAGCGTGTCGTCAAACAGGTTGAGTATTCTGTACCCCACCATTGAGTGCTGGCGCATTTTTTCGGTTTCTTCCTCGGATAAGCTAAACTTTAAGAGCGTCTCCTCGTCGACGATGATTTTCCCGATATCGTGCATATACCCCGCCCGCTTAAGCTTGCTTATCTCGGTTTCGGGGAGCCCCAGCGCTCCGCCGAGCTCGCCGCAGATTTGGCTGACGATTATCGAGTGCTGGCGTTCTCTGGCGCTCCTCGCGTGGAGGGTGTCGATGATTGTCTGGAGCATATCTTTGTTGACAGCTTTGCGGTTCATGGTTTTGTCTTTATACATGGCGTTTTCGGCGTTGGTCATAACCTCCGCGAGCGACTGATCGGGATGTTTTTTAGTGTCGCATCCCAGCGATATACTGCACTTTATCGCCGCGACTTTCGCGTTCTGGAAGTTTGAGCGTATCCGCGAGAGTACAATCTCGGCGCTTTTCTTTTCCGTCTGCGGCAGTATCACCATAAACTCATCGCCGCCGACCCTCGCGACAACCCCATCGCCCTTGCAGGCGAGGGTCAACACCTCGGCCGCTTTTATAATCAGCTTGTCGCCGACGGCGTGCCCGAATATGTCGTTTGTCATTTTCAGCCCGTTAATATCCGCGTATATAAGCGAAATAGGCAGTTTTTCCGCCTTATCAAGCTCGGAACTGCTCTTTTCAAAGCTCCTGCGGTTGTAAAGACCCGTCAGCGTGTCATGGTAGCTTTGGTAATGGATTTCCGATTCCTTTTTCTTTTGTTCGGTGATATCCTTAAAGCTTATGACCGCGCCCACCACAAGCCCGTTTTTTATTTGGGGATATGAATGATATTCGGCGTCGAAAAAACTTCCGTCCGCTCTCCAAAAAACCTCGTCGGACGCCTCAAAGCCCTTGCCCTGCCACATTGCTTTATGTATTTTGCATTCCTCAACCGAAAAGGGCGAACCGTACCGTCTTGTGTGATGAATGGTTTCGTGCATGTTTTTGCCTAAGATTTCTTCTTTGCTATCGTATCCCAAAAGCTTGGTGCAGCTGTTGTTGCAGTAGGTGCACTCGCCGTCTAAATTAATGCCGTAAATCGCCTCCGCCGTGGAGTCGAGTATAAGCCTTAGCTGGTCTAAGTCGCCCTCGGTTTCAAGGAGCCGCGGCTTTGGCGTAAGAATGTCTTCCGCCGCGGGGGTTATAACCGGCGAGGATTTTAAAAATTCAAGCGCTTCTGTCGCTCCAAGCGGCTTTGAAATAAAATAGCCCTGAACCTCGTCGCAGTCCACGCTTTCAAGATATCTCAGCTGCTCTTCGCGCTCCACGCCCTCCGCCACCACAAAGTGACCCAAACGGTGCGCCATTGAAATAATATCGCCCGTCATGGCCCGATCCCGCGGTATGCTGAGGAGTTTTTTAATAAAGTATCTGTCAATCTTAAGGCAGTCGACATTGAGTTCGCGTTCCCGCGCGAGCGACGAATACCCCGTGCCGAAGTCGTCGATGGCGATTTTAACCCCTTGTTTTTTCAAATTGCCGAGGACATTGTTGATATCCTGATAATTGCTCGCGAAGAAAGATTCGGTAAATTCCAGCCCGACGTTCCGCGGGCTGACCCCCGCTTTTTGTATCGCCGCCCTAAGTTTTTCCTCAAACCCGCCCTGCAAAAACTGAAGAGCGGATATATTAATGGTGACGCTTATGTGTTTATAACCCGAGTCGCCCAGCGTTTTTAAGAAGTCAAGGGCTTTTTCAATTATAATGTCGCCGAGCGGATTGATAAGCCTGTTTTTTTCCGCCAGCGGAATAAATTCAACCGGGGGAACTTCCCCAAGCGAAGGGGAATCAAGCCTGCCCAGCGCCTCGAACGCGGCTATTCTTTTTGTTTTCAGGTTGTAAATCGGCTGGAAATGCAAGTACAGGCTGTCTTTGTTTTCCCCGTTTATAACTTTTGTGAGATCCGTTATTATTGTTTCTTCGCGTTTAACCTGCCTTGCCATTTCGTCCCCGAAAAAGCAAAGCCCCACGCTTTTTTCATAAAGCGAAAGCGCTCTTTCCGACGCTATAAGCACGTTTTTAAGGATTTCCTTCGCGCTTATGCCTTTTGTGCCGTTAACTTCCGCCACGCCTATTCCCGCGCCTATCCGTTCGGATACCAAAATCGGCTCGATAAGCGAGGCGATTTTTTCACAGAACCCGACAAGCGCGTCTTTGTCCGCGTAGCATTTTAGATAAAACACAAACCTGAATTCCTGCGCCGTGTACAGCTCGCAGTCGGGCGAGGAATACATTGAAAGGCTGTTCCCGATCTTTACCGCAACCTCGTCGCTGTATGATGAGCCGTAAAGCAGGCTTAGTCCTTGCGCGGGGCTGAGGTTGATTTCAATAAGCGCCGATTTCGGGGAGTTTCCGGATTCAAGGTCCCGCTGTAATTCAGATAAAAGCTTTTTGCGGTTGAACAGCCCGGTGCGGACGTCATGCTCGGCGTTGTATTTAAGCCTTTTTTCGGCTTCTTTGAGATCGGTTATGTCAAGGATAATTCCCTCAAGCGCGGCGACATTGCCGTTTTCGTCGTAAACCCCCTGACCCATCTCCAAAACCCATTTGCGGAGGCCGTCCGCGGCAATAATTTCATATTCATTTTTAAAAGTTGTTTTTGTAAGCAGGATATCTTCCCATTCGCCCCACAGAGCGGCGCGATATTCGGGGACAATAAGCTCGTTGAACGATAAAGTACGATTATTTATGAGGTCTTCGGGTTTATATCCCGTAAGCCCGAAACATCCGTCAGAGACAAACAGCATTGTCCAGTCCCTGTCATATTTGCATCTGTACGCCATCCCCGGCAGGTGCGAAAACAGCACGGACTTGCTGCGTTCGCTCTCGCTGAGCATGCTCTCGGCCGTTTTGCGGGGGGTTATGTCCTCGATAAGGCAGAGGTGCGGAGAATCATAATCCCTGTCAAGGAACGGGGAAACGGTCATGTTTACCCAAACATATGACCCGTCGGGCCTTATAAACCGCTTTTCCATGGAATAGCCGTTGTTTTTCCCGTTTTTAAAGTCATTGAACTTTTTAAGGTCTTCTTCAAGGTCGTCGGGGTGAGTCAGTTTCGGCCATTCGATTTGGGCGAGCTCTTTTCCCGTTCTCCCTAAAATTGACTCAAACTTCGCGTTAATATTTATAGCCCCGCAATCAGACTCATACACAAATTTCTTGTCGCTGACAATGGCGATACCGATAGGCGCTTTTTCATAAACCCCGCGGTAGAGCGCCTCGTCAAACGAAAGCTTTTTGCTTATTTTCTTTAGCGCCCAGTGCTGAATCAAATACCGCCCCAGCGCGTATATCAGCACGACAAGGCAGAGCGCCAACAGCGCGTCGGGGTAAAAATAACGCCAAATGTCGGCATTTAGTTTTTCCAGCGGGAAGTCAAGCCTCAGCACGGTAATAATTCCGTCTTCGGAAGATCTTTGTATAGGGGACAAAGAGCTTATGAATTTTTCCCCGTCTTCGGTTATGACCGGGGTGAGAAACGAAACTGCTTTTTCAAAAGCGCCGGAATAATAGCCGTTTTTGTCGGCGCACCTTTGGGTGGCGCACCCGCTGTCTTCGGGCGATGAGTCCAAAAGATAAACAACCTCGCCGTCTTTTTTGGCAAGCAGGCAGGCGTAGCTTATAAGCGAGGATTTTTCCACCATATTCACAAGGCTTTGCCGCGCCAAGTTATATTCCGGCTTTTCAAAATCGCCCGTGTCGCCGCTGAGTTCGGAAATATGTTCGGGGTGAAGCATTGCCGAAAGGGAATCCGACAGCGTGAGAGCGCTTTCTCTGGTGAGTTTTTCGTAATTGAGAAAATCAAAGTACAGGTAAACCGCGCTTATAATCACCGCGGCGGCGGCAATGGCGGACAGATAAAAATGCGCGCGTCTTTGCAGGGGTTTTACATTAATCGGAGATTCGCTTTTTATCCTGCATTTTTTCATGGATGGCTCCTTTTTTGTTTCGCGTGCCGTAACGCGAAGGCTTTGAAATTACAAGATGAATTGAGAAAAAAATTTGCCGGGATAAAAATATTAACATAAAATGCAAAATAAACAATACAAAATAAATAAAAACATATAAATTTTCAATAAAGCTACATTTTATATAAAAATAATAACACAAAAAACATAAAAAATCAACATTATATGTGTTAATTTGTAACAAAAAATTACAAAAATTGTTATCTTTATTTGTAAAGACTAAATAATTCCGCGTCAACTGAACTTTTTTTGTTTGCTTACGATATATCAAATAGGCAGTCTAAATACCCGGCAAATAAAAGAGCGAAACAAAAAGCAAAGAAAGGGAAAGTCGCCGCCCCGGCGTCATACGGTATTAAAAATGTCAAACCAAACAAGTCTTATGAACATAAACACCTCAAGGCTGACAGGGCTTGCTTCCGGCCTTGACACCGAGACCATTGTCGCTAACCTCATGAAGGCGAGCCGGCTTAAGATTGACGCAGTCGAACAAAAAAAGCAAATTCTTGAATGGAAGCGGGAAGAATATCAAACCGTTCTCAAAAGCTTTTATGACTTTCAAAACAAGTATTTCGGCGCTTCCTCCTCAATTCTTGACAGCGTGGCGGGGCTGACTTCCGTCTCGAATTTACCTTATGTTTCCCTCACTCCCTCCCCGGGGAGCTTTGCCGGGGAGGTATATATAGACGATATAATCAGCCTTGCCTCGTCGGCGGTTTTAAAAAGCTCGGGTTCGGTCAGCGCCAACCCGAAAATAAGCGTTGACATTTCAAGCCTTGACAGCCTCGGAGGGAAGAGTATTGTCGCGGTTCTTGACGGAATAGAAAAAACCCTTGTCTTTTCAAATAAAGAATACATCTCCGCTGAAGACGTCAAAGACGAGCTTTCCGGCCTTTTGTCGTCTTCTTTCGGTTCTGGCAGGGTTGCTTTGGAGCTCGATGGCGATGTTATGACTTTATCGGCCGAAAACAGCCATATTGTTTTAAAAGCTTCAGAAGATTCCCCGCAAGCGCTTTTATATGACAGCTACGCTTCAAACAGGCTTGACATGAATCTCCCCCTGTCGCTTACAAGTTTTGCCAGCGCACTTGATTCCGCCGACGGCGGGGTGGAGTTCACGATAGGGTCGGTAAGCTTTTCTTTTAGCGGCGACGACACCCTGGCTTCGGTAATAAACGAGGTGAACAACAGCTCCGCCGGGGTTATAATAACTTATTCCACGGTTACGGACAGCTTTACCATGACCGTGAAAGAGACGGGCTCTTTCTCAAAAATCAGCTTTGCCGACGACAAAAGCAATCTCCTCACCTCAATGTTCGGCGAGGGGGTTTACACGCCGGGCAGCGATGCCGTGGTGGTGGTAAGCCTTGACGGGTCAAAAAACCCGGCGGATTTTATTACCCTCACCCGCTCTACCAACAACTTTGACATTGGTTCCGGCACTCTTACCCTTAAGGGAATGGCGGCGGGCGGGGAAAAAGAGACTTCCACAATAACGACTTCAAGAGACTCTTCCGCGATAGCCCAAAAGGTCAAGGAATTTGTCGACGATTATAACGGGCTTATTAATTTAATCACCACAAAAATTTCCGAGGAGTACGATAAAGATTACAAACCGCTGACAGAAGATCAAAAGCTGGCGATGACAGACAAGGAGATCGAGCTTTGGACAAACAAAGCGAAAACGGGACTTTTACACAACGACAGTTACCTTAAAGAAATAGAGTCGTGCCTGCGGAGTATTTTCTATACCGCGGTTAACGACGGCGGCGCGCAGATCGGCGCGCTTCAGGATATCGGCATCGCCACAAAAAGTTATACCGAAAAAGGCAAACTATCGTTTGATCAAGCAAAATTTATAGCCGCCCTTGAAACTTCCCCCGAAAAAGTGCTCGGGCTGTTGTCAAACAAAAGCGGGGTCGCCTATTCGCTTTACGCCACGCCCGAGCAAAAATCGCAAAGATTTACCGAATCGGGGGCGCTTGAGCGGCTTTCGGACTATCTTAAGACAAGTCTCAGTAAAATAGGGGTCAAAGGCGCGCTAATAACCCTGATAGGCAGCCCTTCCGACTCGTTTGCCGGCGACACCGAGTATTCAAGGCAGATTAAGGACCTTAAGGATAAAATCAGCGTTATGACAAGCCGTCTTGAAGACGAGGAAAACAGATACTGGAAACAGTTCACCGCCATGGAAAGCGCGCTGGCAAAGCTGAACCGTCAGTCGGATTGGCTCAGCGGCATGCTTGGCGGCGGAAGCCTGTATTAAAAGCAAGGTCAAACGGCTATTTGCTTAAATATAAAAATTATTTTGGCGTTTCTTTATTTTAACTAAGCGGGGTATACAGATGACACAATACCAGAAATATCAAAAACAGGCCGTGACCGCGCTGACGTCGGGCGAGCAGCTTATTCTTCTCTTTGAAAAAGCCTGCGTCAATATTTCAAAAGCGGTGGGATGTATTGAGACAAACGACGTCTCCGGCGCGCACAACGCCATTGTCGCCGCCGAGGATATCTTTAACTATCTCATTGAAACCCTTGATATGGAATATCCCATTTCACACAGCCTGTTTTCGCTTTACAACTTTATAAACGACAGGCTGACCCAAGCCAACATTAAAAAAGATAAGGAAATACTCCTTGAAATAAAACCGCTTGCCGTAAAGTTGAAAGAAACTTGGCGGGAAGCCGAGCGGCTCTCAAGAGGGAGGTAGTTATGAAGAGCAGCGAGATATTGCTTTCCTCGGAGCTTGAAAAAGAAATAGCCCAAAAGAACACTCTTTTAAAATGTTTATGCGTTGCCTACACATGCGCGCTTGATTACTTTGAAGAAGAGAATTACGACGCTTTTTTAGAGAAACTCGAAGCCCAGCAAAGCCTGCTTGAGCAAATAGACGGAATAGACCACGAAATAGCCCGAACGGCGGAAAACGGCGGGGAATACAAAGGTCAGGGCCTTGAGATTTTAGACTTCGCAAAGCGTTACAAAGGACAGAGCGGGCTGCCCGGCGTTTTAAAAAACGTGGCGGAGGGTCTTGCGCAGTCAGAGCGGTTAATTAATAATTGCAGAGCGCTTAACAAAAAGCTTATTTACCGCGCCAACGAATTAAAAACCGAAACCAACCAAAAGCTCCTTGCGTTAAAGAACAAAAAGCTCGCGAAAACGGGATATGAAAAGAAAATCGTTCAAAAAGCGGGGCTTATTATCGATTATAAAAATAATTAGATAGATTGAAAAATAAAATTTTTCAATCTATCTAATTAGCAACTTTTTGATTTTGCGATTTTGAAATCGCAATTTCGCTAAAGCGAAACCATCAAAAAGGTTGCGGTTCACTAAATCAGCATAAATTGAAAGATAAATCTTTCAATAGGCAAACGGTAAGTTAAACCGACAAAAAGTTTAAAACAATATGAAAAGGGAATGGTTATCCGCATGGATTTATCAAGCATAATCGGCATAGTGGCCGGGATAGGATTTGTGCTTTTCGGCTATAGCTTTTCGGGGGGTGACATAAGAGGTCTCCTTATGATGAGCGCCTTTATTATAGTCGCCGGCGGAACCCTCGGCGCCGTTTTCTTGTCATATGGGGCAAATCACCTTAAAAACTTCCCAAAGCTTATTGCCGAGGTGTTTAGAAAACCAAAATCAACGGTCAACGATACCATCGATTACCTCGTGTCCCTTTCCCAAACCGCAAAGCAAAGCGGGCTTCTCAGCCTTGAAAAAGTTATAATGGCGCCGGGCGAAAAGGGAAAAGTCGACCTTTTTTTAAAAAAAGGAATACTCAGCGTTGTCGACGGCACCGACCCGGAAAAAATCAACGACCTGCTTCAAAACGAAATTTATGTCTATGAGCAAAACAAAAACGTGGATATCGCGATGTTTGACTCCTGCGCGACATATTCGCCCGCGTTCGGGATGATAGGCACGATAGTGGGGCTTATTCAAATGCTTTCGGCGGGAATGAGCGACCCCGAACAGCTCACCACCGCGATAGGCGTGGCGTTTATCACAACATTGTACGGAAGTCTTATGGCAAACTGCCTGTTCACCCCCACCGCCACAAAACTAAGGGCGAGACTTGCCTCCTACCGGCTTGAAAAAGAAATGATAATAGACGCCGTTTGCGCTATCCGGAACGGAATAAACCCCAAAATGTTAAAGGAACAGCTCTCCTCTTATGTAATTCAAAACGAAAAATCCCTCCCCGCGACGCAGCGAAAAAAGACGGTCAAAAAAACAGCCGCAAATAAAATCGCAAGCAAATAGCGGCGATACAAAGCAAAGGCCGCCATGGCTTTTTAAGAAAGGCTAAGAATGGCATTCAAGCGTAAGACAAGCGAACAGAAAAAAATAGACACCGGTCAGTGGCTTACCACATACGCCGACCTTATGAACAACCTGTTGGTGTTGTTTATGCTGCTCTACGCCATGAGTATTATGGATATTGAAAAGTTCAAGGCGCTTATGCAAAGCTTTAAGGGCGCGTTTACCGGCGAACCCCCCGCGGCCACGATCGGGGCGGTCTCCGAACCCGCGCAAATCGAAGAGTCATATGAGCTTCCTTCGGAGACAGAGTCTGAAGACGTTGTAATACCCGTCCCGGGCGAATCGGAAGAAACCTCCGAGGGCATAGATATACCGCCTGAGGAGAGCGAACCCGAAGAACCCCCGAACGGAGACGGCATACTTGACGACCTTGACGAGTTTTTAAATAAAATTACCACAATAATCGAGGCAAAGGGTTATCAGGAACAAATAATAGTGGAGAGAGTGGACGAGTACATATATTTTCGGTTTAAAGAAGGGGTGCTGTTCCAACCCGATCTCGCGGTTCTCAAAAAAGACAGCTATGGGGTGCTTGGCTTTGTGTCGGACATTTTAAACGAGGCTTACGCCGAAATCGACCGGATCGAAATAAGCGGCCACACCGCTTGGGTAGAAATCGATACAGACAGCAATAATTTCGCCTCTTGGGAGCTCTCTTGTAAAAGGGCGCTGACGGTGCTGAAGTTTTTGGTCGCCGAATGCGGGCTCCCCAAGGAAAAAATGTCGGCGTCGGGGTTTTCAAGCACGCATCCCTATTCAAACGGCAGCACGGAAGAAGAAAAGCAGCTCAACCGCCGGGTGGAGATACGAATATCCCGCCTTATTGACGCCCCGCCGCACAGTTGATTTTAAGGTTCGGTTGTTTTCGCGGAAAGCGTTGTTTTAAAGAAAATATAAAAAACCTTTCCCTTTTTTATGAATTTTTACCAATAAGGCAAAGCGTGTAAATTACCGTTTTGCCTTATTTTTCGTTATAAGTAATAAAAAAATAAACAAAATTTGTTGATATGTTGAAAAAATTACACCTCTTTACCTAAATTTGTGCTTTTCTATTGACAAAGGTATTTTTTGGTGTTATAATGCGGTCGGATTTTAATGAATCCCCACGAAAAAGGCAAACTTTATGAAAGTAAAGGGCGCAAAGCTATAGGGCCTTCAGATATGCTTACGGTGTGTCTATGGCAGCCAGTTGCCGTTTATAACTGCAAAAATCAGGGAAAAGAATACGATATTTTTTGTTTTGATCGCAAAATTTAATTGTATTTGTATTTTTTCGGGTTTATTGCAAAAAGCAACGCAGCCAGGCGCTATGGCAAATGCCAATTCTCGCGCGGGCTGTTTTTCTTTTGTCTTAATATATTTTTATCTTGTGCTTTTCTATTGCCGAAAAAACATCAGGAGGTTTCAAATGAGAAGTTATCTCGAAGGGCTGAGCTTTCAGGTTTTACAAAAATCTCTCGACGCCGTTTGGCTTAAGCAGCGGGTTATAAATAACAATATCGCCAACGCCGAAACGCCGGGGTATAAGAGCAGGCAGGTCAAATTTGGCGACACGCTTGAAAAGCTTATAAAAAAGCAAAGCTTTGACAAGCAAAGCTTGGAAAAAGCCGTAGCGGAACTAAAACCGAAACTGCTCGTCAACAACTCCACTTCCGACAGCGAGAGCGGAAACAATGTGGTGCTCGACAAAGAAGAAATCGAGCTGGCGAGAGCTCAGCTTGAGTACAGTTATATCGTCGCCATGCTCGCCTCGGAGATAAACCGGCTTAAATACGCCATTAACAGCGGAAAATAAACATTTCTGCCCTTTATCAAAATATATCGTAAAAAAATTAAATAAATTAAACGGAGAGTGAAAATTATGTCGTTTTTAAGATCATTAAATATACCCGGTTCCTCGCTTACCGCCCAGAAGTTCAGAATGGAAATCGCCGCCCAAAACATGGCGAACGCGGCGTCCAACGCGGGAAGCAGGGTTTACGCAAAAAAAACCGCGGTGCTTGGCGAGCGGAGGGATTACGGCGCGTTTAAGCGCGAATACTCAAACGCGGTAAACGAAATTAACTCTTATGGCGGCGTGGAGGTCAAATCCGTCACCGAGGACGCTTCGTTCAAAGTGGAGTATGACCCGCAAAACCCGCTTGCCGATGAAAATGGCTATGTCAAGATCCCGAACATTGACACCACGGAAGAGATGATTGAAATGATGTTGGCGTCAAGGGCTTACGAGGCTAACGTCACCGCTTTCAACGCCGTAAAGCAAATGGCCGAAAAAGCGCTTGAGATAGGCAAATAAACTCTTTGCGCTAAAATATTTTCACGGGGGTAAAGACAATGGTAACACCTGTCAGCGCGGCGGGCAACGCCGAGATACTAAATAAAATACTTGCCGCGGGGGCGAAGCCGGCAAAAGAAACACAAGAGAGCTTTATACCTTTTGAGTCGATATTCAAAGAAGCGGTAAACAATGTAAAGCTTACCGAAGCCGTAGTGCAGGCCGACGCGATAAAAGTCGCCGCGGGCGACGCGGACGCTCTTCACACACTGACGGTGGATATGGCGAAGGCGGACATAGCGCTGCAAATGCTCGTTCAGGTGAGAAACAAAGCGCTTGAGGCCTATAACGAGATAATGCGGATAACTCTGTAAAAAAGTTTCTTGAGGGGAGAAATAAGCTTTGGCAACCGGCAGAGAGACAAACGCCTCGGTTTCGGGCGTGTTTAGGCAAACAGTGGAATATTTTAAAAACCTAAGCGGAAAAACAAAAAAAATTCTTATTATCGCCGCCGTTTTGGTTATAGCCGCGGGGATTCTTTTGTCCTTTCTGGCGGGGAGAGCGGGCTGGTCCGTGCTGTACTACGGGCTTTCTTCCGCCGAGGGCGGGGAAGTCATAGCCCGGCTTGATAAAATGTCCGTTGAGTACAAGACCCAAAACGACGGCAGCATTCTTGTGCCGGCCGAAAAAGTCGCCTCCCTCAAAATGCAGCTCGCCGCCGAGGGGTTCCCAAAAAGCGGGTTTTCCTATGATTTGTTTTTAAATCAATCCGATCTCTTTACCACCGATTACGAAAAAAGACAAGTGCTTGTCTTTCAGCTCCAAGAACGCATACAGGAATCCATTGTCACCCTCCAAGGGGTGAGGGGCGCGATTGTTACGCTTAATATACCCGAGGACAATTCCTATGTGCTGAAAAATGAGAAACTCGAAACCACCGCGGCCGTTCTCCTCGACTTATATACCCCCGATGCGCTCACCAAAAAGCAAATCAGCGGAATTGAGCTTTTGGTGGCAAACAGCGTGCCGGGGCTGAAGTCGGAAAACGTGGCGATTATAGATAACTACGGCAAACAGCTAAACGTAAATACCGATAACCCGTTGTCGGGCGCCGACCTTAAGATAGAAACAATAAGCATTATAAACAAAGTGTTTGAGGAAAAAATCGTGTCGTTCCTCGAGCCTGTTTTCGGCAGGGGAATGCTTGCCGTTTCGGTAAACGTAAACGTCGATTTCAAAGAGGTCATCACTTCCGAAACCGTCTACACCCCCGTCATCGGCGACAACGGGGTCATAAGCTGGGTGGAGCGAACCCGCGACTACACGGGCGACATACAAAATGGAGGGGATAACGATATCCCCACTTATGAAGAATCCGACTCGTCCGGCTCGGGCGGCGTTTCTTCTTCCGCGAGCGAGAGCTACAGCGCTCA
>JBAYZO010000034.1:0-18723 GCA_041672465.1 Eubacteriales bacterium
CCTGATTTGCTCAAGGTCGTAGTTGACCCGCTCGGTTATTCGCTGGGCTTCAACATATTTGCCCTGTTCCTCAAACCACGCGGCGCGCTCGCCTTTTTCGGCCTCTATCTCAAGGAGCGCCCTTTCGCGGAGATCCTCGCTTGTCACATAGTGGGACGCGGGGTAGATTGCAATGTGCTGAAGCCGGGCGACCGCCTCCCCCGTCACAATATTTATGGTGGATATCCGCTCTATCTCATCCCCCCAGAACTCAACCCTCACCGCCTCGGTTTCTGTATTGGAGGGGAAGATTTCAAGGGTGTCGCCGCGGACGCGGAAAGTGTTGCGGGTGAAATCAATGTCGCTTCGGGTGTACTGCACGGACACAAGCTTTTTAATGGCTTCGCTCCTTGAAATAACCATCCCCGGGCGGAACGAAACCACCTGACTGCGGTATTCGGCCGGGTCGCCAAGCGAATAAATGCAGGACACGGAGGACACGATGACCACGTCGTTCCGCTCAAACAGCGCGGAGGTCGCCGAGTGCCGCAAGCGGTCGATCTCTTTGTTTATTGACGAGTCTTTTTCAATATATATGTCTTTACCCGGAACATACGCCTCCGGCTGGTAATAGTCATAGTAGGACACAAAATATTCCACCGCGTTGTCGGGGAAAAATTCTTTAAATTCCGAACAAAGCTGGGCGGCGAGCGTTTTGTTGTGCGCCAACACAAGGGCGGGTCTGTTTATATTGGCTATAATATTTGCCATGGTAAAGGTTTTTCCCGAACCCGTCACGCCAAGCAGCACTTGGTCTTTATATCCCTTTAAAACCCCCTCGGTGAGCTGTTCTATCGCCCGCGGCTGGTCGCCCGTGGGGAAGAAGGGCGAAACAAGCCTGAAGTTTGCCATGGTTTGTTATCCTTTCGGTAAAAAGCGCCGCGCTGTGAGTTTTTCGCTTTTCGTTTTTACATGCTAACCTGTTTTTTGGTTTTTTTAGGTTATCATTGTATTATAGCACGTTTTTCTTAAAAAATAAATAGAAATTCAAGAATTTTCCCTTGGGATAAAAAAGAAAAATCCCGGTGATCTTCCGGGTGTGGTCTTTTAACTGCAAAAGGGGCGCCCCCGTACCCAAAATGAGCAACGGGGGCGGTGAAAAAACAAATTTTAGCCTAAATATTCGCCGGGTTTTATGTTGTCGCCGTATTTTTCGGCGGCTTTGGAGATTTTCTCTATCGCGGAATCCCAATACTCAAATATTTCAGCCGGCGTGTCGGGGTCCATTTTAGCGAAGAAATCTTTGGTGCGCTTAAGTTTTTCAACCCACTTCACGGCGCGGAAGGTAAAGAGATACTCGTAAACCTCCCTTGAAAAGTCCTCGCCGAGGTGCTTTTTGAACAGCGCGACAAGGTCTTCGTACTTGGGGATTTTACCCGTCGGGGTGTCGTAAGCGTCATATTCGCCGTGGATTCGCCCGTCCGCCCAGTGGAGCCAGACCTTTTTGGCGAGCTTGCTTGTTATAAAGCTTCCGTCCTTGCCGCGCATAAAATAGTTGTTGCTGAAAATCTTGGGCGGGTTGTCAACGCTCTCGCCGAAATTGATGTTGTTGACCACATAGCGGCCGAGCGGGTATGACACAAAGTCAAGGCACGCCATCGGGTCTTTGGTGCGGACGCCCTCCGCGCCGAGGGTGGCGCTTGTGGTTTCGGATTCCAGCGTGCAGGCCTTAAGGAGAATTCCGTCTTTCCAGTTCGGGGATTCCTCAACGGGAACGGTGGTGTCGCTGTCTCTGCCGCCGTAAAGAATGCCCTGAACCTTTACGCCCTCTTTTGCCTCAAAGCCTTTTTTGTCGATATTGTCAAGGTAGTCGAGCCGCATGGTGTAGCGGGCGTTGCCGTGAGCCAGCCCGACGGCGTTGCCGGCGCTGTCCTTGACCCCGTCATACCAGTCGCCAAAATGGTTTTTGCCCGACTTTGGCGTGTCAACCCCCATGCCCAGCCAATAAGGCTTGTCATCCGGGCCCATGAGCACGTTGGAAAAGATGATTTCCTGATTTTTCATAAGGTTTGCGAAGATAAGCGGGTCGTCCTTGGCGTTGACGTCCTTGATAATGCCGAACATTCCGTTTTCAACGTTGACGGCTCTGAATTCGCCGTTTATATTGCGGAAATACGCGATGTCGTCACCCACGATTTTTTCGCCCGGGATCATGGCGGTGGAGGTTTTTCCGCACGCGGAGGGATACGCCCCACAGAAGTAGGTCAGGCGGTTTTTTTCGTTGTCGACGGCGCCCATGATAAACATATGCTCGCACAGCCAGCCCTCTTTGCCCGACTTGTTAATGGCAAGGCGCATGGAGTGCTTTTTAAGCCCGACGGAGTTGCCTGCGTACTGGTTGTTCATGGAATACACCACGTTGTTTTGGGTGTCCATGTAAATTCTTCTCTTGTCAAGGTTAACCGAATTGTTTTTCGAGTCAAGCTCGCCCGCCGAATGGATAAAGCGGAAAAAGCCCGCTTTTTCGTCTTCTTTCATTTTCATGAAATGGGAATACGCCGAGCGGTAGAGGATATATTCAGAATGGGCGACATAAAAGCTGTCCGTCATCTGAACGCAGGGGATTGTAAAGACGGATTCGGTCGGCCCTTCGGAGAAAAACAGCACGACAGCCTCTTTGCCCCTCATTATTCCCTTTGAAATTGACATGATTTCGGCGTACGCCTCTTCATATTCAAGGGAGTTGAGCGACTTCATGCTCTCGAGATTTTCTTTGTAGACCATGTATTTGGTGGATTTTTTATCCCTCGCTTGGTCTTTGTAGCTGTCAAAGTGGATTGTCTGCTTGTCGTGGAAAAGAGTTATCTCTTCCCCGTTGGCAAGCGCCTTGTCGCGGACATACTGCTTTGATTCCTCGCTGTCGTCGCAGACATAAATCGACGCGGGTTCGCAGTGCGCGGCAAACGTGCCTATGAATTCCATGACTTTTTCGTTTTTAAGCGAAGTCAGCCGCTCATAGCTTTCTTTCGTGGTTAGTTTCTTTAATAGTTCATCGTGTCCCATTGGTTTGTTTTCCCCCAGATATTTATTTTTTATTTTTTATTTTTATTTATTTTTAAGTTTTTCGCGGAGCTGCGAATTACTAATCATTATATGGTTTTTACAAATACAAGTCAATGAATATTTTGTTAATAAACGAGGTTTTACAACTTTTTAACCCCGAAAATGAAATTTGGCGTTTGGGTTTTCGCATATTACACATATACTTCGGCAAACAAGCGGTAAAAATGAAGTTTAAAGGAGCGGCGGTTGCAAATTTTCATCTAAACATGCTTTAGCAAAACAAAACCTTCGCCTTGACAACACTTGACCGGCCGTGATATTATTTGCCAAAGGAGTGATGTTTGTGTTTGATAAATCCGAAGAAAAACTGCTAACCGAACTTGCAAAAAAAGTGGCTTTTCTCGCCGAGGACCCGATAAATGAGGAAAAACGGCGTTTCTGGCACCGCCACAACGAACTTAAAGGGGAGCGCCCCGCGGTGTTTGTTCACCCGGACGGCGCGTGGGCGGAACTCCTCCCAAGCGAAAGCCTTGTTACAAATCACTATTTGGCGCGGCATTTTGAGAGAATACTCCGCCAGCGTATAATCCGCCATGAATACCTCCCCGACGACGTGCCTATCGAGCGCACGCTGAGGGTGGAAAAAGTCTGGAGCAATTCGTGGTGGGGGGTTTCGCCAAAGTTTTCCGCCAAGGAAACAAGCGGCGGGTCGTGGCATCACATACCCATAATCGAAAAGCCCGACGACTGGAAGTCGCTGAAAACCCCGGTGGTGGAGTATAACGATGCCGCCACAAAAGCGCGCTGGGAATACATAAACGGCCTTTTGGGGGATATTCTTGACCTTGAGCTTGCGGGGAATGTTTATTACAACTTCCACTTAATGCACTGGTACTGCGACTACCGCGGGCTTGAGAATATGTTTATGGACCTTATTTTGGAGCCCGATATGGTGAAAGAGGCTATAAACTTTTTCGCCGAGGGCACTATCTCGATGTTTAAACAAATGGAGGCTTTGGGTCTTATCTCGCTAAACAACAACGACGCTTTCCACTACACGGGCGGGATCGGCTATACAAACAGTCTGCCGGCTGAGGGATTTGACAAAAACCATGTCAGGCTAAAGGATGTCTGGGGCGCGGCAGAGGCGCAGGAGTTTGACAGCGTTTCCCCCGAAATGCATGAGGAATTTGTGTTGAAATACGAGCGGAAAGTGCTGGATTTGTTCGGGCTTAACGGTTACGGCTGCTGCGATAACCTTGGGAAGAAGCTTGACGGGGTGCCGAAGATTAAAAACCTAAGGAGGGTCGCCGTCTGCCCGTGGGCGGATATTGACGACTTTCTGCCGGTTTTAAAAGACAAGTATATTATGACTTGGAAACCCCAGCCCGCGTACCTCGCCCAAGAAAAAGAAAATGTGGAAGCCATTGAAAACGAGCTAAACACGGGAATAAAAAAGGCGAACGGCGGGAGGCTGGAACTTATCCTCCGCGACACCCACACGGTGAAAAACGAGCCCGAACGCTTTACAAAATGGATTGAAATAGCGCGAAACGCCATTGAAAAGAGCTGGATGGGTTAGACGCGGCAACACGGATTTTGACAAAAAAGGCCGGCGGGGCATATATTATTATCGACTGCAAATACAATTATAACCGAAAAAGAAGGTAATACAATGCCCATTAAAATTTATATCGACCAAGGTCACAACCCGGCGGGGAGCCCGAACGCCGGGGCGATTCTCGGGGACATATACGAGGGGGACTTAAATTACAGAGTGGGGGCGGATTTAAAAGAAATTCTCGACACCGACCCGCGCTTTGAGGCAAGGCTTTCGCGCCCCACCCCAACCACGGTGCTGGGCACGAGCAACGCCACAAGTCTCGCCGCCCGCGTGGACGCCGCCAACCGCTGGCCGGCTGATTATTTTATCAGCATTCACGCTAACATAAACCCCAACAACCCCGCTTTGAACGGCACGGAAATGTATGTTTACCGCCTCCGCACGCAGGCGAACTGGCTCGCGGAAAGTCTTATGAAAGGCGTCAACGATATTGCCGGCACTAAAAACAACGGCATTTTCGCCCGCCCGTCGCTGTTTGTGCTGAGAGCGACACATATGCCGGCGGTGCTCGCGGAATTGGGATATATGTCAAACCCCTCCGACGCCGACAAGCTGGTGAACGACCCGCAAAGCTTCGCGAGAGGGTTATACACGGGACTGCTAAACTATTTCGGGCTTGCTCCGCTGTAAAACGCGTTCGGAGAAGAATAAAACAATGTTTTTTAACCACCGTACAACAAAAGGGGCGAGATCGCCCCTTTTGTTATATATTCATTAAGTTTAGTTAAAAGATACGACTTAAATCTGCATATGCTCCGACATAAACACCCTGACCTCGCCCTCCGTCGGCAGCGAGCTTATCGCCCCCCGCCTTGTGACGGTGAGGGCTCCCACGGCGTTGGCGTAGCGGCAGGCGGAATAAATATCCCCGCCGTTCCGCGAGTATTCAAGCGCGAGCGCCGAAGTAAAAGCGTCGCCGGCGGCGGTGCTGTCAACGGCGTCGACCTCATACGGGCCGCAAATGTCGCAATACTTGCCGTCATAGATATAAGAGCCCCGCGCGCCAAGCTTGAGCACGGCGTATTTTATCGCCGTGAGGTTGCAGAGCTTAATGCACGCCTTAAGACAATTGTCAAGCGAATCGGGGCGGATGCCGGTTAAAATTTCGGTTTCAATCTCATTTGGGGAGACAATCTCGGCGCATTTGACGCCTTTTAGGGTAAAACCCCTTGAAACGCCGCCGCAGTCAAGGACAAACGGGACGCGGTCTTTTTCGGCAAGCCTTGAGGCGAGCTCGACGGCGATAGACGAGATTTCCAAATTTGTCACCGCGATATCGGGATATGTCAGAAAAGACGACTCTATGTCGCTTTCGCCGATTGATTTGTTCGCGCCGGGGAAGACAATAATGCGGTTTTGACCCCCGCCCTCTACCATCACCACCGCGAGCCCCGTCTGCTCTGTCGGGTCAACCTTGACAAAGCGGCGGTCTATGCCGTTTTCGGCGTAGATTTTGTAAAGCCTGTCCCCGTAAGCGTCATCGCCCACTCTTGTGCAAAACACAACCTCCCCGCCAAGCCGCGCCGCCGCGACGGCGGCGTTGGCTCCCTTGCCGCCGGGAATATAGCTGTATGTGCCGTCGGCTATTATTGTTTCGCCCGCGACGGGGAATTTGTCGGCGCTCAGCACGAAATCAATGTTGGCGCTGCCAATGACAAGCACGCGCTTAGACATTTTGACTCCCCCTTTTTTTCTTTTTATCGCTTTTCTCGCTGTTTCGTGTTTATTTCTATTTCCGCAACGCGGCGGAGCCGCTTTTGTTATATTAATAAAGGAAAAACATAAAAACTTATCAACGCAGTACAATAATACATCATTTGTTATAATTTGTCAACCTTTTTTGGTTATATGCTTGCGCTCGCGCCTACAGCCTAAGCCCCCGCGCCGTATGGCAAGCCCGGCTTGGCGTTTTGGTATTTTAGTTTTGTCGCCTGCCCGCCCCTGATATGCCGCTCTCTTTTATTGATTTCCATAAGCTTTGCCATTTCTTTGTAAAGGACGCCGTCAAGAGATTTAAGCCTTTCGGTTACGTCTTTATGCACGGTTGATTTTGAAACCCCGAAAACCCCCGCCGCCGCTCTGACGGTAGACATGTTTTCAAGCATATAAACGGCTATCCTGACCGCCCTGTCTTCTAACTGGTAAATACTAACCCCTCCTTTGCTTATATGCTAATATATGAGGGGGTAACAGTAAAAAATAACAAAATTATGACTTGCTTATTGTAAAGCGGATATGCGTGTGATATTATATGGTAAAAAGGGGCGAACATAAAATGAAAATAGGCATAATCAGGTGTATGCAGACTGAGGACATGTGTCCGGGAACCACCGATTTTAAGATAATAAAAGAAAAATCGGGGGTTTTTAGCAGTCTTGACGATGGAGAGACCATTGAGATAATAGGCTTTGTAACCTGCGGCGGATGTCCCGGCAAGAGGGCGGTGACAAGGGCGCTTGAAATGGTAAAACGGGGGGCGGACACCATTGTACTCGCCTCCTGCGTGACAAAGGGAAACCCTATCGGATTCCCCTGCCCTCACCGTGAGCAAATGATAAGCGCCGTTAGAAAAAAGCTTGGCTCGAATATCAAAATACTTGAATACACGCATTAAGATTTTTAATACATATTTTTTAAATATCGTACAGATTAACGAAAAAAGGAGTGGTTTGTAAAATGAAAATTCTTGTTACGGGCGGGACGGGCTTTATCGGCTCGCATACAACGGCGGCGCTGATAAATCAGGGTCACGAGGTCGTCATTGCCGACAACCTTTCAAACTCGGGAATCGGGGTGCTTCAAAATATTTCCCAAATCACGGGGAAAACCCCTAAGTTTTATAAAATAGACGTCTGCGACAAAAAAAGTCTCGGCGCTCTGTTTGACGAAAACAGCTTTGACGCCGCTATCCACTTCGCCGGGTTTAAAGCGGTGGCGGAATCGGTGGAAAAACCGCTTGAATATTACAGAAACAACATTATGTCAACCATTTCCCTGCTTGAGACCATGCTTGAGCACGGGGTGTTAGCGCTGATTTTTTCATCATCCGCCACGGTGTACGGCTCGCCCGCCGGCCTGCCGATAAAAGAGGATTTTCCGCTTTCCGCCTTTAACCCCTACGGCGAGACAAAGCTGATGAACGAAAAAATAATAACCGATTTTCAAAGGGCGAACCCGGCTTTTTCCGCCACGCTGCTCCGCTATTTCAACCCTATCGGCGCGCATGAATCGGGGCTGTTGGGGGAAAACCCAAGCGGGATTCCCAATAACCTAATGCCGCTGATAATTAAATCGGCTTTGGGGGAGATTCCCCTTAAGGTCTGCGGCACCGACTACGACACCCCCGACGGCACGGGAGTGCGCGACTACATACATGTGCTTGACCTTGCGGCCGGCCACGCCGCCGCGCTGAAAAACGCCCGAAACCCCGGTGTTTATACCTATAACTTAGGAACGGGCAAGGGGCTTTCGGTGCTGGAGCTTATCTCTGCATTTGAAAAGGTGAACGGCGTCAAGGTTAATTATTCGTTTGCCGAAAGGCGCCCGGGCGATATCGCCGCCTGCTACGCCGACCCGTCAAAGGCAAAAAGAGAGCTTGGCTTTACCGCGCTCCGCGGGGTTGACGAGATGTGCCGCGACGCGTGGAACTACGCGTCAAAACAAAACAAAAAGTAAAATGCCCCTAAAACTTTCGTCAAAAAACATGGAAAACGCAACGCTTGAAAAAATAATAAAACAAAACGGCGTTGATTTGTTCGGGGTGGCGGATTTTGAAAAGCTCACCCCGGTAAACCAACGGCTTTACGACACGCTAAAACAAAAGGGCGCGAAGAGCGTTATTGTTTTGGCGCTCCCCTACAAGAGCGGCCATAAGCAAAAGGACAAGTTTAATATGTCCGCCTACGCGCGGGTTCGCGACTATCACGCTCGTTTCGCCGCTCTTTTTGAAAGCTTGGCGAGAGATTTGGAAGCCGCTTTCCCGGGGTGTTTTTTTGACTCTTATTCCGACCGCTCCCCGATTAACGAAAAAGAAGCAGCGCTCCTTGCCGGCCTTGGGATAAGAGGGCTGAACACGCTTTTGATAACCAAAAAATACGGCACTTTTGTGTTTTTGGGCGGGGTGATAACGGACAAGCTCTTTGCGCCCGCCGATGCCGCCCCGAAAGCTTGTGCCGGCTGCGACAAATGCGTAAAACTCTGCCCCACGGGAGCTCTGACAGTTTCGGGCGGGTATGCTTTCCTTGACAGGGAAAAGTGCCTTTCGGCGGTTTCCCAAAAAACTAAAAAATCGCCGGACGAGCTTGAGCTTTTAAAAAAGCACAAGGTGGTTTGGGGGTGCGACATTTGTCAGGACGTCTGCCCTTATAACAGGGATATCGCCCTTTGCGGCGACGATTATTTTATAAACGGCTTTATCGGCGATATATCTTATGATTTTATAAAAAACATGCCAGACGAAGTTTTTTCGCTCTACCCCTTTTCATGGCGGAAAAAAGAGGTTATTTTAGAAAACCTTTCGCTTTTTTCGGGTGAGGACATTACATGAGCGGGCCGAAAAAGCGTTACGGGCAGAACTTTCTCACCTCCCCCGCGATAGCCGAAAAAATCGCCGGGCTCTCGGGGATAACCCAAGGCCACGGCGTTATTGAAATCGGCCCGGGCAGGGGGATACTCACCCGGTTTTTGGCGGAGGTTTCAAAAAAAGTCGTCGCGGTGGAAATCGACGGCGAGCTGGCTCTTCCGCTTAAAGAGCGTTTTTCCGGCTCAAACGTGGAAATTATACAAGACGATTTTTTAAAGATTGACATAGAAAGTCTTGTCAAGAGCCGTTTTCCCGGCCTGCCGGTTGCCGTCTGCGCCAATATTCCCTATAACATAGCCGCCGAAATTGTAGCTAAACTGCTTATGCACAGCGAGTGCTTTGACACGATAACGCTTATGGTTCAAAAAGAGTTCGCCATGAAGCTATACGCCAAAAAAGGCTGTCCGAGCTATTCGCGGCTATCCGTTCTGACCTCCGTACACGCAGAGGCGAAAAAGCTTTTTGACGTCAAGGCTGCCAGCTTTTCGCCGAAACCAAAGGTTAACTCCGCCGTTGTGCTGTTGTCGATCCGAAAAGAATCGGCTGTAAACCCAGAAAATAAGGACTTATTTTATAAAATTATTGACTTTTCCTTTAAGCTTCGGCGGAAGACGGTTTTAAACTCGCTTTACCCGCTTTTAAAGCATATTTATACCAAAGACGAGCTCAGCGCCGCGCTTGAGGGGTTAAATATACCCCCGATTTTACGGGGGGAGGAGCTTGATATCTTTGATTTTGAGAAAATTTCAAACAAGGTCAGCTTTGACGCGGCGAAGCTTGACCGCAACCCTCTTGCCGGCGATAAAGACGGTTTTTAAGGCGAAAAAGCATATCCGCCCCCCTGCCGCCTTGGCTTTTTACGGCGGCGACGGCTTTTATTTTACCGTTAAACTATTGCTTTTAAAGCTTTAATATGCTAAAATTAACCGCGAAGAGGTACTTTAGAAAGGGGCTTTTTAAATGCTTGAGCTTAAATTTATTAAAGAAGCCCTGAACTTTTTCGGCAGGGTTTCGTCCCTCGGCTGGCATGAGAACAACGCCGGCAACCTTAGTTATCGGCTTAACAAAGACGAAGCCACCAAAGCCGCCGTTTTTTTTAACCAAAAAACTTTTGTCCCGTTTTCAAAGGGTTTTACGGCCGATACGGAGGGATTTTTTCTTGTCACCGCAAGCGGCTGTAAAATAGGCGAGATTGACGCCGCCCCAACCGAAAGCCTTTTGATAATTGAAATATCAAGCGATAAAAAAGGGTATTTTATTGTCTGGGGCGGGGTTGGCTCAAAACCCACAAGCGAGCTTTCTTCCCACCTCGGCGCGCTTGGGAAGCAGGGCGAACCCTGCCGCAAGGTAGCGTATCACTCCCACCCGGAACACCTTATCGCCCTGTCTTTTATTCTCCCGCCCAGCCCGGCAGCCTTTACAAGAGCGCTGTGGTTTTCGGGCACGGAATGCGCCCTAACCTTCCCCGAGGGGATCGGAGCGATGGGGGAAAGGGTCCCGGGGAGCGATCTTCTCGCCCAAGACACGCTGGCGGCGCTCAGCCGCTTTAAATTGGTGGTTTGGGCGCATCACGGGGTTTTTTCGGTGGGGGAAAGCTTTTCCCACGCATTTTCGCTCGTTGACACCGCGGAAAAATACGCGGGTATCTACCTTAAAATACTTTCGGCGGGGTTTAAAGAACCGCCCTGCCCGATTTCCCGCGATACGCTGATAACCGCCTGCGAGAGCTTTGGGCTTAAAATTGACAAAGAACTGCTTTAGTCTTTTGACATGCTCCGCGTTTCGCGTAAGCGCTTACGCCGCCGACGCGGCGCCCTCGCTGACAATATCGCTCACGCTCTTATGTCTTTTGATTTTTCTCACCAGCACAAACGCAAGCGAGAACGCCACCGACAGCGCGGTGATGAGCATAACGGCTTTTTTCATATCACACCTCCAAAAATTAAAAAGGATTGTTGTTTTTTGGTTTCTTCTTCGCGTTAATAACCGGATTTAACCCTCTATTACTTATTACGCTTTTAAAGGCGAAAAAGTTTGCTCTAAATGTAAAAATTCTACAAAATACAAAAAAAGTTTTGGTTTTTAATTCTTTTTAGTGCTTTTTGTGAAATAATCGGCAATATTTATTTATGACTCAAATTTAGTATTCCCATAATTTACAAATATAAAACAATAAAAACAAAAAGGAGTTTTATTCATGGCGGAAAATACGGCTAAAGTGCGAATAGGAATTATCGGCTGCGGCGGGATAGCCAACGGCAAGCATCTGCCGGCGCTTTCCCGGCAAAAGAGGGCGAGCATAGTCGCGTTCTGCGACATCATTGAGGAAAGGGCGAAGAAAGCGGCGCTTAAGTACGGCACAGAAGACGCCCGGGTCTATACCGACTACAAGGAGCTTCTAAAAGACAAAAGCATTGAGGTGGTTCACGTTCTCACCCCAAACCGCAGTCACTCGTTTATCACCGTCGCCGCCCTTGAGGCGGGAAAGCATGTCATGTGCGAAAAACCGATGGCGATAAACGCCGAGGAAGCCAAAAAAATGCTTGACGCCTCAAAGAAAACCGGCAAAAAGCTGACCATAGGCTACCAGAACCGCCACCGCGCCGATTCGCTCTACGCCAAAATGGAAGTAACAAATAACGCCTTGGGGGAGATTTATTTCGCCAAAGCGACGGCTCTCCGCAGGCGGGCGGTGCCGACTTGGGGGGTGTTCCTCAACGAATACGAACAGGGCGGCGGGCCGCTTATCGATATCGGCACCCACGCGCTCGACCTCACGCTGTGGTGTATGGATAACTTCTCCCCCGCTTACTGCGTGGGAACTACCTATAAAAAGTTAGGGAACGTCTTCCCCTCCGGCAACGACTGGGGCGATTGGAAGAAAGAAGATTTTACGGTTGAAGACTCGGCGTTTGGCTTTATTGTCATGGAAAACGGCGCGACCGTGCTGCTTGAGTCGTCGTGGGCGCTTAACATACTTGACGCGAGAGAGGCCGTGACCACCCTCTGCGGGACGGCAGGCGGGCTTGACATGAACGACGGCGTAAGGCTTAACGGGATACGCAACGGCAGGCAGTTTGTGCTCAAACCCAACCTCGCCGCGGGCGGGGCGGCGTTTTATGACGGCGCCGCCAACGAGCTCCCCGAGGACAGGGAGGCACGGCTGTGGCTTGACGCCGTGACCCTTGACAAAACCCCGTTTGTCACCCCGGAGCAGGCGTACTGCGTTTCAAGGATTCTTGACGGGATATACGTTTCGGCGAAGACGGGCAAACCGTTTTACTTTGTATAAAAATACAAACCTTTTTGGACTAATTCTAAAGAAAGGCAGAGTGATTTATAAATGAAAATCGGCGTATGCGCCGTGCTGCTGAGCAATCTTCCGCTGACAAAAGCGCTCGAACACTTTCGCGGCATCGGCATTGAGGCGGTGGAAATCGGCGCGGGCGGCTACCCGGGAAAGGCGCACTGCAACCCGGCAAAGCTTTTGTCCTCCCCCGACGAGCTAAAGGCTTTTAAAGAAACTGTCGGCCAAAGCGGGCTTGAGCTTTCGGCTCTCTCCTGCCACGGAAACCCCATTCACCCCGACAAAGACAAGGCGAGGGCGTTCCACGACGATTTTATAAACGCCGTGAGGCTTGCCGAAAAGTTAGGCGTAAAGCGAATTATCGCGTTTTCGGGCTGTCCGGGAGACTCGCCGGGCTCAAAATACCCCAACTGGGCGACCTGCCCTTGGCCGGACGACTACTCGAAAATCCTAAAATACCAGTGGGAGGATGTGCTTATCCCCTACTGGGAAGAAACCGTAAAGACCTGCAGGGATTACGGCGTAACTCAGGTGGCTTTGGAAATGCACCCGGGACCTTGCGCTTATAACCCGGAAACCCTCCTAAAGCTGAGGAACGCCGTGGGGGATATTATCGGCGCCAACCTTGACCCCTCGCATTTAATTTGGCAGCAGATTAACCCCTCGCTGGCGGCAAGGCTGCTGAAAGACGCCGTCTATCACGTCCACGCCAAGGACACAAAGATTGATTCGCTGAACACCTCCCGCAACGGAGTGCTTGACACAAAGCATTACTCGGAAGAGCTTGAGAGGTCATGGATCTTCCGCACCGTCGGTTATGGCAACGGCTTTGATTACTGGAAAGAGTTTATCTCCACCCTAAGGCTTATCGGCTATGACGACATACTGTCAATAGAGCATGAGGATTCGGTTATGACCAACGACGAGGGGCTTTCAAAAGCGGTTTCGTTTTTAAAGGAATGTATAATTTCTCAGTCAAAACCAAGCGAGATGTTCTGGGCTTAAGCCTAACAGCGCCAAAAAACCCCGCCTATGGCGGGGCTTTTTATTTTAGAAAAAATCAAGCTCTTTGTTTTTTCTTTTTTTTGTTTTGCAATCTCTTTTCCCTTATCGGCTCGAACACCTCGGATATCTTAAGCCATAAATACCCCGACAGGCACCCGGAAGAGAAAAGACCGGCGACAATGCCGATTATAAGCGGGAAAGCAAAGTTGCGGATTGACTGAACTCCGAATATAAACACCATGGTTATGGTGAACAGCGTGGTGAGGGTTGTGTTGAGAGAACGCCCCATGGTCTGCTTTGTGCCATCGGCGACTATAACGGCAAAGGGTTTTTCGCCGCCCTCGCGCTGTCTGTTCTCGCGTATGCGGTCAAATATAACAATGGTGGCGTTTATCGAATACCCGAGTATCGTGAGGAGCGCCGCTATGATGTTTGAGTCGACGGGGATTTGAAACACCGAATAGACGGCGAGCATTATAAACGAGTTAAAAGCAAGGCAGACAATTGCCGCCAGCGCCGATTCAATTGATTTAAACCTAATGGCGATATATAAAAGCATACCCACGATTGCGATTAAAACCGCTTTGATCGCCGTCCTCTTAAGCTGGTCGCCGATAATTGCGGAAATATAGTTTATCTGGAAGTTTGTGCTCTCCGTGTGGTTTATACCGAAAAATTCGTCAAGGGCTTTTAACAGTTTGTCCTGCTGTTCGGAAGTCAGCTCGGCGGTTCCGGTGCGGATAATGGCGAGAGATGTGATGTTTAGGTCTTTTGTGGTGGACGAGACATATTGCTTGCCGAACAGTTCCTCGATAATTCCGTTGATATCGCCGCAGTCTTGAGCCGTTATCTCGCGGCCTATGTCGAGCTGGATTTCCGTTCCGCCGGAAAAATCAATATCAATGTTAAAGCCGATGAGGAGCATTGAGCAAATGCCTATTAAAACCAGCGCCGCGCTTATTAAGAGAATGGGTTTTGAGTTTTTAATGACGTCAAAATTCAAAAGCTTTTTCATGGTTTTACGCTCCTCTCAACGCCGAAAAGCCTGTCGGCGGTAAACCCCATGGCGCAGCCCAGCTTAAGCAGCGTTTTTGTAACCACAAGGGCGGTGAAAAAAGATATTATAACGCCGAAGCTAAGCGTCACCGCAAAGCCCTGTATTGTGCCCGAGCCTAAAAAGTACAAAACCCCGGCGGCGATAAGAGTGGTGACGTTGGAGTCAAATATCGCCGAGAAAGCCTTGGAATACCCCGCTTTTATGGCCGCCATGGCGGACTTCCCGCTCCGCAGCTCTTCTTTCATTCGCTCAAAAATAACCACGTTGGCGTCAACCGCCATTCCTATGGAAAGTATTATCCCCGCGATTCCCGGCAGGGTGAGGTTAGCCCCGGAAATTGAAAGCATTAGCATAAACAAAGCCGTGTACGCCACAAGCGCGATTGACGCCATGACCCCCGGCATACGGTAGACGGCAATCATAAAAATTATGACGAGCAGTATTCCGAGCGCCCCCGCTTTTAATGAGGTTGAGAGCGATTTTTCGCCGAGCGTGGGTCCCACGGTGCGGATAGACGCTTCCTCAAGGTCGTATTTAAGCGCGCCGGCGTTTATGTTCCCCGCCAGCATCGAGGCGTACTCGGCCTCCATGCCGCCCGGCTGGGATATCACGGCGTTGCCGCCCTCGATGGGCTCGCTGACCGACGGGCGGGAGAGCTGGTTTTCATCCATATAAATGGCAATATAGTTATGCCCCTCGCCGACAAGAGACGCCGCCGTTTTTGTCGCCTCATAAAACCTCTGCGAACCCGCGCTTGTAAAAGAAAGGGACACGACTTTTTGAATGGTGCCGTCGTTTTGCTGTTGCTGAAGAGCGGCGGCGTTTGCCACGTCGTCGCCGGTAAGCACAATTTTTGTGTAGTCCCCGGTGGCGCTGTCATACGCCCTGAACGTGAGCAGCCCCGTCGCTCCGAAGTCTTGAACCGCCTTGTTTGGGTCGGAGTCGCCGGGGATTTCAATAGTCACCATATCGTCGCCGACGAGATAGCAGTTTGCTTCTTTTAGGTTGGCGTTGTCAAGACGGGTGCGCATGGCGGTGTAGACGGAAGCCATGCCGGCCGACGAAACCTCCTCCCCTTCTATAGGGATAGCCCTGAAAGTTATGACAGAGCCGCCCTGAAGGTCAAGACCCAGCACAATGGTGCCCTTGTCAAAAACCCCGCCCAGCCCCCAAGTCGAATAGCCAAAGACAGCCAGACATAAGGTCAGGGCGATAACAAGGAGTACGAGTATAAAGCGGGCGGAGCCCACCGCGCGGGTATAGTTCATGTATGATACCTCCGTAGGACGGGTTTATATTTTTATTTTTAATTGGTTTTTGGTTTTTTAGTCAACATACCTATTATACACAAAGAAAAAAGCTTGTCAATGCTTTTTTGCCGCTCGCCGGGGGGTGTTTTTTGCGGGTTTTACGGGTTCGCGCTATTCGGGCAAAGCTTTTTCAGACCAAACTTAAACCAAAAGGTTAAGCGCCTTTGGGCAGACTTTTATTTCCGCCCTGTCGTGCTCCCCGCCGAACTCGCCGTCAAGCGACCACGCGATTTTCTTTGGGGAGGTTATCACAATATTCGACCCGGAGGCGAAATCGATATATCCTCCGTCAAAGTTGCGGTATAGTATGTCTTTCAGCAGCGAGCCGAGCTCATTCGCGTTCTCGGGTTCTTTTACAAGCATGACCTCAAGCTTGCCGTCGTCAAGGGAAATTAGATTTTTATCGTATTTCAGCATCCCGCCTATACAGTAGGAATTTGAAACCAGCGCCAAAAAGTAATCGTCCTCAAATGTCTTTCCGTCAACCTCCGCCCTTAAATGGATAGGCCTTGCCGTGGGGATTGAAGTCACCCCGCCAAGCATATACGCGAACTTGCCAAGCCTTTTTTTAAGCTCCTGCGGAGTGGCGTAGGAGGTTTTTGAAAACACCCCCGCCGCCGCCACATAGGTGAAGCAAGCGGAATTAAAACAGCCGATATCAATGCTTTTAATCCTCATTTTAAGGAAGTTCCCGCTCGCCGCGATCGGGTCTTTTTCCAGCCCGAGCGACGAGGCGAAGTCGTTTGTCGAACCCGCGGGGATATAGCCGAGGGGGGTTTTGCTGCCCTTGACGGCAAAACCGTTTATAACCTCGCTGAGCGTGCCGTCCCCCCCCACCACCACCACAAAATCAAAGTTGTCCGCGTTGGCGGCGGCAAAGCTTATGGTTTTTTGCTTTTCGGCGGTGAGGTAGATTTTAAGCTCGTTATCGGGTTTTAGCACTTGCTTTATGGCGGGGAGAAGATCCGCCGCCCTGCCTTTTCCCGACTTTAGGTTGGCGATAATAAGTATTTTCATAAAGACATTCCTTCCTTTTGCGAAAGTCAGGTGAAATGTGTAAATTGTAAAGCGTTATGTCTTGTTGCCGGCCTTTAAATCGGCGGCTTTTTAAAAATTCCTTTTTCGGTGATATACCCCGTGACCAGCGTGTGGGGGGTTATGTCAAACGCCGGGTTATAAACCCCCACCCCCGCGGGGGAGATTGGGGATGAAAAAAACATATCCGTCACTTCTTCTGGCTTTCTTTCCTCAATTATAATTCCCTTGCCGTCGGGGAGGTTCTCGTCAAAGGTTGACGACGGAAGCGCGACATAAAAGTCCACTTCGTAATACGCGGCGTTGACCGCCAGCGAGAGCGTGCCTATTTTATTGGCGAAGTCGCCGTTTTTCGCCATTCTGTCGCAGCCCACGATGACTAAATCAACCCCCCCGCTTTGCATAAGAAAGGAAGCGGCGCTGTCGCAGATCAGCGTAGTTTTGATCTTCGCCCGCGTAAGCTCAAAACAGGTCAGCCGCGCCCCCTGAAGCAGCGGGCGGGTCTCCCCGGCGTAGACGTGAACAGTTCTGCCGTTTTTTACCGCCTCATACACCGGGGCGAGCGCCGTGCCGTATTCCACCGCCGCGAGCGAACCGGCGTTGCAGTGGGTGAGCACTCTCGCGCCGTCTTTAATAAGCGCCTGCCCGTGCCTGCCTATGGCATGGCACATCTCGACGTCTTCTCTCTCAATGTCAAACGCCGTTTTTTTAAGGGAGGCTTTTATTTCCTCAATGCTCTCCCCGTACTCCAGCGATGCAATCATCCTCCCGCAGGAAGTAAACAGGTTGACTGCCGTGGGGCGGGAGGACGAAATAAAAGACGCGATTTTTTTAAACGAATACCTAAACCCGCGTGTGTCTTTGTCTTCCAACCTTAGGGCAATGGCGTAAAGCCCAAGCGCCGCCGCGACCCCGATAGCCGGCGCGCCGCGCACGGCGAGCGTGCTTATCGCCTCAAACAACTGCCGGGGGGTGAAAATTTCAATATATTTCAGTTCCGACGGCAATTTTGTCTGGTCTATTGCCATAAGAGATGATTTTTCGCCGTCAAAGTAAAGCGTCCTCACAGGGAGATCGCTCCGTTTATCGCCGACAGCATTTTTTCCGCGAAAACCCCGAACATATCCGCGGCTTTTCTCCCCGCTTCAATAACTTCTTCCTCGCTTAGCGGCGTTTCGTTAAGCCCCGCCGCCGCGTTTGCTATGAGCGACACCGCCGCTACTCGTATTCCCGCGTGGCGGGCGGCGATAACCTCCGGAACCGTGGACATTCCCACCGCGTCGGCTCCCATTCGCCTGTACGCCTCGATTTCCGCCGGCGTCTCGTAAGACGGGCCGGTGACCCCGACATAAACGCCCTCCCTCAGCGTTATCCCGATATCCCTCGCGATAATTTTCGCGTATTCGCGGTAGACCGCGTCATAGGCTGTTGTCATATCGGGGAACCTCACGCCCAGCGCCGGGTCGTTGGCGCCGACAAGCGGGTTTGGAATAAAATTAATATGGTCTTTTATAAGCATCAGCTCGCCGGGTTTAAAGGTTTTGTTTATTCCTCCGGCGGCGTTTGATAAAAACAAACCCGTGACCCCCGCCAAGCCCATAACCCTCACCGGGAAGACGACTTTGTCAATGCCCTTTCCCTCATAAAAATGCACCCTGCCGGAAAAACAGTACACCCCCCGCCCGGCGATTTGAAGAAAATACAGTCTTCCCTTATGTCCGGGCGCGGTGGAGGCGGCGAAGCCCTCTATTTCCGAATAGT
>JBAYZO010000035.1:0-18395 GCA_041672465.1 Eubacteriales bacterium
CCGCTCTTAACGGCTCCACTCCCGCTCAGGTCGCTGGGCTTAATCTTACCAAAAAACAAAAACGGAGTTACTTGCTCGTTGCTTAATCATTGTGACTGGTTTTTCATTTTAACTTTACAGTGCCTATAAATTGAGTGCGTTATCGGTTACGCAAAAATAGTATATCACACGAATAAAACATTGTCAACACAATTTTAATAAAATGAAAAATTTTTTATAAAATTTAAAACAAAGCGATAGCGACGATAGAAATAATTCCTCCAAGAATCCCCGCTATTTGCCTTTTCGTGATTATTTCGCGAAAGCCCGCGAGCGAAATAACGGTTCCAAAAACAATGGTGCCGCCGTTGACAATTGGGAAAAATAACTGGCTGGGCAGTATTCCCGAAAGCTTCAGGTTAAAAATATTCATAGTTAGCATACACAACCCGCACACAAGCGCCGCGCAGACGCTTTTTCCGGCAAGCGGTTTTTTCGCGGGATACCGTTCAGACGAAATGAACGAGACGACAAAAGCGCACGCAAATGATAAAAAAAGAAAGCCGCACAGTTCGCCCTTGTGGTCCGAGCTTTGATGCATTTTTTGTAAAATACCTACAGCGCCCGAAATGGCGAACGCGGCCATACAATTTCCCAACCATTTTTTGTTTGCTTTTCCCGCCCTTTTTTCAGCGGCCGAAACGTAGATCGATGCGATGAGGATAAGCAAAGCGGCCATTTTCGGAGCGCTAAATTTTTCGCCGAAAAATAAAACTCCGGATAATGCCGGTATTATTAGCGATGACGTTATCAGCAATACCGTGATATGCATGGGTCCCGACGCTAAAGCGCGCACCTTGAATCGATAAAGAAAGGCAGTCAGAATTCCGAAAACAAAACCGAAAGCGGCTGTGTACAGCGAAACGCCCCCCCGAATGGCGGGCAGGGCGAGTGCCGCGGCGCAAAGCAAAAACATTATCGTCTGAAAACGGAAAAACTCGCTTGACTCATTAAGCCCCTTTTTCCCTTCGCGATTTAAAATCGTGTCTTGCAACACCATAGATGATATAGAAATCGCAAGTAAAAAACCGTTCACAAGCGCCTCCCCTTCTGTTGTTATCAAAGCAGCAAAAGCACGCAAAACTGAATGCGTTATCGTTGCCTCATATCGAAAAACGAAAATTTATCGTAACGCGGGGATTATACCAACAATTTTTTGACTTGTCAATATCATTAATAATTTATTACAAAAATATCTTTAGCTTTTTTTTCAGCCAATAACAAAATTAAAACCTGTCAAATAAGCTGATATTGCTTTTTCGGCAGGTTTTTGTTATAATAAATACAGTAGAATTAAGTAGATTTAAACGCCGTAATGTTGAGTTCACCCGCGTATATTTTATCCAGCATATCTATTTTACATGACAACATTATTTATTCGCGGAAATTTTAAACGCCGGTTAGATAAAAGAAATTATCAGCTGCGCAAAAAATACACCAAACCATATTTACCACTTATCGTAAATTATTCGGTTCCGAACATGCAAATATCATGATTATCATGATAAAGAAGGAGAAGAAATGATATGAACGAAACAATGAAAACCATTTTAGAACGCTTTTCATGCCGTAGTTTCGCGGATACGCCGCCCACGGATGAGCAAATCAAATTACTCATCAAAGCCGCGCTTGCTTCGCCCAGCGCCATGAATCGCCAGCCGTGGCATGTTACCGTGATTACCGACAAGCCGCTTATTGACGAGTTAGACGCCGAGGGCATAAGCATTATCGGCGCCGCCGAGGATAAATCCGGCTACAAACGAATTATGGAGCGCGGCGGAAAGCTGTTCTACAACGCCCCTTGTATGGTGGTGGTCTCGTCTGACAGTTCAAAGTGGGCGCAAATGGACTGCGGTATTCTCACCCAGAACGTCACGCTTGCCGCCCATTCGCTTGGTCTCGGCAGCGTTATCTGCGGCATGGCGGGCATTCCGCTTTCCGGTTCGCGGAGTTTTGAGTTTAAAAAGCGTGCGCGGATTCCGGAGGGCTATGAGTTTTGTATCGCGATTTTGATTGGCAATGTAAAAACCGGTAAAAAGCCGCATGAGCATGATATGAGCAAGGTTACGGTCATATAAACAAGGGGGGCGGTTAAGCAACCTTTAGTTTGGCGGTAAATAAATTAACAGGTTTAAAAGTGGTTGTCGTGATGATTTGCAGCATTTACGGCAACCGCTTATTTTTTTATTCGATATAACCGATATCTGTTGAAGTGCCGGATGCAAACGCGTAGAAATACAGTTTTACTCCGTCAGATTCGGTTGTTTTAAAGAAAAAGCCGTCGTCGCATTCCAATACAATCTCAAAAATGTTTTCGGTTATTGTTTTATATGAACCGTCCGAATTAAGCAGATTAGATGAGGCCGTTTCTCCGTTACGGATAAAGAATATTACTTCTCCGTTTATCACGAATATATTATTTGGTTTTATATCGGCAAGCTTATCTTTACCCGTGCCGTCGCTCTTGACGCGATAAAGATAACCGTTGTCACCGTAGTTGGCAAAGTATAAGTAATTCCCGAACAGCGCCTGATATCCGGCTCTTTCGGCAATGACAACCTGCTTGTCGGTTCCATCTGTTTTCATGCTGTATGTCGCGTCATCCGTAACTTCATAGTATATTATTCGGCCATCGGCAAAGCCGTAAACTTCGGTTTCGGCATTTGTAAGCTGCTGTATATCCGTGCCGTCTGTGTTTGCGCGCTTTAATACCGCGATGCTGTTATAACTACTAAAAGCCCCGCTGATGTAATAAATAACATCATTTTCAAAAGCCAAAACCATATCAATTTCATCTTCAATCTTAATCCTTTCGCTTTTGTCCGTTTTGATTGAATAAAGCGCTTTGTGTTTGTCTGTATTGGTTCTGTAATATATCCTGTCGCTATAGTACATAATTCCGGTTAAATACAGCTCGTCGTCGCAAAGCTTTATCCTGTCCGTTCCGTCTGTTTTAATGGAATAAAGCTTGTTTCCGTCGCTTTCGTTGGCGTAGTACACGGTATCGCCTTGTAAAAGCAGACAGTTTTCGTTTGTTTTATCTTCCGATAGCCGGCTTCTCTCGCTCCCGTCGGCTTTCACCCTCCCAAGGCATTTTTCTCCGTCAACATAAATAAACCATTCCCCGGACCATGCTATCGGAAACCCGCCGCGGAATATATCATACATTAAATCGGCCTCTTCCTCCGACGCGGCCGGCGATTCCTCTTGTGTTTCGGAGTTGTTTGCCGGGTTTGATTTTATATCCGCCGATGAAGAGTCCGGGACTTCCCCCGGGATGCCACAGGCGGTAAAAGCCAAAAGCGCGAGAGCGGTGACGAAAACAAAAACACAAATACAAACAAAAACGCAAATAAACTTATTCATTTTTTTCCTTTCTTATAAAAACGCTTTCCCATAGTGATATGAATTATTTGGCTATAATTATATAACATATTAGGCAATATATCAACTCTGATATAACAAAATTTGACCGCCCGAATGTTTACCAAAAGCCGGAATCTTGCAGGTTGACTTTTAACAGGACTTTATATATAATTAGAAATACATATTTAACAGTAAAAAGTTTTGAAAAGGAAATTCGGTTGTATAATACAACACGCGGTGAAAAATGACAAATGACTAAGTATAAAATTTTTAATATCCTTGCTTTTTTTATGATAGGGTTTGGCGCGCTTATAGGCGTTATTTTCCCTTTTTTTGTGCTGTTTGTGACTGATGTCGAGGCTGATACCGTAATCAATCCCCTGTTTTTTACCATGTGCATAACGGCGGGAATCATAGTCGGGATTTTCAATATTTTTCTCGCGAAAACAATAGTGGGGGCAAAGCTGAAAGACCTCGGCACACATATGACGAAAGTTGAGAAACGGCTTCTGAAAAGATCAAATTCGGATACAATGGCCGATTGCATTGTTTCGGATTGTTATATTAAGGTGCTGGCAAACGATGAGATAGGAGAGTGCGCGAACGCTTTTAACTCTTTGGTGGGCGCTTTGCATATGGCGTTCACCACGGAGGAATCCGTTAAAAAGTTCAGCGAAATGCTCTCGAGCAAGCTTGAGCTTGACAAGCTCGCCACCGAGGCGCTCAGAAGTCTTTTAGACAACATGAACGCGTTGGCGGGGGCGATTATTATCGAAAAAGAAGGGGAGCTTCAACTGCTGTCCTCAAGCGGCATAAGCACTCCCGAGACTTTGGTCGAAAACTATACCGTGCTGCAGGTTTTCAAAAATAAAAAAAGGCTTTGTCTTGAGTTTCCCGAAGATATTCAACTCAACGGGATTCTTTTGGACTTCAGACCGAGGCATATTCTTGCCGAGCCGATTATATATAAGGGCGTGGTTTTAGGGGTCATAGTAATAGCCGGAACCGACGTTTTTATAAGGGATGGAAAAACAAACATAGAGCTTTATTCCCAAGGCCTTTCGCTTGCTCTTAAGAACGCGATAACGCATGACCAGCTTCAAAAGCTTGCCGCGAACGACCCTCTGACCGGCGTTTTTAACCGAAGATTTGGACTTTTACGCCTGCAGGAAGAATTTTCGCGGGCGATTCGGACATCGCAGCCGTTGGGAATTTTGATTATTGATATTGATTACTTTAAAAAGGTCAACGACACTTACGGGCACTTGGTTGGAGATAAAATCCTCATCCAAATGACAGAGACAGCCAAAAGCGCGATGCGCGAGGGGGATGTGTTCTTGAGATACGGAGGCGAGGAGTTTGCCGTCGTTCTGCCCGGCGCCTCCCCGGTAGACGCCTATAAAATCGCGGAACGCATAAGAAGATATATTGAGGAAGCGTCATTCGCGTATAATTTGCAGGATATTAAAATAACCGTGAGCATCGGGGGGACATCTTTTCCGAACAATAATGTTGAAAGCTTTAACCAACTGCTGGAGACGGCCGATAAAAACCTTTATCGCGCAAAAGAAAACGGCAGAAATCTGGTTGTTATTGAATGACCGCGAAAGATTTGCGCTAAAAACCGCCGATTAAGCGAAAAAAGCTCAAATGGATTTGCCCACACTTTTTTGACAATTAGCATTCGAGCGATATTTGGTATTTGTGCTTAAAATCTAGTCAGAAAATGAATAATTTGACCATAAACAAATGATATATTAGACAAGTTATCAATTATAATATCACAAAATTTGACCGCCTGAAGAAACTGCTTAGGCGGTCTTATTTATGGCTTTAATCCCTGAATTTATTTACATTTTTAAAACTCAAACCCCTCATTCGGTTGGCGCAGCAGAAAGCGTCAAGCGGGCGGATCTCCCCGTACCACCTAAATCTTGTGTCCGCAAGTAAAGATTTTGATTCAAAACCGTCGCCCGAAAATATACTTCCCGTCATATCCGCCGCTTTTTTTATGAGTTCGTCACCGTCAATCTCCTTGTCCGTCAAAACCTGTTCCATTACGCAGGCAAGGGTGTTCATCTGGTCGCCCGTTCGCACCGACGTCAGCAGCGTTATATCCGCGCTATAATCGTCAAGAATAATTTTCTTTTCGTTTTCGGTTTCGACAGTATGGAAATATAGGAATGCCTGCGCCGTTTGCTTTGGTATCAGCCTTCGGCTGTCTGTCCAGCTTGCCCTGTCGGGCCAAGCTGCACCCCGCGGGACGCCAAGGTCGGCGACTTCCGCGATTATATCCTTTACCCTGTAGTCGTCCATCAAAATGACGCTGTCAGCACAGGGAAGATATTCGCTTGAACCGCCGATTACAAGAATAGTTGAAACGCCTTTTTCGGTATACAGCTCGCGCACGCGGTCCGTAAACGGAATAATTGGCTCGTTTTTTACAATCTTTCGCATATTTCTGTCACGGATCATAAAGTTTGTAGCGCTTTTATCCTCATCAATCAGAAGCAGCCCGGCGCCGCCGCAAACGGCTTCAATAATATTTGCCGCCTGCGATACACTTCCGCTGGCGTGAAGAGTGGAAAAGCAGTTGACATCTTTACCTTGCGGTAAGTGGCGGAAGAAAGGTGACAGGTCGAGGGAGCTGACAGGCCTGCCGTCTTCGGCGTAGACCTTGAGTGCGCTACCGTCTGCAATGACATACTCCCGCCCGTCGCCGGGGATGTGGTTGTATATCCCCGATTCTATGGCGTCAAGAAGCGTGGATTTTCCCGAATACCCACCCCCCGTAATGACAGTCACCCCGCTCTTTATTCCCATACCGGTAATTGATGTCCCGTCGTCCAGGGGAATGAGTGTTTTAAGTGACTCCGGAGTGTAAAACGGAACCGCGTCAGCCATTTGCTCTTTCGTTCCGTTTTCTCTCGGCAGAATACTGCCGTCAGCCACAAACGCGCAGATATCGCGCGCTTTCAGAAAACTTCGGATTTGCTCTTGCCTGCGATAACAGGAAACATAAGAAGAAATTGCGTCAGTATCAAGAGATTTTACTGTATTTTCAATATGCTCTAAAATATCTTTGACGGCACGCACCGCCGCTTTTGCGTTGACTGACAAAGCGTTCACAAGCGGCACACTAAAATGAACCGTCAGAATAACTGAGTTTTTTTCACTGTCATAGTGAATCCCGCTTCGGCGGAGCATTCTTTCGTCCGCGTTTTGCGCGTTAAACTGCGCTTTTTCGCGGGTACCTTTTGCCTCGTTGACATACTCTTTGCTCAGGGTATTTATCACCGGGGAGAGAATTTGAAGTAAATAGCTTTCGATCGGTATGCTGTCGTTGGTTGAAATTCCTTGAACGAAAGCGGCGGGGATTTCAACAAACAAAAGCAGTTTTTCAGAATTTCTGAAATTTGTTCCGGCAAACCTGAATCGCAGCGAGCAGTATGAAAATATCTTTTCTTTCTCAGGGCTAATTGGTTTATAAGCGTCGTTGTAAAGCCAATGAAGATTATCCTTGCTTTTTCCCTGCATGGGAAGAATAATTGATTTAAATCTTTGCATAAAAATATCGCCCTTCTTTCAAAATTAAGTTAAAGCCAAATGAACGCTTTGAAGAAGACGATTATATACAAATAAAAAACACACCCATATCGGATGCGTTTAAACATTATGCCGCTTTTCAGCTATGAAAGTTTGCAGCTAATATAGCATCAGATACTTCGTATATAATCGTCATATTAGCCACCTCCCTTAAAAGCACAACTATTTTTAATTACTATAACACAGTTAATCGGCCATGTCAACGATTTTAAAATAATACAGTTGAAAACAAAGTTTGCTTTTCCGGCAGGTTTTTGCTATACTAATGCCCTAAACAGCAATTTTATGTTATGAGAGGGAAGTGCCGGACTTATGCAAGAGTTTTATAGCTGCAAATTGGATTTTAAAGATCAATTGATTTTTTACCCATCAGATAAAGTGCGATGGCTGGACCTTGACAGCGATTTTTCAATGATTAAAGACTATTACCGGTTGTTTTCCGAAAATGAAATTAAAAAAGAGGATTTTAGTTCTTCGCTCTGGAGGATTTGCGCCTTAGTTGAGGACGGCAGTATTTATGCGTTTGCCGGGGCTTTATTTATGTCGCCCCGCAATTGGGAGATAGGCGCGGTCAGCACGCACCCGGAACACAGAAACAATGGCTACGGCAAAAGCGTTTGCTCTTTTGTCGCTTTGTTTATCCTTGACAATGGAAAACAAGCCACATGCAATACCGATATAAATAATCACGCGATGATAAAAGTCATGAGGGATATCGGCATGGTCGTGCAGTAAAAATCGCCGGGCTTCATTGCGCTTTGCCGCGCCTTTGCTGTTAAAGCCTTTGTTTTAAACTAATATGACACTTTTTTATTCATACCGATAACTGATTCTTTTGGCGTTGACACAAGCCAAAAGGTCTTTTTCGGTTTTTTTAAACCAATCGGCAAACTCCGGATCACTTGTTATATTAAGCACGTCGATTTCAGCCTTTAAGGAAAGATTATTCTCAGATTTATATTTGCGGGAATCGGCTATGATTTGGGTGACAATTCCCCCAAACCGCAAAGACTTCCCGTCCGGGGAAACCGGCTTTTCCCAGCGCGTGAGATGGATTGACTCAAGCTTTTCATAAGACCTAAAAAACTGCAAATAAATATATTCGGTGATATGCGGCGCATATACCGCGTACATTTTTAAAATATTAAGCAAAACATAGTACAGCGCGTATTGCCCGGAGCGGCGTTCTTCATAGCCGTGAAGTTCGGGTTCGTACAGCCTTGACTTGACAATTTCAATATAATTGTCGCAAAAGCTCTTCCAGAAAAGCTCGTCGATTTCATGCCTTGCGGAGCCGACCTCATACTCGTTTAAAAGCTTTGCGGCTTTTATGACCGTCTCATTTGTCTTTTCAATAATCCACTTATCAATAGGCAAAAGGTCGGGTATGGCCGATAAATCAATATCACAAAGGTGCGAGATTGAAAACTTCGAGGCGTTCCACAGCTTTGTTATAAACCGTTTTGAGACTGTGAGCTCGTCCGCGTCAAAAAAAGTGTCTGTTCCCAGCCGGGCGTTTGCCGCCCAATAGCGGAGAGCGTCTGCCGAGTGTAAACGAATAAGCTCCGCCGGTTCGAGCGGGGAATTGCCCTTTGATTTGCTAAGCTTCTCACCCTTTTTGGCAAGCACAAAGCCGCTTATCATCAAGTCTTTCCAAGGGATTCCCCCCGTGTGGTAAAGGCTTCTGACAATCGAATAAAAAGTCCATGTCCGTATAATTTCATGGGCATGCGTTCTCATGCTCATCGGCGTAAGCTTTATGCCGAGCCGTTCGTTTATCTGCGGGGTCACGGACGAGGTCGCCCAAGTGTCAAAGACGGCGTGTTCGGGGTCAAAATCCGCGCAACCGCAGCCGCAAACGCCGTCATAACGCGTTTCAAGCGGATTTACCGGCAGTTTTTCATCCTCCGCGAACACAGCCCCCCCGCAGGCTTTGCAGTACCAAACCGGGAAAGGAACCCCGAAAAAGCGCTGGCGGGATATACACCAGTCCCATTTTAAGTTTTTAACCCACGCGATATATCGGTTTTTCATATACGCGGGGTACCAGTTTATTTGATCGGCGGCTTCTAAAAATTTATCCCTGTCCGTTAAAATATCAATATACCACTGCCTTGACGGGATTATTTCAACCTCCCGCCCGCATCTCTCGTGAACGGCGACAGCGTGGTTTATCTGTTCGGATCTTTTGAGCAGTCCGGATTCGTCAAGCAATCGGATAATTGCTTTCCGCGCCGCTTTTACACCCAGCCTGCCGATAAGCGGGACTTCATTATCAATCCTGCCGTCCGGCAAAATAACCCTGCGATACGGCAGGTTATACTCCCCAAACCATTCGGCGTCGGCGGAGTCGCCGAAAGTGGCGCACATGACAACGCCCGTCCCCTTGTCGGTTTCAACCTTCTTATCGGTCATAATCGGTATTTCAAAGCCATAAAGCGGCACCGTGGCGAATTTGCCGACAATATCTGTATAGCGCTTGTCGTCCGTGTTCACAAACAGGCAAACGCAGCCGTACAAAAGCTCGGGGCGGGTAGTGGCGACGTAAACCTGCTTTCCGCCGACTGTAAACGGGATATAATTCAGCGTACTGTCGGTATCGACAGTGTCAAGCTCCGCCTGAGCTATCGATGTCCGGCACTCGGTACACCACAAAACCGGGGATTCTTTTGAATATGACCTGCCGTTCCTGACAAGCTCAAGAAATAGCTTCTGCGATATTTTCTGAACATCCGGGCTTATGGTCTCGTACTGCGCCGACCAGTCGACTGAAAACCCCAGCGACTTCCAAAGTTCCTTAAAGTTTAACTCATAACGTGCCGCTACATCGCGGCATTTCTTTATAAACTCGCTTCGCGGCAGGTCTTTGGCGGAGGTTTTTTCCTCTCGCTCCACAAGCCTTTCCGTCGGAAGTCCGTTGTCGTCAAAACCCAAAGGGTAAAACACGTTAAAGCCCTGCATTCTGCGGAACCTCGCTATCATTTCGGCCTGAGCGTAGGAGAATAAATGCCCGATATGCAAGGAGCCGCTCACGGTAGGCGGGGGCGTGTCAATCGAATAAATCTCCCCCGGGTCGCCGGGTGAAAATTTATAAATTTGGCTTTTATCCCAAAACTCTTGCATTTGCTTTTCGACTTGTCCCGCGTTGTAACGCTTTTCCATAAAATAAACCCCCGCCGATTAGATTAATTGATTAAATATAAAAATACAAAAACGCCCTAAAGCACTTTAAATGCTTTAGGGCGAACATAAAATATAATATAATGTCCGTGGTACCACCCAAATTCGGGGAAACCCCCGCGCTCTGCCGATACGGGGCAGGAAACATACCCGATATCGTTTTCCCATAACGGCGGAAATCCCGTTGAAGTCTACTTGGAATAAATTCCGTTCGGTTCACAGCTCGGGGGCTACTTCGATACTTTCCTCACTAAGGCTCGCACCGGCCGCCTTATCTCTTCGCATCGGATAAGTATTTACTCCTCCCCGTCAATGCCTTTATTATATTTAATTTTTATCAGTATATCCGATTTCGCGGGAATAATCAAGTCAAAAATCAAAACAAAACCGTAAATTGTTCGGCAAGCCCGGCAAACGGCAAAAAATCGGCAAAGCGATAGCTCAGTTGACAATAAAACGCTTTTATGCTATATTTGTCTTAGCGGGGGTGAATTTCCTTGGGCAAGGTTTTGTCGGCCGCGCGGAGACACGCCGCCGGTCATCCTTTTTTAATTCTGTTTGCGCTTTGCGTTTCGGCCGCGTTTATATTTGACTTTTCCGCCAATACCTACACCACGCTTTTTTGGGTGGTTTTCGCCGCGTCGTTCGCGGTTTTAATTGTCTTAGCTTTGTTTTGGAAGAAAACCGGAAGGCTTACCGAAAACAAAGTGTTTTTTTTATTGACCGCGGCGTCATTTTTACTTAAGCTTGGCTATGTGCTGTATACGGGGCTAAGCGTCAGACAGCACGACACCGGGTCTTTTAAAGAGAGCAGCAAATCCCACGCGGGTTATATCTATAACCTTTATTCTTCTTACCGCCTGCCGGACTCGGCAAGGGGGCAGTATTACCACCCGCCGCTCCACTATATTTTAGAGGCGGCGTGGCTGAGGGCGCAAACATTCTTAGGCGTGGCGTTTGACGCCGCAAAAAGCAATGTCACGGCGCTTACGCTGTTTTATTCCTGCTCCGCCGGGGTTATTTCCTATAAAATTTTTAAAGAGCTCGGTATCAAAGGCAGTTCTCTGGCGGCGTCGTATTCGCTGGTCGCTTTTCACCCCACGTTTATTATCCTTGCCGCGAGCTATAATAATGATATCCTCTCGATAACGTTTCTCCTCGCCGCGCTGCTTTTTCTCTTCCGCTGGTGGAAGTCCCCCACTTATTATAATATTATCTGCCTTGCCCTTTGCGCCGGACTTGGAACGGCGGCAAAACTTTCCGCCTCATATGTGCTCGCGGCGGTGGCGGCGATATTTATGCTTAGATTTTTTACCGAAAAAAGAAAAGCGAGGGTTATCGGCCAGTTCGCGGCGTTTGGCGTTGTCGCCGCGCCGCTCGGGTTGTTTTGGTCGGTTTGGCTGAAGGTAAAATACGGACTAAAGTTCGGATATGTAATGAAGCTCGCCGAGGACAGCAAACAATTTGTCGGGTTCCGAACGGCCGGCGAAAGGCTGTTTGACGTTTTCGCGGGGGTTTCGCAGGGGATTTATTTTGCCCGGGGGAGCGATTTCGGCAATGCTTTTCATGAATACAACCTTTTATCGGCCATACTGAAAACATCGGTTTTCGGCGAATGGCATATAGGGGAGGGTTTTCGTCTCACCGAGTCGCTGGCGCTGATACTGTTTATTTTAAACGCCGTTTTAATACTTTTTTCGGTCTTTTGTATGGTTTATATATTTATAAAACGCAAAAAAGGCCCGTCGCGGATCTTGACGGACGCGCTGATTGTTTTATATTTCACAATAATGGCGGCTTATATAGGCTTTTGCTTTTCGTTCCCGCATGATTGCACCATGGATTTCCGCTATATAACCCCGACTTTGATAATCGGCGCGGCTTTTATCGGTTTATTTTTAAACGGCGAGAGTGCCTCAAAGCGCGCTTCCTATTTTAAAAAGATTAGTTTTTACGTTATAATTGCTTTTTGCGCCTGCGCCTTCGGGCTATTTTTGCTTTCAAACTACGCGGCAAATTAACTTTGCTTTTGCCGAAACTTCGAAAGGACGGTTATGGAGAAAAATAAAAACACCGCTGTTATTATTATTATCGGCGCGGGGCCGGCGGGTCTTACGGCGGCGTATGAGATATTAAAAAGAGGAAACGGCGAATATAGCGTGGTTGTGCTTGAGGAAACAAGCCATATAGGCGGCATTTCCCGCACGGTAAGGCATAACGGCAACCGAATGGATATCGGCGGGCACAGGTTTTTTTCAAAAGACGACAGGGTAAACGAGTTTTGGCTCTCCCTTATGCCGCTTCAGGGGAGCCCGTCGTATGACGACAAAACGCTGGGTAGGGAAAGCGTTCTTTCCCCCGGCGGGCCCGACCCGGAGACGGACGAGAATGTCATGCTGGTGAGAAAACGGGTGTCGCGGATATTTTTTAACAAAAAGTTTTTCGCTTATCCGGTGACGCTTTCCCCCGAAACGCTAAAAAACATGGGGTTCTTAAAAACGCTGAGAGCCGGCGGCGGCTATTTGTTCGCCGCGGTGTTCAAGAAAAAAGAGACAAACCTCCGCAATTTTTATATAAACCGCTTTGGAAAACCCCTTTACGAAATGTTTTTTGAGGATTACACCAAAAAGGTTTGGGGGGTTGACCCAAAAGAAATCTCCGCCGATTGGGGGGCGCAAAGGGTCAAGGGGCTTTCCCTTTTCAAGGCGGCGCTTAATTTTCTGACAAAGCCTTTTAAAGGTAAAGGCACAAAAAATGTGGAGACATCGCTTATAGAGCAGTTTTATTATCCCAAAAAAGGGCCGGGTCAGCTTTGGGAAGTGCTTGCCGACGAAATTACAAAGCTTGGCGGCAGCATTATTACGGACTGCAAAGTGGATAAAATAAACGCCTCGGGCGGCAAAATTGTTTCGGTCGAGAGCGGGGGGCGGGTTTTTCCCGGCGACGGCTTTTTCTCTTCAATGCCGGTAAAAGACCTTGTTTTGGGTATGAACGGCGTGCCGGAGGAGGTTTCGGGGGTTGCCGCTTGTCTCCCCTACCGGGACTTTATTACCGTGGGGCTTTTGTGCGATAAGTTAAATATAAAAAATGAGACAAAAATAAAAACGCTCGGGAACATTGTGCCCGACTGCTGGATCTATGTTCAGGATCGCTTTGTAAAATTGGGGCGGCTGCAGATATTCAACAACTGGTCGCCATATATGGTAAGCGACCCCGACAACAAGGTTTGGATAGGGCTTGAATACTTTTGCGGCGAGGGCGACGAGATGTGGAACATGTCCGACAGCGAATTTATTGATTTCGCCAAGGGCGAGGTTGAGCTTATCGGAATAACCGAAAAAAGGTTTATTTCCGACGCCGTTAGGGTAAAAGTCAAAAAAGCGTATCCCTCTTATTTCGGTTCTTATAAAGATATGGGTAAGGTTGCCGAATACCTAAACTCGGTTGAAAACCTCTACTGCATAGGCAGAAACGGGCTCCACCGCTATAACAATATGGATCACTCCATGCTGACGGCTATGGCTGCCGTCGATTCGCTGCTGCTCTCCCGCCCGAAAAGTGATATTTGGCAAGTCAACGCCGAGGAAGACTACCATGAAAAGAAATAAAAAATAAAAGCGGTAAAACCGCTTTTATTCAGGTGCCGAACCGGGTAGTATATGTTTTTTATTCTTTGGGTTTGTCCTTTTCTTTATAATAGAGCAGGCAATGGCAATAGCCCTCAAAGTCGGGGTCGGCTATCTGGTCGCGGAACTCTTTGCACATACATTTGGTGTCGGGGCTGACCTCCACCTTGCAGGGGCAATACCCCCCTTTTTTCTTTAATCCTTCGCGTATGGCCGCCACCACGGCGGCGTCTTTGTTAAGTCTGACCATAATTATTTATATTTAACGAACAGCTCCTTCATCTGCTCGGCTGTCTTCACTCCCTCGTGGCGGAAGACGGTTTCCCCGCCCTTTATGAAGACAAGCGTGGGTATTACACGGATACCGAACTTATCGGAAAGCTCGGGTTCCTCGTCTATGTTTGCTTTATAAAGTTTAACGCCGCCCGCGTCTTCGTCTTTTATCTCGTCCAGCACCAAACCCATTGCGCGGCAGGGCCCGCACCAAGCGGCCCAAAAGTCAATTACCACAAGCCCGCTCGCTTCTTCAACTTCGGCGGCATATGTTTTATTTGTCAGGTTTTTATATTTCAAATCCGACGCCTCCTTTAAATATATATTTATTGATTTAATTATATCCCACAAAGCCGGGAAGTCAAGACAAAACACAATTCCTTTTAATTTTTATTACAATTTCTAAATATTAGAAGTTATTGCCCTCGCTTTAACCTCGAAATTTCAATAAATAAAACAAACTTTATTGACTAAAAAAGCGTTTGGTGTTATAAATAAGGTTGAAAAACGCGTCCGCGGCGTTTCCCGCGGTTGGCTTTGTTAATTAAATTTTTTTTTGGAGCGTATAGTCAAATGCCGAAAAGTTTAAAATTTTTTCCCTGTGTTTCCCCTAAAATCAAAAACAACCCCGCAAGGGTTAAGGTTGTTCCCCGACTTTTCCGCGGGGAAAATCCAAAGAGTTTGGTTGTCTTTGCGATCATATTGCTTTGCCTATTTTTTGTTTTGCCTTGTCTTTGCGTATTTGCGGAATCGGGTTACGGAATTTCGGTAGCGGGCGTGGAAGTGACAGAGCAAAACAAAGATGACATACTTGGCGACGGTTCCGTGAGTTTTGACCCGGTTCTCTTTGCGCTTACACTCAAAGACGCGGCGATAGAAGGGGAAGTAATCAGCGAAAAAAGCCTTGAAATAGTCCTTTACGGCAAAAATACGGTTAGTTCGGAAAGTGACGCCATTGTCGCCGACGGCGGGCTGAAGTTTACCGGCGGCGGAGGGCTGACAGTTAATTCGCCCGAAAACGGAATTTTTGTCAAGGGAAAGCTTGTGTTTGAGCACTCCGGGGTTATTACAATAAACGGGGGGAAAACAGCCGTGAGCAGCGAGAACGGCGGGGTGGAGATAAATTCCGGCGTAGTTATTGCGATCGGCGGCGCGGAGGGCGAGTCCTACGGCATATATTGTAAAAACGGCGGGTTTAGCCAGACTTCCGGCATACTTGCCGCCACGGGGAAAAGGGCGGGGATATTCGCGGAATCGGAAAGCGGCGGCGAACTTATCACAATCAGCGACAGGGTGCTTGTAAAGTCGGGCGGCAGCATCGTGGGCGGCAGGCAGGACGGCGCGTATTGGGAGGCTTTTTCAGAAAAAAGCGGGAGCGGCAAGGATCCGGTAACCCCGGACGACGCATCAAAAACCGTCAGCACCACAAAACTGCTTTTTATAACCGCCGAGGGCGATAACCTGTATATAACGGCGGTGGGGGAAAAAGCGCTTCCGCAGAGCGTTGAGCCCGGCACGAGCCTTAACTTTATTGTTTTTTCGGACAGCGGCTATAAACCGGGGAAAGATTTTTATGTTCAGGTCAACGGCCAAAGCATTTCGGCGGCCGGCGGGGTGTATAAGGTCGACGACATTCAAAGCGATATTTTTATTAAGGCGGGGGGAATGATTCTTGACGTCCCAACTCCCGAAAAGCCTGAAGGTTTTTTCGCGAAGCTTGGCAAGGGCGGAATTATTTTAGCCGTCTTCGGGCTTTGCCTTGCCGCCGGGGTGGTTTATGTGGTGTTAACCTCCCGCAAAGAGGAAAAATCAAAAGCGGAAAACACAAAAAACAAAGGCAAAAATAAAAGCAAAAAGAAAAGGTAAAAAACCGTATTATAAAACATAAAACTATTTGCGTAAAACAAAATGGCAGTCTTTATAAAGCGATAATCGGCTCTTGACAAAGTCCAAAGATAATGCTAAAATATCCGCGTTCTGATATATATGGGTTATATGTTATACGCGGGTATGGCGGAAATGGCAGACGCGCTAGATTCAGGATCTAGTTCTTTTACCGGAGTACAGGTTCAAGTCCTGCTACCCGCACCAGAAAATCCTGTCATTTGACAGGATTTTCAATCATATTCGTCCTGACGGACGAATGATATTCGCTGTGGCGAATGATATTGTTAACAATGATATTCGCTGCGGCGAATAAAAATAAGGACGAATATAATATCATTCAGCGTTAGCTGAATATCATTACGTAGTAATATCATTAATTATTAATGATAAAAATATCTGTAGCTTTTTTATCAGCCAAACACAAAATTAAAACCTATCTAAAAAGCCGCGAATTGCTTTTTTGGCGGGTTTTTGTTATTATTATTATTATGTATTTGAATAATGGGACTAAAGGCTTGATTTCTTCATGATTTTTAAAAGATAACTACGAAATGATAAGTAGAGAAAAATAAGGTTGATAATTTAAGCAAAAATTAATTATTATTACCGGTTCGCCTTGAGTCTGTAAAGCAGATGTGTCGGAACGGTTTATCGAAACATATAAAAATAGTGCTTGTTTTGATAGCAGTTGGGCATGTTAGAAAAACTAAACCAATCGTAGAATGGCATTCAAATTAGCGGTTATTGTTATTTATTCTTACATCGGTATAATTAGTAATAGAAACGGCGCTGTTTACTTTTTTATTGTAAGGAGAACCAATATGACTATCAATATTGCCGACAATCTGAAAAGATTGCGTAAAAGACGAGAGATAACGCAAGAAGAGCTGGCAAACTTTGTCGGAGTGTCTTTTCAAGCGGTATCTAAATGGGAACGGGGAGAGGGTTATCCGGATATAACCATTTTACCGGTAATTGCCAACTTCTTTGAGGTTTCAATTGATGAACTCATGGGAATGAATGAAATCAATAACCAAAACCGTTTGGAAGCTGTATTTTCCGCTGTCCAAAAAAATTATTCTAACGGAAGCTTATCTGAAAATATTACTTTGATTCGAGAAGAACTGAAATCATTCCCGACAAATTATCAATTGCTCTACGAGCTTGCTCTTTCATTGTCGATAATCCAAGATAATCCGGAAAATGAAAGGAAAAATAAAGAAGAAGCAATTGATATATTACAAAAAATAATGGAATATTCTACGGATACCGAAATCAGAAACAATGCGCAAGGTGATTTATGTTTTTATTATAAGCAGATTGGCGAAAACGAAAAAGCAATTGAACAAGCCATAAAATTGCCAAGCGCTTGGAAAAGCAGAGAAGCTATTTTGCCCTCAATGCTCAACGACAGCGATTTTATCAAATCATGTCAGCAGAGCATTATCACTTTCATGGATGCATTACGACTGCAATTAAGAGATCTTGCGGATGCAAATTACACAAGGAGCTTACCTTGGACAGTCGAAGAACGTATTACTATTATAGGAAAATGCATAAAAATATATGATGTTATTTTTGATGACAAGGATTATTTATATTACAATATCTATTTATCTGAATCATATCGTACGATGGCGGCGTTATCATTATTGGATGACAATAAAGAAGAAGCATTGACATACATGGGAAAAGCCGTTGAACATTCAATTTTATACGACAGCCTTCCCGATAAAGAAAAATACACTTCGTTGCTAATAAACCAACTTGAACATAATATAATAAATACAACAAAGAACTTTTATCACAATTGGAGTTTTCAAATGCTAAATGAATATTTAATACAGGAGCGATATGATTGTATCAGAGCAGATGAACGTTTTATTGGCTTTGTAAACAAATTAAAGAAAGTCGCAAAATAGTATTTATATTAACCCCATAAACACTGGGTAATCCCACGCCCCTTGTGGGTACTCGCACCAGAAAAAAGCGCCTTTTGGCGCTTTTTTCAATGAAGCGCGCCTGTCGGCGCATGAAGCTGCGGCTCCGCCGCTATGAAGAAATGAAGTGTGCCTCGACGGCACATGAGGGGCAGGAGCGCGCTTTACTTCATGTTTGCGAAGCAAACGCTTCATTTCGCCGCAGCGAAACTTCATTAGTGGCAAAGCCACGACTTCATTCGTTGCTTGTTACCTTATTCGCTTCCCACGACTTCATTCGTTTCTTGTCTTGACATAATAGTTGAATTTTTGTAATATTTAATACAGCATGAAAAGATAATACATAAAATGATATATATAGTGGCTCGGTTGTCAAGACAAAATTTCAGGGGTAAGATAATGAACCATAAATAACCAATAAATATAACCCTGTTCGCCATTGAGCTGCGCGATCAAAACTGCACTCAGCAGCCGCCTG
>JBAYZO010000036.1:0-18295 GCA_041672465.1 Eubacteriales bacterium
TCAACAATCTTACCGAAGAATTTAAAACCGTCCGAGGTGGTGACGTATCTGTAACCCATTGATAAAAGAACAACCGCCGTCGCCGCCACGCAAAGCAGGGCGAAAATGAGAATGAGCACGACGGGGTGGATTCCTTTCCTGCGCTTGTACATATGTTTCGTTTCCTCCGGTTAATTAAAGATATCCTTTATCATGGAAAGCAGCCCGGGGAAGAGCATGGTTATGATAAGGGTGGCAATAGCGAAGACAACAAGCGCCCCAAGCACAAAAAGCGAAGACGCGCCCGTGTCTTTGTATTTATTTTCGGCTTTTTCCATGTTTTCCTCAGGTATATAGTACCTGCCGGAATCGTTCTTGACTATGGCGGAAAAGCCCGTCCCCGGAGAGAGAAAGCGCTTCAGCAGAAAACCCTGCTTAACCCCGGTTTGTTCGAGAGTGACGGCGGAGCTGATATCAAAAGCGTTAAGCTCAAACAGCCTTATCACAAAGCTGCCGAGGATTTTTTTGACATAGTAGGTGTAAAGGGCGGCGATTATCGCCCCGACGGTAAAAGACCAAAGAATTTGTTCTGCAGTGTTAATATAAATCCCCCCCGCGCTAAGCCTTGCCTATATTGTTTTTTGGGTATATGGTCTCCCGCCCCCCTAAAAAGGGGCGGAGCGGAACGGGGACGGTGAGACTCATATCCCCGTTTAAGTTGTTTTCAAGGAGCGCGATAAGCATTCTCGGCGGAGCGGCCGCCGTGTTGTTGAGAGTGTGGGGGAAGAACTTCCCCCCCGCCATATCGGCTCTTATCTTAAGTCTTCTCGACTGCGCGTCGCCGAGGTTGGAGCAGGAGCCCACCTCAAAATATTTGTTTTGCCGCGGTGACCACGCCTCCACGTCGCAGGACTTAACCTTAAGGTCGGCAAGGTCGCCGGAGCAGCACTCAAGCGTTCTGACGGGTATGTTCAGCCCCAAAAATAAATCGATGGTGTGCCGCCACAGCCTGTCGTACCACTCCATGGAGTCTTCCGGGCGGCAGATGACTATCATCTCTTGTTTTTCAAATTGGTGGATACGGTAAACGCCGCGCTCCTCAATGCCGTGCGCGCCTTTTTCTTTCCGGAAACAGGGCGAATAGCTCGTCAGCGTGTGCGGGAGCGTTTCGCCGTCAATTATGGTATCGGTATATCTCCCTATCATGGAGTGCTCGCTTGTCCCCACAAGGTAGAGATCCTCGCCTTCCACTTTATACATCATCGCGTCGGATTCCTCAAAAGACATAACGCCGCCGGCGACCGCCGAGCGGATCATAAACGGCGGCACCACATAGGTAAAACCTTTTTTAACCATAAAATCCCTCGCGTAGGTGATAACGGCCGAGTGAAGCAGCGCTATATCGCCGAGGAGATAATAAAAACCGTTCCCCGCCACCCTCCGCGCGGACTCAAGGTCAATACCGCCGTACTTTTCCATTATGTCCACATGATAGGGTATTTCAAAGTCAAACTTACGCTTTGTCCCGAACTGTGTCAGCTCCACGTTTTCGCTGTCGTCCTTACCTATCGGCACCGACGGGTGGATAATGTTGGGGATTTTAAGCATAACGGCGTAGAGTTCTTCCGACGCTTCGCGCTCTTTTCGGGTGAGGTTTTCAATTTCCTCGCCGCTCTTCGCCGCCTGCGCCTTTATTTCCTCCGCCTCTTTAACCCTGCCGGACACCATAAGACCGCCTATTAACTTTGAAGCGCGGTTGCGGTCGGCGCGGAGGATTTCCGCGTTTGTCTTTAAGCGGCGGATTTCGGCGTCAAGCTCTATCGCCCTGTCGACAAGCGCGAGCTTGCCGGGCTGAAATTTCTTTTTGATGTTTTCCCTTACCGTTTCAGGGTTTTCGCGTATAAGCTTAATGTCTATCATGGGTCGGCCTTTCGGTTGCGTTATAATTAATATTTATTCGTATCACGGTTTTTTTAGTTATCCCGGAAAATATCCTCGCCGCAGATATGCTCCAGCAACCCCTCAAGGTCGTCCGGGGAGGAAAACGCCAGAGATATATGTCCTTTCCCGCCGTTTTCTTTTATTGTTACCCGTCTGGCGAGTTTTGATGAGATTTTTGATTCGATTCCCCTGTAATAGCTTGTCTTGACCTTTTCGGGTTGGTTTTTTCGGGGCGGGTTTAAAATAAGTTTAACCAGCCTTTCCGTTTCCCTTACCGAAAGCTCCTCGGCAATGATTCTTTTTGCCAGCTCAAGGATAACTCCTTCGCCTTTTGATTCAAAAAGCCCGATAAGCGCTCTCGCGTGTCCGAAAGAGATTTTGCAGTCCTTGACAAGTTCCAGCGCGCTTTGCGGGAGGGTGAGAATCCGCAGCATATTTGAAACCGCCGGCCGGGATTTCCCCACCTTTTCGGCGGCCTCTTCTTGGGTGAGTCCGTATGTCTTTATAAGCTGTCTGTAGCCGTTTGCCTCTTCCACGGGGTTTAGCCCCTCGCGCTGGAGGTTTTCCACAAGCGAGATAAACGCCGAGCTCTTGTCGTCGGTTTCCCTTATTATAGCGGGGATTTCATCAAGCCCCAAAAGATTGCAGGCTCTCCACCTGCGCTCCCCCGCGATTATTTCATAAAACCCGTTTTGCTTCGGCCGCACCACTATCGGCTGAATAACGCCATGCTCTTTTATTGAGTTCGACAGTTCGGCTAAAGTTTCGGGCTCAAAGTTTTTCCTTGACTGGCCGGGGTTGGGCTCGATGTCATAAAGCTTTATAAGCGTTACCCCGTTTGACGAAGTTTTATCGCTTGTCAGCAGGGCGTCAAGCCCCCGCCCAAGACCTTTTCTCGCCACTTTATCACTCCTTTTCTTGCCGAACTTTAGTTTTTGTTATTTTTATATGTAAGAGGGAAGTAATTAAATCCAAACGCGGCGGCGGGCTACGCCTCTATGCTCCGCTCCTTTTTATGATTTCGTTTGTTATTTCCTCATATGCCCTTGTGCCTTTGGCGTATCTGTCGTACATAAAGGCGGGAAGCCCGTAGCTCGGCGCCTCGCTGAGCTTAATATTTCTCGGCACTGGCCGGCTTATAACCTTTGAGCCGAAATATTTTTTTATTTCGTCAAGCACCTGCGCGTTAAGCGTAAGCCGCCCGTCGTACATATTTATAAGTACTCCCAAAATGTCAAGCGAGGGGTTAAGCCTGCCCTTTACATGCCTAACCGTGCTTGTGAGCTGGCTAAGCCCTTCGAGGGAGTAAAATTCGCAGAGCACGGGGATAATAAGCCCGTCGGCGGCGGTGAGCGCGTTGAGGGTTATAAGCCCAAGCGAGGGCGGGCAGTCGATAAAAATCAAGTCAAAATCGTCTTTTATTTCAGTCAGCGCCGCCTTAAGCCTGAACTCTCGTTTTTCTTGGTCGACAAGCTCTATTTCCGCCCCCACAAGGTCAATGCTCGCGGGGATTATCGAAAGCTTCTCCACGCAGGTGTCCGCGATAACCTCGCCCGCCTTTGCCCGCCCGATAAAAAGGTCATATGATGAGAGTCCCGAGCGTTTTTTGTCAATGCCGAGCCCTGTCGTGGCGTTGCCCTGCGGGTCGATATCAATGAGCAGCGTTTTCTTCCCCGACTTTGCCGCGCAGGCGGAAACATTAACGGCCGACGTGGTCTTGCCCACGCCGCCTTTCTGGTTGGCGAAGGCGATAATTTTATATCTTCCCATATCTCCACCGCGTTCATAATTTTACATAACAGTATAAAGCTTAATGATTAAGTTGTCAATACAAAACCCGTAAATAAGCCTTTGCCGTGGTTAAAATGACGGAAATTTAACTTTTTGTTTGAACTTTCAGCACGGCTTTGGTTTTTCCGTTTGGGTTAAAATTAAGAAAACAAAACCCCAAAACCCCCATAAAAACAATTATAGCGGGGATTCCGCTCCCCGCTTTTTTAGTATTTCGTTGCGTACCGAATTATCCATTATCTATTATCTCTTATCTTTTATCTCTTATCTTTTATCCGTCATCTGTCTTCCCTGAAATATGTTACCCCAAGAGAAGCGGGGCCTTGATTTTCTTTTCTCCGCTTAAGGCTTACGATAACAAGCACCACGATTGTGACTATATAGGGCAGCATTTGAGTGATGTCGGTGGGTATTTGAATAATATACTGATACGCCCAGTAAAAAATCCCGAACAAAAGCGACCCCCAGATAAGGTTGAGGGGTTTCCACATGGCGAATATCACAAGCGCCACCGCGAGCCAGCCGAACGCTTTTATTGAGGAAATATCGGCGGTCGACCAAGCGCCGCTTTTAAATTCCATAACGCAGAACAGCCCGGCGAGCCCTGTTATCCCCGAACCGATACAAGTTGAGAGATACTTGAATTTTATAACGTTTATCCCGACCGCGTCGGCGGCGGCGGGGTTTTCGCCAACCGCGCGGAGCGCCAGTCCGTGGCGGGTTTTATTCAGGAATAGCGTGAGGACAACAGCCAGCGCTATCGTGAGGTAAAACATAAACCCATAGCTGAAAAGCAGGTAAGAAACCCACCCGAGGGAACTTGAGATAAAAGGAACTTTCGCGCTGAACACCGTGTACGCCCTTTCAAACCGCACGTTCCCGCTGGCGGGGATGTTTACAAAACAAGCGGAAAGGAATTTAGCGAGCCCCACGCCGAAGACGGTCATAACCAGCCCCACCACGTTTTGGTTTATCCGGAGCGTGACGGTAAAAAAGCTGTACAGCCCGCCCATCGCGGCGGCGGCGGCAAACGCGCAGGAGAGGGATATGACGATTATCATAAACGCGCTTTTACCGCCCGACGCGGAGTAGACGTCAAGGCCGATAATCCCGGCCGCCGCGCCCACGCACATTGTCCCGGGAAGCCCCAAGTTAAGGTTGCCGCTCTTTTCGGTCAGTATCTCGCCCAGCGCCGCGAGCATTATAAACGCGCCGAAGAGTATTGCTTGGTGGAGCCAAGTTAAAATTACCGGCATGGTTAAGCCTCCTCCCGTGTTTTGCGGCGGAAGTTAATTTTATAGTTAATATTAAATTCGCTTCCTATAATAACAAATAAAAAGATCCCGCTGATAACGCTTGCCGAGCTGGTGGGGAAACCCGTCGTGGCGTAAAACGCGTTGGTCACCGCTTGAGAGCCGTTTTCAAGCGCCACGAGCATGACAGCCACCCCCGCCATTACAAGGGTGTTGAACTTTGACATCCAAGCGACGATTATGGCGGTGAACCCATACCCCGACGCGATTTCGGACGAAACCGTGTGGCTTTGGGCGGAAACGGTCAAAAACCCGCACAGCCCGCAGAGCGCGCCGGAAATAATCATTGTGCGGATAACCACCCTGTTAACGCTTATCCCCGCGTAACGGGCGGTTGCCTGAGAATCCCCCACGACGGCTATCTCATAGCCCTGCTTTGTGTTTTTAAGGTAAAAATACATCGCCGCCGCAAGGGAGGCCGCGATAATTATAAACCAAGTGTCCTCGCTTTGGTACCAAGCGGAGGAAGCACTGTCCCGCCACAAATAGCGGAGATATCCCTTTTCAAACGTGGCTTTCTGGAGCATGTTGCCGTTTATCATCCCCAGCGCGGACTTGACGCCTTTCCATGAATTATAGAAATAATCAACGATTTTAGCGGCGATATAGTTCATCATAAGGGTAAAAAGGGTTTCGTTTGTGCCGAAGCGCGATTTAAACGCGGCGGGAATAAAGCCCCAGACCCCTCCCGCTACAATTCCGGCAACGCACATAATAAGCAGCAGCAGCCCGTTCGGCAGCAGAGGGAATTCGTGCATTATAAAAGCGGCCGCCATTGCCCCCGCGAGCACCTGACCCTCGGCGCCTATGTTCCAGAACTTCATTTTAAACGCGGGGGCGAGCGCCACCGCGATACACAGCAGCTTCGCGGACGCCTTAAGAGTTGGGATAAGATAATTCTTCCCCAAAAACGCGCCCTTGAACATGGTTTTGTATAAGTCGAGCGGGTTAATGCCGAAAGTGAGGTAAGCAAACAGCGCGATAAGAACCAGCGCGCCCAAAAATGATAAAAACCTGATAAGCCATGCCTCCCACTTCGGGATAGACAGCCTTTTAGTTATATGGAAGAGCGGGGCGCGGGATCTTTCTTCTGCGGTTCTCACCGGTTTAGCGTTCTCCATAAGCATACCTTTGTTTTGTTTTTGTTTACCTTTATATTTATCTTTTACCGAGCAGACATCATAAGCCCGATCTCTTCTTTTGTCGCCTTGCGGGCGTCGACGACTCCGCTGCTCTTTCCGCCGCACAGGACAAGTATCCTGTCGCTTATGGCGAGTAGCACGTCAAGGTCTTCCCCCACAAACGCCACCGCCACGCCCTTTTTCTTTTGCTCGTTTATAAGGTCGTATATCATATATGAAGTGTTTATGTCAAGCCCCCTCACGGCGTAAGCGGTGAGGAGCACCGAGGGCGCGCTGGAGATTTCTCTCCCCACAAGCACCTTTTGGATATTCCCCCCGGAAAGTGTTTTAACCGGGGTGTTAATTGAGGGGGTGGCGACGTTAAGGGTGTCTTTAATTTGTTTGGCGTATTTTTCCGGGTCCTTGTGGTTTAGGAACACCCCGCCGTTGTCGTTATAAGTTTTGAGCATCATGTTTTCCGGCATTCCCATCGACCCCACAAGCCCCATACCGAGCCTGTCCTCCGGGACAAACGAAAGCGTTATGCCGAGCTCTCTTATCTCTTTCGGCGATTTTCCGATAAGAGACTTGACTTTGTCGGTTTCCCCCCCGGGGTAAAAGTTAATTTCGCTCCCGGGCTGGGTTTTGTTAAGCCCCGCGATAGCCTCGAGAAGTTCCCGCTGGCCGCTGCCGGAAATCCCCGCGATCCCAAGCACCTCGCCGCCGTACATATCAAATGAAATGTCGTCAAGCGCCTTAAAGGAGTTTGCCCCCATAACGCTCAGCGAGCGAACTTCGATAAGCTTCGCGGTGTTTTCCGGGACGGGGCGGGAAATATTAAGCGTTACTTTCTTCCCCACCATCATTTCGGTAAGCATAAGCTCGTTTGCTCTTGACGTCTCAATCGTGTCGATATATTCGCCCTTGCGGAGGATCGCCACCCGTTCTGAAACCTCAAGCACTTCTTTTAGCTTGTGAGTTATAATGATTATGGATTTGCCGTCGTCTCTCATATTGCGGATAACCCCGAACAGGCTTTTTGTCTCCTGCGGGGTGAGGACCGCGGTGGGTTCGTCAAGAATTAAAACCTCAACCCTGCGGTAGAGGAGCTTTATAATTTCAAGCGTTTGCTTTTGAGACACCGACATATCGTATACTTTTTGGTCGGGGTCAAGCTCAAATCCGTATTTTTCGCAGATTTCTTCAATTTTCGCCTTTGTTTGCCTGAGGTTCAGCCTGCCCTCGGCGCCGAGCGCCACGTTTTCGGCGGCGGTGAAGACATCGATAAGCTTAAAGTGCTGGTGTATCATTCCAATGCCAAGCTCAAACGCGTCCTTCGGCGATTTAATTGAAACTTTTTTTCCGCCGACATAAATTTCCCCGCCGTCGGGGAAGTAAATCCCGGCGAGCATGTTCATAAGAGTGGTTTTTCCGCTGCCGTTTTCGCCGAGCAGCGATAAAATCTCGCCGCGGCGGATTGAAAAGCTGATATTATGGTTTGCCGCCATACCGCCGAAATATTTTGTCAGTTTTATAAATTCCACCGCCGCGGGGTTTTCGGGCATTATTACAACCATCCCTTTCTGAAGAAAGCCAAGCTTCTTGACGAAAAATCTGATAATTAAAAGGGTAAAGGGAGACGTTTTTTTTGTTTGTCTCCCTTATAAAGAGCCGTCTTGACGGCGGTGTTTTATAATTAAGGCCGCCGCCGATAAAAATTAAATAAAACTAAAAAGTTTAGTTGAGTTCTTTGATTCCGTCGATAATAATGTTAAACGCCGGGGCGGACTGGACATAAGACTCGTGGAAATAGCCGTCCGAAATCACGTTGTTGGCGTCATACACAAAGTTGCCGTCGGTGTCGGTGGCATAAGCCCAAGTGAGGGTTTTGCCCTTATAAGTGAACTTTGAGGTGTCAAAGACTTGAAGTTCGCCTTTTTTAAGCTTGCTTTCGAGATCCTTGACATAAGAAGCGGTGTCCGGCGAGCAGGACGCGCCGAGTTCGGTAATGGCGACGGCGCCCACGTCGTAGCCGCCCGACCAGTTGGTGGGGAGCTTATCGCCGTTTATCACGGTGGCGAAAGCGAACTCGTAGTAGACTTCCCACACGTTTGTGGCGGAAGTCAGCGAGGCGTGTTCGGCCGAGCTGAGCATCGATACGTTATAGCCGACAGAATAAACCGTCTTGCCGGCGTTGTTGGCGATTTCGGCGGCGGTGGGAGCGCCGGCGGAGTCGGCGTGCTGACAGATAATGACGCAGCCGCGGTCGATAAGGTTTTCGGCGGCAGCTTTTTCGGCGTCAAAGTCAAACCAACTATTGGTGTAGTACACTTCCATGGTCACGTTGGGAACAACGGATTTTATCCCCAAAAACACGGCGGTGAAACCGGATATAACCTCGGCGTAGTTATAGGCGCCGACATATCCTATTTTAATATTTCCGTCGGCGTCAAAGTTATTCGGGTTGTTTTCTTTTGTAAGCGCGCCGTCGGCAAGGAGCTCGTTCAGCTTAAGGCCGGCGACGGCGCCCGACACAAAGCGCGACTGATACACGTCGGTAAAGGCGTTGGCGTAGTTTTCTATCTCGCCCTGAGCGGCGACGCCGGCGGCAAGGTCGCCCGTCATGGCGATATACTGCGCGTCGGAATGTTTCCTCGCGGCCTCAAGCATATAGTCCTGATACCCATAGGAGTTTGAGATAATAAGCCGGCAGCCCTCGGCGTAGAGCTGGTCGGCGGCGGCGACGGCGTCGTCATTTTCGGGGACTTTGGATTTCCAGATAATCTGCCCGGGCGCTATGCCGAGTTTTTCGGCGGCGTTGTTTATGCCGTCAATATGCGCTTTGGTGTAGCCTTCGGATTCGTCTCCGATAAGTATAACCCCAATCTTCAGGGAAGCGGGGTCGCCGGTCAGCTCGGGCGCGAGCCCTCTGTGCACGTCGCTCTGCGCGAGGTCAAGGGTTTTTGACCAGCCGAAAGAGGCGGGTTCTTTGTCTTCGCCGCCACTTTCGGCGGGTTCTTTCTCACCGCAGGCGGCAGCCGAAAAAACGAGAAAAGCTAAAAGGAAAAGTGCAACGATTCGCAGGGCTGTTTGTTTTGTCATGTTCGCGTTATCCTCCTAAAATTTTGTCGGTCTGTTTTTTATGTTAAGGCCGTTTGGCCTGTTAGGTGAATAAAAGCGGTTATTCCGCGAAACATACGCCGCCGGTTTTATCCATCGAGGAAATTTTGGCGAGCGATTCCAGCCTTATTCCAAGGCTTTTGATATAGTCGCCGCCGCCCTGATAAATTTTTTCAATAACTATCCCCACTCCGGCTATCTTCGCTCCCGCGCCGTAAATCAAGCTGATAAGCGCCCTCAGCGCGTTGCCTTTGGCTAAAAAGTCGTCGATAATAAGCACGTTGTCGCTTTGGGTGATAAATTCCTTGGCGACGGTGACGTCATAATAGCCGTCCCTTGTGTAAGAGAGGGCTTTGGCGGTATAAACGTCGCCGTAAATATTGACGGTTTTGGTCTTTTTGGCGAAAACAACCGGAACATTAAAAAATTGCGCCGTCATGCAAGCAATTCCTATGCCGGATGCTTCGATCGTGAGGATCTTGTTAACGCCGCAATTACAAAAAAGTCTGTGAAATTCTCTGCCTACCTCGCAAAGGAACCCTATGTCTATCTGGTGGTTTAAAAAGCTGTCGACTTTCAGCACATCGCCTTCGCCTATCTTTCCGTCGGCTAAAACGCGGTCTTCGACAACTTTCATAGTTCAAGAAGTCCCCCTTAAAAAGAATTTTAGGTACTATGGTTTATTTTAACTCATTTTACAAGGGTATTTCAATATGAAAATTCACGAAAAGAACAGGGTTTTATTGGGCATTTTGTTGTAACTGCACAACATTTCGCGGTTTTTATATACGCTTTCTTACAACCCGCCCATGTTTTGACCCGAAAAGCGGGAAAAAACCGGGTTTCCCGGGATAATGCCGCCGGCGGGAAAACCGGTTGACAAAAAATAAAAAACAGTATAATATATAAAAACTATTAAAATGCCCTACCTTTTTAAAGAAACGAGAGCAAGCCGCCGATGATTAAAATTTTAAAGTATATGAAAAAAACCGAATGGCTTTTTATCCTTATCAGCGTTGTGTTTATCGTGGCGCAGGTCTTTTTGGATTTAAAAATGCCCGACTATATGAACGATATTTCGCTGAAAGTGGAGCTTGGCGGCGGCAGCGTCGGCGGGGTGCTCAGTAGCGGGTATATGATGCTGCTCTGCGCGCTGGGGAGCCTTGTTTCGTCGGTCATAGTCGCCGTGTTCGCCGCGAGGGTAGCCTCCAACCTCGCCAAAAGGCTCCGCGAGCTTGAATACGGCGCGGTGATGAGCTTTTCTTCCGCGGAGATGAACAAGTTTTCAACCGCCAGCCTTATCACCCGCTCCACAAATGATATAACACAGGTACAGATGTTCTTCGCGCTGGGTTTTCAGGTGTTAATAAAAGCCCCGATAACGGCCGCTTGGGCGGTGACGAAAATTTCCGGCAAGAGCTGGGAGTGGACGCTCGCCACGGGGGGCGCGGTGGCGTTTCTTATTGTGATGATATCCGTTATCGTGATTTTCGCCATACCAAAGTTCAGAAAAATCCAAACCCTCACCGACAACTTAAACCGCGTAGCGCGGGAAAACCTTACGGGAATAAGAGTGGTCAGGGCGTACAACGCCGAGGAATACCAAGAAGAAAAGTTTGACAAAGCCAACTCCGCGCTCACCCGCACTTATCTCTTTACCACCCGCGTAATGTCTATAATGATGCCGGCAATGTCGCTTATAATGAGCGGGCTGAGCCTTTCTATTTACTGGATAGGCGCCTATTTGATAAACGCCGCCGATATGATGAGCAAAGGCCCGATTTTTGCCGATATGATTACGTTTATGATTTACGCCATGCAAGTGGTCATGTCGTTTATGATGCTCAGCATGATATTTATAATGCTCCCCCGCGCCTCGGTCGCCGCCAAAAGGGTGCTTGAGGTTATACTCACAAAGTCCACTATTACCGACGGCGCAGGAAACGGCGAAACCAAAACTGAAAAAGGCAGGGTTGAGTTTAGGGACGTTTTCTTTAAATACCCCGACGCCTCGGATTACACCCTCAAGAACATTTCATTTACCGCCTCCCCCGGCGAGACGGTGGCGTTTATCGGCGCCACGGGAAGCGGAAAATCCACGCTTATCAACCTTTTGCCGCGGTTTTATGACGCGACAAAAGGGAGAGTTCTTGTCGGCGGCGAAGACGTGAGAGACTACCCGATTAAAAAACTAAGGCAAAAGTTAGGCTATGTCCCGCAAAAAGCGGTTATGTTTTCGGGCTCGGTGAGGTCAAACGTAGCTTTTGGAGACAACAGTTCTGCTTCCGAAACCCAAAGCGTGGCGGACTCGGTCGCGACGGCGCAGGCAAAGGATTTTGTGGAGTCAAGGCCGGGAGGTTACGACGGCGATGTCGCGCGGGGAGGTCTTAACCTTTCCGGCGGGCAAAAACAGCGCCTTTCAATAGCGAGAGCCCTTAACCGAAACCCCGAAATTTTAATTTTTGACGACACTTTTTCCGCTCTTGACTATAAAACCGACAAACTGCTTCGCTCGTCGCTGAAGAGCGGGCATAAACAAGTCACCACGCTTGTGGTGGCTCAGCGGATAGGCACGATAAGGGACGCTGACAAAATTATCGTGCTTGAGGAGGGGGAAATCGCGGGCGCGGGAACCCATGCCGAACTAATGGAAAACTGCCCCGTTTACCGGGAGATCGCCATGTCTCAGCTCTCAAAGGAGGAATTGTCATAATGCCAAAAGACGATTATATCTCAAAAGAGCCCCAAAAGCGGAGAGGCGGCCCGGGGCCGGCAAAAATGGGAATGCCGGGTGACAAGGCAAAGGATTTTATGTCCGCCATAAAGCGGCTGGCAAAGTTTTGCTCCCCGCAGCTCCCCGCCATAATCGTCGCGGTGGTGTTCGCGGCGGCGGGCTCGGTGCTGACTTTGATAGGCCCGAACAAATTAAAAGAAATTACAAATCTTGTCACCGAGGGGATAGTCACCGGGATCGATATCCCCAAAGTAGTTGAAATATGCGTGTTTTTGGTAATAATTTATTCGGTCGGGGCGCTGCTCTCGCTTGGGCAGGGGTTTATTATGGCGACCGTTACCCAAATCATCACCAAAAAGCTCCGGGGCAACGTGTCCCGCAAAATTAACCGTCTGCCGATTTGGTATTACAACAAAACTTCCTACGGCGACGTGCTCTCCCGAGTGACCAACGACGTCGACAGCATAGGGCAGACGCTAAACCAAAGCGTGGGAATTCTTGTCTCCTCAAGCACGCTGTTCGCGGGCTCGCTCGTAATGATGCTTATCACAAGCCCCGTCATGACCATAGCCGCCGTGGTCTCAACGGCGCTGGGGTTTGCCGCCATGGCGTTTATAATGGCGAGGTCGCAGAAATATTTTATCGCCCAGCAAAAGAACCTTGGCGAGATCAACGGGCATGTGGAGGAGATCTACGCCGGCCACAGCGTTGTCAAGGCGTATAACGCCGAGGAAAAATCAAAAAAAGAGTTTGACCGGATTAACGATGAGCTTAGAAACAGCGCTTTTAAATCGCAGTTTTTCTCGGGGCTTATGATGCCGCTGATGGTGTTTATCGGCAACTTCGGCTATGTGGCGGTGAGCGTCACCGGCGCGGTGCTGGCGATAAACGGTTCTGTTAAGTTCGGCGTGATAGTCGCCTTTATGATCTATATACGGCTGTTTACCCAGCCGCTCTCCCAGCTCGCGCAGGTCGCCACAAGCATGCAGTCGACGGCGGCCGCAAGCGAGAGGGTTTTTGAGTTTCTCGACGAGGAAGAAATGGAAGACGAAAGCCATAAAACCGCCGTCCTTGAAAAAGTGCGCGGGGAAGTGGAGTTCAGGCATGTCAGGTTTGGGTATGAGGATTCGGACGAGATAATAATTCATGATTTTTCCGCGGTCGCGAAACCCGGGCAGAAAGTGGCAATCGTCGGTCCGACGGGCGCGGGGAAAACCACAATTGTAAACCTGCTAATGCGGTTCAACGAGATTAAAAGCGGTATGATAATAATTGACGGCGTTCCCACAAGCCTGCTTAGCCGCGAGCGCGTTCACGACCTTTTTTGCATGGTGCTTCAGGACACTTGGCTGTTCGAGGGGACGATATATGAAAATGTCGCCTACTGCAAAGAGGGGGTCAGCGAGGAAGAGGTGAAAAATGCCTGCAAAGCGGTGGGGATTCACCATTTTATTAAAACGCTGCCAAACGGGTATGACACCCTCCTCGGCGACGAGTCAAGCCTTTCGGCGGGGCAAAAACAGCAGCTCACCATCGCCCGCGCCATAGTTCAGAACGCCCCCATGCTTATCCTTGACGAGGCGACAAGCTCAGTCGACACCAGAACCGAGGTTTTGATTCAAAACGCCATGGATCGCCTTATGGAGGGGAGGACTTCTTTTGTCATCGCCCACCGGCTTTCCACAATTAAAAACGCGGATATTATTCTTGTTATGAAAAACGGCGACATAGTCGAAAGCGGCCGCCACGCCGAGCTGCTTGAAAAAAACGGCGAATACGCCGAGCTGTATAACAGCCAGTTTGAAACGGCCTGAACACGGGGTAAAATTTAAACCCCCGCGCCAAAATTTTATTTTGGCGCGGGGATGTTGTTCTCACAGGTTCGTCTCCAAAGCTTAAAACCTTAAGGTTTTGTGCTTAACAGCCGTTATCCCGTTCAAACAGGCTTTAAACGCGCTGACCGCGTTTTCGCGGACAAGCGTCAAAACAGAAAAGAATCAGGGTTTATTAATTCACGCGGAGGTCTTCTTATCTTCTTAAAGTTTAATAAACCAAAAGAATTTAAAGACTAAAAAGGCTCAGAGGGCTCCCCGTGATTAATGTCCGCTCTTCATGGCGTTTTCGGCGTTTTCAATCATGCGCCTTACCATTTCGCCGCCGACTGAACCCGCCTGCCTGGCAGTGAGATCGCCGTTATATCCCTGTTTAAGGGTTACACCGACATCGCTAGCCGCTTCCATCTTGAATTTATTTAAAGCTTCTTTCGCTTCAGGAACAAGACTTCTGTTAGCCATTACTGATCTCCTTTATAGCAAATAGTTCGAGAGCGTTGCTCTCGAACATATTTTGCTTTGTAAAGAGGAAATTATTAATGGTATATTAATGAAAAAAACTTTTTTTTCGTCATTCTTTGTCTTTGCAGCCGCATTTTATGCCCGACCGCGCCGACGTGCAAACGGAACAGCGGCTCTTGAACATGGTGTCGACAGTCTCTCTCACGCCCTCGGCGTATCTCGTCCCCGTAAGCTTGTAGTAAACTTCTTTTCCCTCCCGCCGGGAACTTAAAAGCCCCTGCGACTTAAGCAGTTTTAAGTGATGCGCCACCGCGGGGGAGGACATCGAGAGCAGCGCCGCTATGTTTGAGACGCATTCCTCGTTGCGGCAGAGAAGATATAAAATCTTCAGCCTTGTCGGGTCGCTTATAAGCTTGAAAGTGGCGGCTATAAGCGAGTTTGTATAGTCGTCGGGAAGATATATTTCGTTTTCGCTCACGCTCTCGCCTCCTTTTTATTATTGTAGCAAAGCCAAAATATTTTGTCAAGTTTTTAAAAATAACTATTGACACCCCGCGCGGCCGGTGATATAATGTACTAAACAATTAAGCAACTGTTTAATTGTAAATTTAAACGGAGAAACTTTTTTCGTATTATGGAACGTATTTATATGGACAACGCGGCGACGACCGCCGTCTATGAAAATGTTATAGACGAGATGGCGGCCCTTTCAAAAACCGTTTACGGGAACCCATCGTCGCTCCACGCCGAAGGGACGCAGGCGAAAAAAATCCTTGACAAGGCGCGGGCGCTTGTCGCCGAAAGTCTGGGATGCGACGAAAAAGAAATTTATTTTACCTCCGGCGGCAGCGAGGCCGACAACTGGGCGATAATGGGGTCGTTATGCCTGCTTCGCAAAAAGGGGAAGTCGCATGTCGTCACTACTAATATAGAACACTACGCCGTGCTTCATACATTAAAACGCAATAATATTGACGCGACATATATCCCGGCAGACAAAGACGGCTATATTAAGGCGGAAGACGTCGCCTCCGCCATACGGGAAGACACCGCGCTTGTCAGCGTGATGTTCGCAAACAATGAAATCGGCACCATAATGCCCATTAAAGAAATCGCCGAAGTTTGCAAAGAGCGAAACGCGCTGTTTCACTCCGACGGGGTTCAGGCGGCGGGGCATCTCGATATAAACGTCAAAACCCTCGGCTTAGACATGCTGTCGATATCCGGGCATAAGTTCCACGGGCCAAAAGGCGTGGGCGCGCTTTATATAAGAAAGGGAATTTTCCTCCCCAACCTTATTTACGGCGGCGGGCAGGAGAGCGGAAGACGGGCGGGAACCGAAAACGCCATCGGCTGTTACGGCATGGCGCTGGCCTTGCAAACGTCGCTGACAGATCTTCAAAAAAAGAATACTGCAACCGCGAAAATACGGGACAAACTTATCGACGGTATTTTAAAAATAGAAAAAACCCGCAAAAACGGGGGAGACAACCGGCTCCCCGGCAACGTCAACGTGTGTTTTGAGGGAATCGAGGGCGAATCGTTGCTGCTTCACTTGGACTTAAAGGGCGTCGCGGCGTCATCAGGCTCCGCCTGCACCTCCGGCTCGCTCGACCCAAGCCATGTGCTCCTCGCCTTAGGGCTCCCGCACGAAATAGCCCACGGCTCGCTCAGGCTGTCGCTCTCTGAATTCAATACGCCCGAAGAGGCCGACTATGTGCTAAAGGTTCTCCCCGGCATTGTCGAAAACTTAAGGGAAATGTCGCCGGTGTGGGAAAAAATGAAAAAGGAAAATTAAAACAAGCTTTTACAAAGGAGTTGATATTTATGTATAGCGAAAAAGTGATGGATCACTTTAAAAACCCCCGCAACGTCGGCAAAATTGACGACGCCGACGGCGTGGGCGAGGTGGGCAACGCCAAATGCGGCGATATAATGAAAATGTATATAAAGGTTAACGAGGGCGTGATAACGGACATTAAGTTTAACACTTTCGGCTGCGCCTCCGCTATCGCCACGTCGTCTATCGCCACCGAAATGATAAAGGGCAAAACAATAGACGAGGCGCTCACCCTTACGAACAAGGCCGTCGTCGAGGCGCTCGACGGACTGCCGCCGGTTAAAATACATTGCTCGGTGCTCGCCGAGGAAGCGGTTAAGGCGGCGGTTGCCGACTACTACAAAAGGCAGGGGATTGAAAGTGATCTCCCCGGCGAATGCACGGGATGCTGCAGCGCCTGCCACGCTCACCGCGCCGCCGGTTAAGCAAAAAAACGCTGAAAAAAATCAGCCTTATACCAAAATTAAAAACCCCCGCTTTTCGGCGGGGGATTTTATTAGTTTGTTTTTTGTAAAAAGTGCAGCTGAGGTAGAAAATATATTGTTATCTCTTGCTGAACTGAGAGGCACGTCTTGCCGCTTTAAGGCCGTACTTCTTCCTCTCTTTCATCCGCGGGTCGCGGGTGAGGAGCCCGGCTTTTTTAAGGGGGGCGCGGTATTCGTCGCCTGCCTGAAGCAGCGCCCGGGCGATTCCGTGACGAATAGCCCCCGCCTGCCCGGCGACCCCGCCGCCGGCGACTTTGGCGATAACGTCAAACCTGCCTAACGTTTCGGTTATGGCAAAGGGTTGGTTGATAATCAGCCGCAGCGTCTCAAGCCCGAAATATTCGTCAAAATCCCTGCCGTTGATAGTCAGCGCGCCCGAGCCGGGAACAAGTCTTACGCGGGCGGTGGAGGATTTTCTCCTGCCCGTTCCGTAAAAATAAGGTGTTAAGGGTGTGTATATCATCTTGCGCTTCCTCCTTAATTAACTTCAAGAGCTATTGGTTTTTGAGCCGATTGTTTATGCTCCGCGCCGCGGTAAACTTTAAGCCGCCCAAAGCTTGCCGCGCCGATTTTGTTCTTCGGCAGCATTCCCTTTACCGCGAGCTCAACCACCATTTCCGGCTTTTTTTGCATAAGCTCGCCGTATTTAACGGCTTTAAGGCCGCCGACATAGCCCGAATGGCGGTAATAAGTTTTTTGTTCGAGCTTTTTGCCGGTCAGCACAAGTTTTTCGGCGTTTATAACAATGACGCACTCGCCGCAGTCCACGCCCGGCGTGTATTCGGGGCGGTGCTTCCCCCCCAGCACGTTGGCGGCCGCGACCGCTATCTTGCCGAGCGTCTTGCCTTCGGCGTCAATGACATACCATTTGCGTTCGATTTCTTCTTTTTTTGCCCAGAAGGTTGACATGGTTCTCCTCCGTGTTTTTGTGTAAATAATGTTTTGCCGTTAGTTTTCGCGGGTTCTTTCCGCGGGTTATTCCCGCAGTGCCTCGGTTAGTATAACAGAAAAAATCAGTTTGTCAATAGCAAAACAAAAATATTTTCGTTTTTGGTACGCTTACCTTTGTTTTTCGCTTAAAACGAGCGCTTTGCTAAGTTTTGAAATCAAGTTTTTAAATGTTATAAAAATCCGCTGAGGGGCGTTTTAACAAGCGGTACGGCAAAGTTTCTATTGCAAAACATCAAAGTAAATGCTATAAATATAGTAATATTTGAATTAACAAATATAAACCAAAAAGCAAGGCGGAGGCTGCTTCGCTTCGCGAAAAGGAAAGCGGGGGTTTTATGAGCGCGCGGGTTTTCCCCGCTTCCCAAAAGCTGTTGTCTTATGTCAGGAGAGCGGTTCAGGACTACGATATGATAGACGGCGGCGACAAAATCGCCGTCGGCGTGAGCGGGGGCAAGGACAGCATGGCGCTGCTCTGCCTTATGAAAACGCTCTCATGTTTTTACCCGAGGAGTTTTGAGATAAACGCGCTAAGCCTTGACATGGGGTTCCCCGGCCAGAACCTTGACGGGGTAAAGCGCCTTGCCGACGAAATCGAGGTTGAGCTTATAACGGTGAAAACCGAAATATACAAAATCGTGTTTGAGACCCGGGCTGAAAAATCCCCCTGCTCGCTCTGCTCAAACTTGCGGAGAGGCGCGCTCCACGACGCCGCGATCTCGAGAGGGA
>JBAYZO010000037.1:0-16800 GCA_041672465.1 Eubacteriales bacterium
ACATGAAAAATGGTATAATTTCTGCATGAGAACATCTCTCTTTCTTGGGAGGTACGGTGAATCATTGCAGAATCATTATACCACAAGGGCTGAGGTGTTCTCTGTTTTCATTTAACTTTACAATACGGTGAGAATATTTAGGAAATGAGCGATGATTAATTTAACAAAATGTCAAGCACAGCAGTTTATGTTGCTTAAACATGGATTATTGGGCGAATATAAATTTATCGGTAAACAGGGCGTGATTGATTTTATAGATCAAACAAGCTGTATACAATTTGATCCAGTCGATATCTGCGGTAAAAATGCTGAACTCACATTGCAGTCGCGAGTAAAAGGCTTTACAAAGGATATGCTCGACGAGCTTCTATATAAAGACAGAAAATTATTCGATAACTACGATAAATGTCTTTGTATAAACTCAATAAAGGATTGGTCTTATTTTGAGCGGTACCGAAAATCTGCACGGGAAAGTGGGTTAAGCTCGGAACTTCTTGATCCGCCTGAATGGTCAGAACAATTAAAAAATCAAGCAAGAAGTTATATCTGCGAAAACGGATCTATAAACTCCAGCGAATTGACATTAAAAGGCCGATTACGCTGGAGTGGGGGGTATAACGGAACTTCCAATGTTACGCGGTTGGTATTGGATTATATGTGTTCCACTGGTGAAATGATTATCCACCATAAAAAAGGTACACGAAAATACTATGATCTTGCGGAAAAGCATATACCTGCCCAATTATTGAATGCGGCTGATCCGCTACTTAATGAATTTGATCATCTCAAATGGCGTGTCCTGCGACGTATCGGTGCTATCGGGCTTTTATGGAATCGCTCGTCTGATGCATGGCTTTATATTCATGATTTATGGAAAGCCTCAAGCAAGAATGAAAACCGAAACGAAGTATTCCGAGTATTATCAGATGAAGGTAATATTATTGCGGTTGTCGTTGAGGGCTTGAAAGATGTGCTGTACTGCTGTGCCAGTGATATGCAGCTGATTGAGGAAGTTCTACGAAATCCAGAACCGAAGCCACGATGCGAACTTATCGCTCCGCTTGACCCGTTTATATGGGACAGGAAGCTCATTAAGTCGCTTTTCGATTTTGAATACACATGGGAAATATATACTCCGGATCATAAGCGTAAATATGGGGTTTATGTACTTCCGATACTTTGGGGTGAACGGTTTATAGGGCGTATTGAAGCAATTTGTGACCGAAAAGATTACAGTCTCATCATCAAAAATATTTGGTACGAGGATGGTGTAAAACAGACGAAAAATTTAAAAACAACGGTGTATAAGTGTTTGAAACGTTTTGCTAAATTTAATGGATGTAATAATATATCTGATACAATATAGTTTTAAAACTATTAATATTTGCTCATGCTATACAATGTTGAAAATAAGCATTGAAAAAGCGTGTAAAAATGCGCTGAATAATTTCTGCATTATGATGTACGGAAAATGGGACAAAGAAGAATTTTGCAGTGATGAAAGTGATAGAGGTGGAATTCCCAAAATATTTATGAATTATGGTTCTGCCGGATATACCGCTTATATAAATTATTTGCAGCGGGATGACGCGACCATCGGAGGTTTTTATCCGCAGCAGGCAATTTTTCATGAAAGCAATCTCAGAACACTGGGTTTCCTGAAAATGTGTAAGGAGTATATAAGTGATATAGATAAGCAAGGCATAAATGCGGCAATAGATAGGTATCAGGTCTTGTTAGATAATGCATGGGAAATTATCAATATATCATGGAACGACAAAACACGTACCGAACCTGAAAAGGAAAAAATGAAAGAAATTCTAGACATTATGATTCGTTCAAATGAGGTTTTTCTTGACGCTGTCAGTAATGTCAAGAAAGCCATAAACTTTAAATCATAAGAAATGATAAATAATATGATGACAAATACTGAGAGTATGGCTGCACCAGCTTTTCTTTAAAAATTCAATACTCAGCGGGAATATGTTGTTCGGAAGCGGTAGCCAATGCGTATACCAAACGGTTTTAGATTAAAAATTATCCGTTGAAGCGTAATAAATAGTTGTATAACTGATTGGAAAACCGAAATAAATAATATTCACCCAAGCCAAGTGCCAGACTCGGAGCGGCTTTGCCAAATGAGGAACGCTTTGGCTCAATTTAACTCTAAATTGATTGCTGCGGGTCATGGTTCTTGCTTATGAATAGGGCGGAGGATATTTAAATGCAAATAGGATGCACAAAAAAGCTTCTTGACTACATAGGGATAACCCCTGTTCCGGCGGATATGACTGCCGATCCGGTGCTTTCTTGGAGTGCAAATTTAATTCAAATAGGCCACCGCCGGGCAATTGTCGCGGTACACGACTCCTCGCGCTGCGGCTTTGTCTTATATGGCATAAAAGCCAGTGACATAAAAAAGCTGGATTCCCTTATGCTCGAGGGTATCCGGGCGTGTCTTGAAGCGGAGTTCATTAACCCGGAACTGATTGAGCGGTACATGACAGACTGCGGGGTACCGATATACACAAAAACCGCAAGCGGGACAGCCGTGGCAAGACTTAATAAGCTTTGTGAGCGGGCATATTTCTATGCCCGGGGTTTTTCCTCGAAAACCATACTTCAAAAAGATATACTTCCCAGAATCAATGACGATTTTGTTTCTGACAGGAGAACAGGCGGCAAGAATTATTATTTTACATATAAGAAGCTGGCGGAAGATATATCCCGGAGATACAGTATGCCCCCTTATCGCATCCATGCTGCTGAATTCGAGGTCGAACTTGAGCTGGAGAGCGTTTGCCGCAGGCGGATAACAGTCCCGCTAAACTTTACATTCAGGCATTTTCATAACGTGCTTCAAAAACTATTCTGCTGGCAGGGATACCACCTGCATGATTTTTGGATTGAACAATATCCTGATGGCAGAACAAAATATGCAATTGTCGGAACGCCGCGCGAGGTAGAGTTTGAAGATGAAACTACCCGCCCCGATAATAAGGTTCTTTTATCTGAGGTTTTCCCGGCTTACGACCATATTATTTACAACTACGATTTCGGCGACGACTGGATTCATCACATTAAACTTGTTCGCATAATAGATGATTATGATAAGAATCATCCGGTTTGCACTTCGGGTGAGGGTGACGCGCCCCCCGAGGATGTAGGTGGCCCCGGCGGTTATGCGGAAATGCTGCGGATATTGGATGACCCCGAAGATCCGGAATATGAAAGCATGAAATCTTGGATCGACGGTATGGAGTGGGATAAATTTGATATAGGGGAGATAAACAGTGATTTGAGTTATTTGTCGAAAAGATGATATAAAAGAAATACATCGTTTTACCGCAAGCTACTTTCTTAGTCCTGATTGAGAGAGGGAAGTGCGGCTCATTAATAAGCAAGCGGGTACTTTTTAATACTGCAATTTTATTTACAATCTGCGCTAAATATAAATTATAAAGAGTTTTCATGAGGATTTGCTTTTATTCTAATCGCTTGACATAATTGCCGACGGGTTGTATAATTAACGCATAAATAACGCCGAGATTAAAACAGGTGCTCAAATTATTCTTTAAAGGAAACCAAGACCATGAAAGATTTTTTTAACAAAATAAAGTTTTATTTTACCGAGAACAAAAAGTTATTCAGAAAGTTCTGGGTTAACCAGCTCGCCGCTTCGCTCCTTGGCATTATGGTTACATGGCCGGTTTCAACATACGCCGCGAGAAACGAAACGGGTATACTGCCCGTATTCCTCGCTTTTTTGTTTTGCGGGGGCTTTTTCTGCTTTTTAACCTATGACTTGATTTATGAAATCGCCATTAAGGACAACCTAAGGCTGTATGTTAAAAAAATCCCGCATGATATTTTTAAATCGGTTAAACTCATAGCTTTCGCCTATATTCCCACAATTTTCTTTGCTTTGCTCGGAGTGATTTTTTTCCTGTTTAAGCTCCCGACTCCCTACGCGGTGGTTAGCGTCGTTCTTAATATGGTCATTCACTCTATGTATTCGGGTCTTTTTATATCTTTGCCGGAGAGTATCAATGTTTTAGCTTTCCCGCTGTCACTGCTGATAACGCTGTTTTTCGCTTTCCTCGCTTATTTTCTCGGCATACGCGACATAACTTTAAGGGAGGTTTTAAAGTTAGGCGGTAAGCGTAAAAAAGAATAACACGGCGGCTTTTCGCATATGCTCTTTTCGGGGTGTATGTTTATGACGCCGTATAAGGTGAATGAAAAAAACAAAAAAGTTGTTGTTTACTCGGTGCTTTTTTTCGTGTTTATTTTGCTCCTGACCCTTTACTTTTGCGTGGCTTCGTTTGTGACTTCGTACGGTTACGGTCAGGCTATGAAAGCAAGAGAATATGAAAAACAAGTGCTGACCTCGCTGTCCGAGCCAAAAATATTTACAGTAGTCATTGACCCGGGGCACGGCGGGGAAGACCCGGGCGCCGTCGCCAATGGAGTTATTGAAAAGCATCTTGACCTTTCAATAGGGCTGAAACTCGGCGAGTTTCTAAACCTCTCGGCGAGCGACGTTGTGCTGACGAGAACCGAGGACATACTGCTCTATGAGCCCGGTCAGGAGAAAAGGAAAAAGTTCTATGACCTAAGAAACCGGCTGGAGCTGGCGCAGGGCGTGCCGAACGGCGTTTATGTGGGAATACATATGAATAAGTTCCCGATTGAAAAATATTTCGGTCTTCAGACTTTTTATTCCGACAATAACCCAAAAAGCAGGGTTTTCGCCGATATTATTCAGGAGACCTGCCGGCTTGTTGACCCGGAGAACAACCGCAAGATAAAGCCCGACGGAAACACTATTTTTATTTTGGAAAACATTGAGATACCGGCGATACTCATTGAATGCGGCTTTCTTTCCAACTACCGCGAGGCTATGCTCCTTGCCGATGAGGGCTACCAGAAAAAGCTCGCGTTTTTGATTTTTTGCGGGGTGGAAAAGTTCTTATACGAGGAAAGCCAAACCTCATAAATTGCCGAAAAGTTAAAAGGATGTTGTTAATAATGAAAAAAAGCTATGTCTGTTCAAATTGCGGCGCGACAAACTCAAAATGGTTCGGCAAATGCCCGGATTGCGGAGAGTGGAACACGTTTGAGGAATATGAAGAACAACCCGCGCCCAAAACAAAAACCTCCAAAAGCAGAACAAAAAGGCAAATCCCTATCGGCGAATCAAAGGCGATAGGGCTTTGGCAGATAAAATCAAAACAGGACATAAGGCAAAAAACCGGGATCGACGAGCTTGACCGCGTGCTGGGCGGCGGGCTTGTCAAGGGTTCCGTGGTGTTATTGGCGGGGGAGCCCGGAATAGGGAAGTCGACTCTTTTATTGCAGATTTACGCGTCTTTTGTCGGAGGCGGGAGCGTTTTATACATAAGCGGCGAGGAATCGCCCTCCCAGCTTAAGCTGAGAGCCGACAGAATAGGCGCGGACGCAAAGGAAGGCGGCGGGCTAATGGTTCTGCCGCTTACAAATATAAATGAAATTATTCCCGAAATAGAGGCCAGAGGGCCCGACGTGGTGTTTGTGGACTCAATACAGACGATATACGACGACGAAATATCCTCGCCCCCCGGCAGCGTATCGCAGGTCAAAGCAAGCGCTCTCGCCTTCATCGAGCTCGCGAAAAGCAGCGGCACTCCCGTCATCATGGTCGGGCATGTCAACAAAGACGGCGGGATCGCGGGGCCGAAAGTCCTTGAGCATATGGTTGACGCGGTGATTTCATTTGAGGGTGAAAAACAGCACGCGTACAGAATTATAAGGGCGGTTAAAAACCGTTTCGGCTCCACCAATGAAATAGGCGTGTTTGAGATGGGCTCGGGCGGGCTTATTGAGGTGCCGAACCCCTCAGAGGCGCTTATTTCCGAACGCCCCGACAATGTGTCGGGGTCGTCCGCCGTTTGCGTTATGGAGGGCACGCGCCCTATTATCGCCGAGATACAGGCGCTTGTCACGGGCGCAGTTTTCCCCGCGCCGAGACGGCTGGCGACCGGTCTTGACTACAACAGGCTTAACTTATTGCTCGCGGTGCTTGAAAAACGGCTTGGGTTAAGGTTCGGGCAAAACGATGTGTACGCCAATGTCGCCGGCGGGCTTGAGCTTAAAGAGCCGTCGGCTGATTTGGCTTTGGCGGCCGCTCTTATATCATCGCTCAAGGACGCGGAAATCCCAAAGGATTTTATCGCTTTCGGCGAGATTGGGCTGGCGGGGGAATGCCGCTCTTCGGCAAACGCCGAAATAAGAATCAACGAGGCGAAACGGCTCGGCTTTAAAAAGGTGGCCGCCCCTTATAAAACCGTGTCTAACCTGAAAACCCGCCCGGCGGGGATTGAGATTCTGCCTGTGAAGAGTGTGTTTGAGCTGTTGCGGTTAATTTGCGGATAGAGTAAACGCAGGGAAGCGGTGACGCGGAAGCCTTCCCTATAAAACAGTTGTCTTTTATACACTCGCCGTTTTGTTGAAAAATACAGTTTTCTGTGCAGTAAATAAACATTTTGCTTGTTTGTTTAGCCGACTGTCGGCACTCTCTCCTTTCCGCTTTATATTTATATTGTGAATTTATTTTATACGGTAGTTTACATTTTATTCATATTTAAGGGTAAATAAATGTGGAAAGTTTTATTTTAGAACCCAATCTCCCGGAAAAAGCCATAAAAAAAGCCTTTGTTTCTTGTCTTTTGCCAAAAGAAATGTCAGATAACCTTAAAAGCCTTGGCGTGGAGCCGATTCCGCTTAAACCGTCAAAAAGCCTTTCTACTGTTCTTAAAACCCACCCGGACATAATAACATTCAACGCAAAACCCGGTTTATGGCTGTTTGAGAAAGAAAACGAAAATTTGTTCGATTTTTGCGAATGCCATAGCAGGGGTGTTTTTCTTAATGACAGTTACCCGGACGACTGCGTTTTTAATATGGTTTCCGCCGGAAAAGCATTAATTTGCGGCAAAAGGGTTTGGGCTTACTGGGAGGGTCTTTTTACAAATAACTGCTTTGGTTTAGCTGACCGATATAAAAATATAATTTTAGTCAGCCAAGGCTACGCCAAATGTTCGACAATCGTCGTGGACAAATTGTCGTTTATAACAAGCGATAATTCGATTTTTATAAGCTTGAAATCAAGAGGTTTTAACACGCTGATGGTTACAAACGAAGGGGTTTTACTGGGCGGTTATTCCAACGGTTTTATCGGAGGCTGCGCGGGGAAAATTTCAAAAGACGTTTTAGTTTTTACCGGAAACATTAAAGCGCATAAGGATTATAAAAATATAAAATCATTTTGCGGAAACGTTGGCGTAGATATTTTTTCGCTTTCGCTGTCATCGGATAACCTGTATGACTACGGCGGTATTCTGCCGGTTTGTTAAAAATTTTTAAGGAGTTTCTTAGATACTTGCTAAAAGCCTTAAAAACATTTTAAAGCCAAAAACCGACCAAAAGCCTTTGTTTACATAATAATTAGCATAAAAGCGCCTTTCAAACAAAAACTTGCTTTCCTCTTCCCTCAATTATACAAAATTTTCATTTTGTATAATTAGGCATGTTAAAGAGGGGGGTAATTGTCTTTATAGGGCGGGTAAAAAACTACCTGTTTTGTTCGTGGGATAAGCCTGTTTTACTTTAAAGGCTATGTCTTCCCTTTTTTATTAATCAAAATAGACAGGAAAAGCGCGATAGGCGATTTTATAAGTAAGCGTAAATAAAAAGTAAAAACGAATTTGCGGGTAAGCATAAGACAAGCCATGAAAAAAATTCAAACAAAATATAAAAAAGAAAAACAAATGCCGCAATAGTTATAACAAACTAAAAGCGGCATTTTTATTTAACCAAACAAATTAAGTTTAACTATTTCCCCAGCCTGACCTCGGAAGTTGTCAGACTGTCAATTATAAACTCCGCTCCTTTTACTAAAGCGGCGGCGGCTTTCGCGTCCTGACAAGCCGACATAAAGTGGGACAGTTCGGTCAGCTCGTCAATGGCAGAGTTGCAGTAGTTCCGCTTTTCGGCGGTTGTCGCGTTTTCAAGGTCAAATTCTTTGGCGTGGTTCAGAAGCGCGGTTACTTTTTCTTTAAGCGAGTCATAAAAGCCGTCCGACAGCGGGGCGAGATAAGCGTAAACGGCGTCAATGTCGTCTAAAAGCCGAACGGCGTAAGCGGTAACGGCGTTTGACAGCGAGTCGGCTTTCGCCGCTTTTTTCGAGTAAACACCGGCGATCAGCGCGTTAAAATAGTTTTCCGAATGTTTTATAAGGCTCCCCCAAGAGAAGAGATTTTCCCCGTGCGCGCCGCTGTCACGGGCGACCTGAACTTGACCGACGAGAATATAGTTCGGCGAGGACTCAAAAGCCGAAAGCCCGATTGTAAAGAAAGCTTTTCCTTTGGTATATCCGGTGAATGTATTGATATTTGCGGCCGGGGTCTTAAGGTTGGAGCAATAGCTCATTGAAAAAACCTCGTCCATGTATTCTTTTTGAACCCAGTCGTTAAAGTTTTGGAAAATAGTCTTGCGCGAACCGGGATAATCGTTCGCGACGGCGCAGGAGATATTTATGTCGGGTCTTACTTCCTTTGCCATCTCATACACTGTGGCGACCCAATCGTTTATTATGGATTCCCTGAAAAGACACCAGTTGTCCCAGTCTTTGCCGGACTTGGATAAAGTCTTGGGGTTAACCGTGGTGTTATACGCCTCTTGAAAACCGGCGATAATATCATCGTTATAGCCGAAGTCGGAGCCGTCGGGGTTGGGGTTTAAAAACCTTATGTAGTCGAGATGCAAGCCGTCAATATCGTAATTCACAAGCATTTCGCGGTAAACTTCAAGAATAAGGTCTTGGCTCGCTTTCTCATAAGGGTTGAGGAATATAAAATCCCCATACATATTTGTCTGGTAACCTCTTCCCTTGCTGTCAAGCAGATGATGCCCCCTTGTCGCCTCAACCAGCTTTCCGCCGGAAAGCCCTATAAAGAAGTTCTCAACCCAGACATGCACCTCTATGCCGTATTCATGGGCGATTCTGCAAAAGCCCTCAAGCGCGTCATATTCGCCGTGAGCCTTTGTGTTGTGGTCTATGAGATCAATATCCGAATACCCGATTGTAAGCCCGTTATACCAAGCTTCGATATAAATGGCGTTAAGGTTCATCTCGCTCATAAGAGTGACGCTCCTTAAAACTTCCTCGTCGCTCTTCTCGCCGGCGCGGTACCAAACCGCTCTGTTTTCCACAGGCGCGGACTCAAACATCATAAACCTCAAGGTGTCAAGCAGACCGGAAACCCCCGCCGCGAGCTCTATCGCCTTGTCAACGTCGCCGGCGTCATAGGCGTCCCCCGCTTTGCCGAGTTTTTCCTCAATGCTCTCAAGCGCGATCGCCAGCGCCGGGTAATCGATAGAATAAAAGTTATCCTTGGCTTTTTGGAAAGCGGCCTTTTCTTCCTCAAGCGCCTGAGCGGCGGCGAAGACGTTAAGGTCCGGAGTCACAAGCAGAGTGACGCTCTTGCCCGACTTGTCATATGTAACCGAAGCGCCGGGCTTGTAAATGGATTCAAGCGTGGGGATAGAATCGCCGTGAGCGGAGATCACAAACCCTCCGGTCGGGATTAGCATATCCCCGGCGTAGCCGTCCTCCACAATTTTGCCCTCGGCGTTGACGGCTATTTCATAGCCGTAAATATTCGTTCCGGTGGACTTCCCTGCTTTGCCGTCGTAAATCACCATAAAATTGGTGCTTCTCACTCCGTTAACCGCGGTGAAAGGAAACGATACATAGCCGTAGTTGTTGCCGCCGAACGAAATCAGCGCGTCTTCCCCGTCCGTGAGGCGCTTTGAGTAATTATACAGTTTTGTGTTTTCAATGGGGATAGACAGCACATAGCCGTCTTTGGGAATGACAGAGTCGCCCTCAAGAGACAAAGACAGGATTTTGCCGTCTTTTATGGTGATCTCGGAAAATCCCTTTGCCGTTTTGGTAGAATTGCCGAACAAGTCGGTGTAAAGCGTCACCGTGTCGGCGGAGACGGTATAATTGTTTACCGAAGTAAAGGCATAATCGTTGCCCCCCATTCGCACAAACGAGTCGGGCGATTTAAACGCGGGTATCAACAGCCCCTCGATATTGTCGCCGAGACTGATTTCCCCGCCTTTTTCCTTGTCGTTTCCCGCGAAAGTGAGCACAAACCCGCCGGAAGTGGGTATTAAAGTGGGGGTGTTGTCTTTGCCTATGTAGACAGCCTTTCCGTCAACCACCACAATGTCAAGAAAGCTCTTACGCTTGTCGGTTATCAGCGAAGCGTTTTCCGGGGTGTAAATGAACACGCCGTCTTCCCCTCCGCTCTTGTTATAATGGTCGTCGTCAAAGGTGATAAGCGCCCCGCCCAGCTTTACCGCGGGGTTGTCTGTGAGTGAGCTTAATGAGTCAAGACGGGAGAAGTAAACTTTTCCCTCTTTATAAAATTCTTCAGCGTACATTTTATTGTAACTCCCCGTAAACAGCAGCGCGTATGTACCCGAAACCGTCTCGCCAGGCGAAAGCACGCCGCTTAGCGAATAGTATGACCCCGAGCCGCCCTTTAAAACAACGGCGACGGAGTTTTCCGGCACGAGAGCGCTGTTTTCTTCTTTTATCAAATAAATTTTATCTTCCGCGAAGTTGCCGTCGTCGGGCGCATAAAGGTTAACCCTCCGCGCTTTGCTCAGGTCTTCGGGAATAACCGAGGCTAAGTCAAAACGCTCATAAACCGGGCGCTCGTCATAACCGTTAACGCTGACGGCGGCGGTCTTTTTGGGCGAAAACTCACTCGGCACTGCCTTATAATCAGCCGAAAGCACAAACCCGTTGACGGGTATATATATGTTTTGTTTTGATGATTTGCCGTCATAAATTTCATCAATCGAGTAAGTTTTTTTACCGCCGGATTCCGAGTAGCGAATAATAACGACAAATCTTCCGGCGTTATCCCCGGGCGCGTAAAGCGCAAAGGCGTTGTCTTCGGTATAGTTTCGGTCGTAAATGACCACGTCATGGCCGTCATAGGGGTTGTTCAGGGCGTTCACCTCAAACACGGCGTCACCGATGCTGACTGTTATCCCAGTTGTTTCCGGAGGAGTCGATGTATCCGGGTGACTTCCCTCCGCCGGCTTGCCGTTCCCGCAGGAGACCAGCGCGGCAAGGCACATAAGCGTGCCAAGAAACAGGGCGACGCCTTTCTTTAAGGTTTTAAGCATTTCTCTTTTCCTTTCTGATTTTGATAAATATCACCACCGCCAAGAGCGCGGCAACGGCGACTGCGGCGAGGATATAGATTGTAAGCGAACCCGAGTCTTCCACCGACGTTATTTTCAGTTCCGACCACAAAGCCGAAAGCTTGTCGAGCGACGCCGGAGAGAGATTGTGGAAAAAGTAGTCGTCAGCGTCCTTATCGGGGTAAATCTCATTAAAGCTCGGGTAAAGAATCGCCTTCGCGTCAGGGTGAAGCTCGGCTAAAAATTCTTCGTACCGCGGGTTTGAGACAACTTCTTTGTTTGGCGAGGCGTAACAAATAGTCTCGGCGTTTTCAAGCGCGACATTGGGGTCAAGCAAAAAGTTAATATAAAGCTCGGCAGCCGATTTATGCTTTGACGACGCGGGGATACAGATAGAGTCGACAAAAATATTTGTCCCCTCTTTCGGGTAAACAAACGCCAAGTCTTCGTTGTTCTGATACATGCTGAGGAAATCGCCCGCGTAATACGGCGCCATCGCGGCCGAGCCGCTTTCCATTTTATTGAAAACCTCGTCCATCACATACGCCTTGACATACGCTTTTTGTCTTTTCAGCCAGTCCTGCGCCTCTTCCCATTCTTCGGGGTTTTCGGTGTTCACGTCTATCCCTAACGCTATTTGCGCTATGGCGAAAGCGTCGCGGGGGTTGTTGAACATAAGGATTTGGTTTGAATAATTCGGGTCGCGGAGCGCCTCCCAGCTGTCGGGCGTGTAGGAAAGAAGATCGGTGTTATAAATAAGACCTATCATACCCACGTTATAGGGCACGCTGTACTCGTTCTCCGGGTCAAAGTAAAGGTCTTTATAGCTGTCGTCGATATGCTTATAGTTGGGAATGTTGGCGAAATCAAGCTTTTGCACCATTCCCTCTTTTATAAGCCTCTCTACCATGTAGTCGGAGGGAATAATTATATCATAGCTCATTCCCCCGCTTTTCAGCTTTGAGTACATGTCCTCGTTGTCGGTGAAGTTTGTGTAGTTAACGCTAATTCCGGTGAGTTTGGTAAACGCTTTGTTAATGTCAACGGAGCCCTCGCTGCCGTCGGAAATATACTCGCCCCAGTTGTAGACGTTTATCGTTACCCCGGCGTAGGGGGTGTAGTCGATAGAAGCGGTTTCAGAGGTTGGCTCAAAGTTAACCTCTTCCCTGCCGCAGGATAAAAGCGAAAAGCAAAGCGCGGACATAAGCGCCGCCATAGCAATAAATGAAAAAACCCTTTTTGCCATTTTCTTACCTCCTTGTGTATGGGTAAAATAATAAGTTTGTGTCAGACTTCTTTTGCTTTTTTAGGAACAATATCTTTAGTCATAAAATTCCGAGCCAAAAGCAATATGAAAATCACGGCGAAGATAACCGTAAAGAGCGCGTTCATATCGGGTAAAACCCGCCGTTTTGTCATGGCGTAAATATAAATCGGCAGCGTCTGGAAGGATTCCCCCGCCACAAAATAGCTTATCACAAAGTCGTCGAGCGAAAGCGTGAACGCCATCAGCAGCCCTGTCGCGATCCCGGGAATAAGTTCAAAAAATTCAACCTTAAAGAACGCCTGAAGCGGGGTGCAGCCCAAGTCCAGCGCCGCCTCCGGCAGATTTTTGTCCATTTGCTTGAGCTTTGGCATAACGCAGAGTATCACATAGGGAAGGTTAAAGGTGATATGCGCCACAAGAAGGGTGAAAAAGCCGAATATGCCAAGCCCGAACAGCGTTGCCACAAAGGCGAACAGCAGCATTATCGAAACCCCCGTGACAATATCGGGGTTCATCATGGGGATGTTTGTCACCGACATAACGGCGCTTTTTACCCGCTTGTTTTTTATATGGTATATCCCCACCGCGGCGGCGGTCCCGATAACGGTTGAAATCACCGCGGAAGTCACCGCGAGGATAAGCGAGTTTACAAGCGCGTCAATGGCTTTTTCGTTGGTGAACAGCTCTTTGTACCAGCGCAGCGAGACGCCGTTCATCACCGCCATGCTGTTTGAGGAGTTAAACGAGAAAACCATTATCACTAAAATGGGGGCATACAATAAGGTGAATATAACGCCCATATATACTTTACCCGTTATTTTCACACTATAACACCTCCCTCGCTTTCCTCGTCGGAAAATTTATTCATAACCGCGATACACGCGAAAATTAAAAGCATAAGCACAAAAGATATCGCCGAGCCGTAATTATACACCCCGCCCGTGGTTTTTATCTCTGACTCAATCACGTCGCCGATGAGGACAAAATCGGTGGGGCCAAGCTGCTGGGAAATATAAAACGTAGAAACACTCGGCACGAAAACCATGGTTATCCCCGAAACGACGCCGGGCAGGCTGAGCGGGAATATTACGTTGATAAGCGTTCGGAACTTGTTGCACCCAAGGTCTTCTGACGCCTCGATAAGGCTTTTGTCCATTTTCGCCATCACCGAATAAATCGGCAGCAGCATATAAGGCAAGAAGTTATACACCATACCGAAAATGACCGCCCCTGAGGTGTAGATAAGCCGGACATGACCCACGCCAACAGTATCAAAAAACCTGTTTAACAGCCCTTTGTCCTCAAGGAGGAAAGACAGCGCGTAGGTGCGGAGCACAAAGTTCATCCACATAGGGAGCATAAACATCATTATGAGCATGTTTTGGGTTTTCTTTTTGGTTTTCACTATCGCGTACGCCAGCGGATAAGCGATAAACAGGCATATCAGCGTGGCGATAAAGGCAAACGCGAGAGAGATGGCAAAAACTTTAAGGGTGTCGCCGTTAAACATTCGGCTGAAGTTTGTGAGAGAAACGCTCCCCGACCTGTCGGTGAACGCGTAGTAAAGCACAAACAAAAGCGGGGCGACCACAAACGCCGCCGCCCACACGACATAGGGGTAAGCGGCATAGCGGTGGAGCGGGCTAAGCTTTCTCGCCGCTTTCATTCTTCTTCCTCCGCGTTTTCGGAAAGCTCGGTGATTTCGTCGCTGTATGTGCTGTAATCGCCGAACTTCCCGGAATATTCGGATTTCTTCATTATATGAATGTCGTCGGGGCCGATATTAAGGCCTATCCTTTGCCCGACAAGGTAATAATCGGTGGTTTGGATCATCCACTTAAAGCCGCGGATATCCACGATAATTTCAAAATGCACGCCCTTGAACGTGACCGAGGTGACGGTTCCCGAAAGCATCCCATCTTCCGGGGGGACGACTTCAAGGTCTTCCGGGCGTATTACGGCGTCGACGGTTTCCCCCGCCCCGAACCCGCGGTCAAGACAGCGGAAAGTATGACCGGCGAAGACGACTTTATAGTCTTCTTTCATCACCGCGTCAAGAATATTGCTCTCGCCGATAAAGTCCGCCACGAAAGCGTTCTTCGGCTCGTTGTAAATATCAAGAGGGGTGCCTATTTGCTGTATATTTCCGTTATCCATAACAACCACGGTGTCGGACATCGACAGCGCCTCTTCTTGGTCGTGGGTGACATAGATAAACGTGATTTCCATTTGCTGCTGGATATTTTTAAGCTCAACCTGCATATCTTTTCTAAGCTTTAGGTCAAGCGCCCCCAAAGGCTCGTCGAGCAAAAGCACTTTTGGCCTTACCGCCAGAGCGCGGGCAATCGCCACTCTCTGCTGCTGCCCGCCCGAAAGCGAGGACACGTCGCGGCGCTCAAAGCTTGAAAGGTTAACAAGCGCAAGCATTTCTTTTACGGTCTGCTTAATTTCTTTTTCAGGCTTTTTCCTGACCCTTAGCCCGAACGCCACGTTCTCATACACATTGAGGTGGGGGAACAGGGCGTATTTTTGAAAAATAGTGTTCACCGGACGCTTGTAAGGGGGGATATCGTTCATTTTAACGCCGTTAAAATAAACAAAACCCGTGTCGGGCGTAACGAATCCGCCTATTATCCTAAGGCTTGTGGTCTTGCCGCAACCGGAAGGGCCAAGCAGCGTAACAAATTCCTTGTCCTGAATTTCAAGATTAATGCGGTTTAAAATTTGTTCGCTGTCAAAGCGGACTGAAACGTCTTCCAGCCGCAAAAGGACATTCCCCATTTATCCTCCTCCTTTTATCACGGTTTTACCCATTATAAAGTTATATCATAATACCCTTTTCGGCTTGTTTTGTCAATACAGATATTTTAAATAATTATGCCGCTCCGCAGGTATTCCAAAAGGGTTTGAGCCATAGAATTAAAAGGTGGTAATCGCATCAGGCAGAATGACGCGAATCGCGAAGGTCGCGACCGAAACAAACTTCAAACTCAGCTGCAAAAGGAATGGTAGATTGAAAGATAAACTTTCAATCCCGAAGTTTGTTTCTTTCGCATCAGGCAGAATGACGCGAATCGCGAAGGACGCGACCGAAACAAACTTCAAACTCAGCTGCAAAAGGAATGATCATCAATATGGAAATAAAAATAAACCCCGCTTACTGCTTTAAATGCTTTGCCTGCGGGTTTGCCATGTGCGTGCCGGGGCTTAGCGGCGGGAGCATGGCGGTGCTCCTCGGCATCTACAAGGAACTGCTTGAAATAGCGTCGTCTTTTGTGTCAAAGCCCCGAAAGTATTTAAAGCCCTTGGCGTTCACAGGGGTGTTCTGCGTGCTCGGGGCGCTGGCTTTTTCGTTTTTCCCCGGCAGATACGCGGCAAATCACGAGGACATTCTTCTTATCTTCGCGGCGGTTGTGGTGGCGGCGTCGCTTCCGTTTTACATAAAAAATTCGCAGATTATAAAAAGAAAGTTTGGCGCCAAGGGGGGGCTGCTCATACTTCTCGGGGCAGCTTCAATTGTTTTAATCGAACTAGCGATAACCTCCGCCACCGGCGAGGCGGGCGCGGGGTTTGGGGTTTTTTCTTATTTCTTAGCCGGGTTTATTCTCACGGTGTCGCTTGTGCTGCCGGGGATAAGCTTCCCTTATATGTTAGGGTTTATCGGCGTGTACGGAAAAGTTATAACGGCGGTAAACGAGTTTGACTTGTCAATTCTCTTTCCGCTTGGCGCGGGGCTCGCGCTCGGCGTTGTTACGCTGTCAAAGTATTTGCTTTTGGTCATGGAAAAGCTCTCTTATGAGACAGACTGCTTTTTATTGGGATTTACCGCCGCTTCCGCGCTCGTTATCTTTATTTAGACAAATAAATTGTATAAAATTAACATTATTTTAAACAATTTTCCCGTCCTTGGTGTTATCATGATATGAAAACCTTAAAGGGGGGATTTTATGCTTTCCAAATCGGCCGAAACTTTTGCCAAAAGTCTTGGGCTTAGGGTTGCCGAAAACAACGCCTATGGTATTTATAACGGATATTTTTTAACTGTGTATGAGAAAAAAGCAAAAAAAACAATTGTTATCTCATGCCTGACCGGGCTTTCTGACGCCGGCAAAGCGAACGACGAACGCGAGGATGACTTCGACGAGGTTGAAAGCTCCGACGCTTCCCTCTCCCCGAGCGGCAACAACAGCCTGTACCTTAATATTATCGACGGCGTGCGGAAAGCCGTGGAGCTTTACCCCATAAGCGATTACTCGGTTGACGAA
>JBAYZO010000038.1:0-16517 GCA_041672465.1 Eubacteriales bacterium
TTGTCTTTGCGGTTTAGACAACCGCAATTTCGCTGACGCGAAAACCGACAAAAAGTTTGCGGTTCCCTGAATTAGCGTAGGATGAAAGATAAATCTTTCAAGCTGCAAATTTTTGTCTTTGCGGTTTTGAAACCGCAATTTCGCTGACGCGAAAAACGACAAAAAGTTTGCGGTTCCCAAGATTTGCGCGGGTGAAAGAGAGTTTATAATTAATAATGGTAAGTTTGGAAGTCGACAAAGAGTTTGCGGTTCCCAAAATTTGCGTAGGATGAAAGATAAATCTTTCAAGCTGCAAATTTTTGTCTTTGCGGTTTAGACAACCGCAATTTCGCTGACGCGAAAACCGACAAAAAGTTTGCGGTTCCCTGAATTAGCGTAGGATGAAAGATAAATCTTTCAAGCTGCAAATTTTTGTCTTTGCGGTTTGGACAACCGCAATTTCGCTGACGCGAAAACCGACAAAAAGTTTGCGGTTCCCAAAATTAGCGTAAGGTAAAATATAGGTTTTTAAATAGTAATCGTTAAATTTGGAAGTTGACAAAAAGTTTGCGGTTCCCAAAATTAACGTAGGGTTGAGAGACAGGTTTTTAATTAATTATCGTTAAATTTTAAAATAAGCAAAAAGTTTACGGTTCTCAAAATAAATAAGGGTAAAAAGATATATTTTGATTTTTATGGTTTGTAAAAAATAGTAATAAAAATATCACTAAAAATGGCAATAAAAATGCAGGCGCGGGAAAAATTAAATGGCGCAAAACGCAATTAATTCATACCGATATCTGTCTACATATTTTTCGCCCACTTACGAAAAATAACGTTGCGGTGTTTTAAAACGAATCTGAAAAACAAAGAAAAATAAAGTTTTCCGTTTTGTGGTTTTCATAAAAAACCCGGTTGCCCCGGTTGAAACTAAAGTAAAACTTTATTTTTTTGCTAAAAAAGAGAAGTTTTGGCGCCAACAGCAAAAGCAAAAGGATGGTCAGAATTATGAATTTTAAGCGAAAAATACCCGCGTTTCTGCTTTTGGTAGCTGTTTTATCCGTAATGTGTCTGTCAACGCCTTACGGTTCTTTGGCGTTTACCTTTAAGACCTCCGCGGTCGAACGGGTGAGCGTTATTCCGGGAGGAACCCCTTTCGGGATAAAATTCCACACAAAAGGCGTAATAGTGGTGGGCGTTACGGATATCGAAACTTATGAGGGCGCTGTCTCCCCCGCTAAAAAAGCGGGAATCAAGGCGGGAGATATTATAATAAAGGTAAACAACGGAGAGGTCAACACCACGGACGAGCTGTCTAAGCTAATTTCCGAGAGCAAGGGCAAAAAAACCCTGATAACCGCGCTGAGGTCGGGCGAGACGCTGAGCTTTGAGGTCTACCCCCGCAAGTCGGCCGAGGACGGCGTGTATAAGTCGGGCCTTTGGGTGAGAGATTCGACGGCTGGCATAGGGACGGTCACCTATGTGGACGCCGAAAACAATTTCGGCGGCTTGGGGCATGGTATCTGCGACACCGAAACGGGCCTGCCTCTGCCGCTTTTAAAAGGGATTGTGACGCAAATAAACATCACGGACGTTATAAAAGGGATAGTAAACGAGCCGGGCGAGCTCAAAGGCGAGTTTTCGCCGTTTAAGGCGGGGTTTTTGTCAAAAAACACCGAATGCGGCGTTTTCGGTCATTTGGAAAAAGACGGGCTTTTTGACGCGGATCCGGTTGAGATATGTTTCCGGGACGAGCTTAAAACGGGAAAAGCGTATATCCTCACCACCGTGAAGGGGTCGAGCCCAAAAAGCTATGAAATTAATATTGTAAAGATTTACCCCAACAGCGGCAAAACCAAAAACTTTTTAATCGAAGTCACCGATAAAGAACTTCTTGAGTCCACGGGCGGCATTGTGCAGGGAATGTCAGGCTCACCTATAATACAGGACGGCAGGCTTGCGGGAGCCGTCACGCATGTAATGATCAACAACCCCAAGCGCGGCTACGGCATATTTATTGAAAATATGCTTGAAGCCTCCGGCGGATAGCCGATTTTAATCCTCAAACATAAAACCGTCGGTCAAAGACACTCGTGAAACGGCGGTTTTATGTTTTTTTGGAGTAAAGAATGTGAAAAATCTTTATAATAATTGTAAAACAACCTTGACTTATTTGAAAACTTATTTTATAATAAATTGAAAATAAAAATATATGTATAAATACGCCCAAAGGCAAATGAAAGGAATAAGCATATGAAAAAAATCTTAGCTATTTTTTTAACAGCCTGCCTTGCTGTCGGCTTGGTTTCGGCGTTTTCTTTCGCCGCTTCCGCCTCCAAAATTATCTCCGTCACCGATATTTGCGAGTATACCATAACCACCGTTAACGTGGGACTTCCGCATTACCGCGACGGCGAAGACGAACAAAAGCTGTTCGACGGTATCATACCGACGGTGCAGGAACTTGATGACGCCGTCCAAGAGGCCATAGACGCCGGCGCGGACGAATCGCTCAGGGGCTGGTTCCAGTGGAAGGGCTGGATAGGCATACATAGCACAGGCGCCGACGCCTACAAGACAAACTCCGCCGTCGACGTTAACTTCGCGTTTGAGGAAGCCGTTGATTTGAAAAAGCTTGTCGTTCACTGCGCCGCCATGGTTAAGGGAAACGTCTGGATCCCCTCCGATTACGAGATTTATCTCAGCGAAGACGGCGTCACTTGGGCAACCGAACCTGTTATCACGGTGCCGACCGAATATCAGGACGGCGAGGCGCTCAAAGACATAAACGCCTTTGACGACACCATTATTTTATTTGATGAAGCCGTCACCACTCAATATTTTAAGCTTGTGGCAAACGGAATCGGCTGTTGGTGGTTCTGCTCCGAGGTGGAAATTTTCGCCGAGGACAACACCATAATTGATATTGATGAGTCGTCAGCCGTAGAGTCAACCCCGGCCGAGTCTTCGTCAGAACCCATTCCTCCCGCTTCGCAAACCGTTGTTGTTTCGCAGGGGAAGACTTATACTTTAACCGGCGCCGAAGCGCGCGGCGACGATTGGGATGACGACGGCATAAAGCTGACCGATGGTATTAAAGTGCGTGACGCGGGCGGCGGAACAAATATTGTTGGTCTTATATCCCACAACCTGACGGTTGTTATCGACCTCGAAGAGAAAACCGCGATTTCAGGGATAAACGCTGACGCCTTTGGGAACGCTGACTGGGGAATCGCGAGTCCCACGCTGTACAGTCTTGAGTTTTTGTATTCTCCGGACGATGAAACTTACACTTCGCTCGGCAGCGCTTCGGGTGAAGGGCTAACGCCGGTTTTCGGCGCCGAGGGCGATTGGGTGGTCTATGAATTTGAAAAACTTGCCGAAGTTGAGGCGAGATATATCAAAGTTGTTTACACCACTCCTGAAAATGTTTCCGCTCACCTTTGGCTTTCAGAAATTTCCGTCTTTGCGGCAGAAGAAGAGACCTCCGAACCCGAAACTCCCGACACGGGCGACGCGGGTGTGCTGGCGTTTGTGATTATCTCGGTCATATCCCTCGCGGGCGCGTTTATAGTTAAGAGAAGATAATTATAAAACTATCGTAACAAACAACAAATAACAAAATAGGTATAAAAACAAAACTACCGGCGCTAAAGCGCCGGTAGTTTTTTTGTAAAATTTAACTGTTTAATAAAACATAAGGGATAGTTTAGTTTTCTTTTTCGTTGTTGCTGTTGTTTTCGCTGCCGCCGGCATTTTCAGCGGGTATATCGGATATTTCTTTAAAGACCGGTCTGTAACTTTCCCCGCTGTCTATTATATTTTCCTCATATACCGGACATTCGACCTCTATATAGTCTTCTTTAAAAAACTTATATCCCGGTTTTAATTTTAAAATTCTTGACAACACCATATAGGCGATAAATATAATCAGCCCCGCCCCGCTGAGGATTATCCCTAAAGAAATCCCCGGGGTGACATAGGAAAACTCAATGAGATAATGCCCGTTGGGGGAACCGGAACACTCCACCCCCATAAAGCCGTAGGTGACTTTGTGGACATCAACCGGCTTTCCGTTGACTTTCGCCGTCCAGCCCCCGCTTATTCGGATTTTGCCGCCGAGGAATTCGGAGCCCTCCTCAAACGGGACGGTGAACATAACGATATTATCATTTTCAAGGGTTATTTCGGCGCTGAAAGAATTTGTATCGTAGGAAAAGTTGTCGCAGGTGGCGGCTGACCGCTCGGCGACGGACGCGACATAAGTCTCGTAGTTCGCCGGCTGATAGATCACCTGCCCCGGCGAAGGGTCTCCGAACTTGATAGCCTCGGTCATAAAGCGGGAGTAATACTCCGCCTCGTCGTCGGGGACAACAAGATATTTGCAAAGAAGCGTGTGCCTTATGCTTGACCCCACTTTTTCAAACTGGCTTTCGGTCATAAAATAGTCGTAGTAAAAGCCGGGTTTTATATAATAGTTGTTTTCAAAAATCGCGTAGCCGTTCTGGGTGTCGTAATAATCAAACGAAAGCCCGTTGGCGTTGTCCGTGACATGCCTGCTCTTTGAAGACGAGCGTATAAACGAGTATTTGACCGAAAGAAACCCCAAAAGGCCGTACTGGTTGTATTTGGCGCGGCTGGCGACGTTTCTTGTCACAAATACTTTTTCATAAAAATCCATAAGCGAGGGCGGCACCACCGAGTGGAAACACTCGACAGAAGGTATCCCCCAAGAAATTCCGAGGTTGTCATAAACGTTATCATAAGAGCTTGTCGAGGTGGTCTGCGTGCTTATTTCGCTTTCATCGCCGATTACAAGCGTTTCGGGGAGAAAGACTCTTGTGGTGGTTACGCTGACGCCCGACCTGAAACTTATAAGGCTTTCGTTATATACAGTCCCGTTATAACTTATAAGACAGGTTTTTCCCGTCACAAGCCCCGCCGTGGAGTCTACCGACCAGACAATGTCATCGTCCGTGATTTCAAGCGCCGACGCTTTTATTGTTTTTGTGTTGAGGATACTGAGGTTTTCGGCTCTGTAAAAATTTATCCTGTAAAAATCGCCGCTGTCGTCGTCAATGTTAACGCTCCCGTTAATCGCCTGATCCACAATGAGCTTGGTGTCGGACGAGTGCTCTTTTCCGCAGTAAAGGTGGACGACCCCATAGACCACAATAGTCGCGCAGACAAAAATCAAAACAAATTTGTCAAAGCGCTTTGTTTTTCTGTAACGCTTAAACAATATAAACAGCCCCGCCATGCAGAGCGCGGCTATCGCCACCGAGATCCAAAGCCTCGCGGCGAAAGGCTCCCCGCCAAGCGAATAGGTAAGCGTTGATTTTTTTTCGGTGTTGTGAAACCACCTCAGCCCGCTGTATGTGGCTATTACGGCTATTGCCGCCGTGTTAACGGTAAAACCGAAGTTCCAGTTTATCCTGTCGTCGTCAAGGGCTATTATGGTAGCTATCACCGCCAGTAAAACAAACATATAAATCCATCTGGCGTAGTAGTTGGAATTGAACAGGAAAAATGTCGAGTTGAGTATCGGCACAAGGGCAAAACCGATTAAAACTATGGCAAGCCAGCCGATTGCCGATCTTTTTCGCGCTTTAAGATAAGATAAAAGTCCCGCGAGCCCGAACGCGGGGAGCCACGCGGCGTTGGAAGCCCACTTTGCCGCGTGCCCGTAGAAAAAGTTCACCCGCGAGGGTATATCGGGCGGGAAAAAGAGCGACTGGAGTATATGCCCGTAGCGCTCTATATACAGCTTGCCCCCTCTTAGGTAAAGCAGCATGCTTTTTGTGTCGGAAAAAGAATATTTAAGCCGGTAATTCCCCAGCAGCCCAAGGCAGGCGGGCAAAAACAGCACGGCGCCGAGCATTAACCCCAAAACAGACTCAAAAGCCAGCAGCGCAAGTTTTTTTAATGTTATCCGGAACGACTTCTGCAGGCATCTCGCGAAGAAGTAAAGCACCAAAAAGACAACCTGCCCCGCGAACATAAAATAGTTGCACATGCTGTTGAGCGCCACCGCCACCGCGAAAACACCCTTGCGGTTGTTTTGCACAAGCTCTTCCAAACCTATGAGCAAAAGCGGGAAGAGCGCGACTACCTCTTGGAACTGGTTAAAGAATACGTTGTATATCTGAAACCCGCAAAAAGAGTAGAGCAGCGCGCCGATAACGGCGAAGTTTTTGTTTTTGACAAAGCGTTTTAAATAGGCAAAGGAAATAACGGCGGCCGCCACAAACTTTACTATATACATCGGTCCCATAAGGAAGGGCGCCCAGCTTGCGGGAAACAGGCACATAAGCCAGAAAAAAGGCGAGCCGAGCATGTAATAGGAATAGCTCCCTATAAAATTGCTCCCCAAATCCGTGTACCAGTCCCAGCCGATATTGCCGCTGTGAACCATTCCCACCGCGTGGCGGTAAAAAGGCACCTGCTGAACGTTATAGTCGCCGTAATATAAAAAGACCAAACTGCCTGTCCGAAAGTATTCCATAAAAATAAAAGGAACAATTACAAGTATGCCAAGCACCAAAGAGAGGAAAGCCGTCTGTTTGTAATAATAAAAGGGGTCGTCCAGCAGCTCGAGCTCTTCCCTGCGCTTTTTAACAAAGAATTTCATTTGCCTTTCCCTTCGTATATACGCCCGGTTTTTGAATCAGGCAGTTGATGTTTTGCTCTTTATTTTATTTTTCTAATCAATATAATACCCCAAAAACGGTATTTTGTCAACCGAATAGAGTTTTGAGACAAAAAATTTACTAAAATCACGCCAACTCATTTTTTTTACTTAAAACTGTTGAAAAGGCAAGCCGGCTGTGTTATTATTCATAGACAAGCAAACATTTCTATAATAATTTATAATAAAAAGAAACATTCTGACTTTTGGGGGTAGTAATTGTTATGTCAAAAATATTTACAACGCTGCTTTTAGCTATTTGCCTTGTGTTTTCCCTTGTATTTGTCGCCTGCGGGAAAGGCGGCCCCGCTTTTTCAAGCGAGGAATCAAGCTCACACGCCGCCGAAAGCGGGGACGTTTCGGGCGGGGATAACTCATCGGAACCGGAGGCTGAGTTTGTCCCGCTGAGTAAAAACTTTAACGACACGCTCACCATCTTCGGGAAAAAAGACGGCGCGCATGTTTATTCCCGCCTCCAATGGGAATATGACGACGAAATCGACGGCGACACTATAAACGACGCGGTGAGAGATCGAAATATGTGGCTTTTCGACCACTACGGCCTGACGGTCAAATATATCGCCGATACCTCGGGGAACTATTTCATAACCGATTCGGTAGCCAATATGATTATGAATGGCGAGGATACCGTTGATATTGTCTGCGACGGGCTTACGACCGTTGCCTCGCTCGCGGGGAGCGGGTTACTCTACCCCCTAAACAATATTTCGCCTAACCTTGACCTTAACCATTCTTGGTGGGACCAGCGGGTGGAGGAAGCCCTTTCAATAAATAATATGATTCATTACGCGGCGGGGGATATTCTCATAACCGATGACGAGTATACATATTGTCTGCTCTACAACAAAGACTTAATGGAATCCCACGGGATATATAACAACTTTGAGGGAAGATCCCTTTACGACGTGGTAAACGACGGAGACTGGACCTATGACGCCTTGTTTTCAACTGCCAAGCAGTGCGCGGGCAAGACGTCGGGCGGGGACATTATGACCCTTGCCGACACTTGGGGGTATGTGGGCGACATAAGCTGTCTTGAGATGATGATGGCGGGCGGCGGCTATATGATGGTGGAAAAAAACAGCGACGATATTCCCGAGCTACGAGTTACCAGCGAATACGCCACTAATCTTTTTTCAACGCTTATAGATTATATGAACGACTCAAGCTATTCAAAATTTATGGAACGCTTTGGCGTTGACGGCTATTACGGCGAGGCGGAAAAAATGTTCGGCGAGGGAAGAATCGCTTTTTACAACGTAAAGCTTGCCGCCCTTACAACCGTCCTCCGCAACACCGAAAGCGACGTGGCAATCGGCGTGCTCCCCATGCCTATGGCAAGCTCCGACCAATCCGATTACTACAACGCCGCCGCGCCCCTTCATTTTTCCTGCGTGGCGATACCTACTTCGGTTGACGAAGACAGGCTTGACCTTATCTGCGCGGGGCTTGAGGCAATGGGATATTTGGGGCAGAAATCCCTTACCAAGGCGTATATCGAAACCACCCTTAAAATTAAAAGGGCCGACCAATCGGAAGACGCCGATATGATAGACCTTATTTTAAGGACAAGATGCTTTGACTTGGCGCAGGTTTACGGCTGGGGCGGGCTAAACTCGTTCTTTAACGTTTTTGCCGGAACTTCAAACACCGCTTTTGTTTCGTCGTGGGACGCGATTGCCGAAAAGGCCAACTCCGCCCTTGAAGAGACAATATCATATTTTACAAACTAAACTTTTTACTATTAAATTATTGCCCGCGGAAAACCGCGGGCAATAATTTAGCATCCCCTGCCGTCCTTGAAGGCGCAGCCTTCATTGACGGCGCAAGAGATAAGCATTATCAGTTCTGTTATCATATAAGCAAAGAAAAACGCGGCGGCGGCGACTATCGCCGCGACCAGCGCGGACGCGGGGTCAAGCGGTATTACCATTGACGTAAGCGTAAGCAAAACAGTGCCTACCACACCGGTGAGCAGGCAAGGAAACCGCTTGCGCAGGCATCTTAGCATCGCCGGGTTGCAGCCTGAGGACGCCGCTACAAGCATGGCGAGTATAAGCGAGCCCAAGCTAAACGCCGCGAAGACGGCGTTTATCATTACGGGTATAAAACCAAGAGCAAAAAGCGTGCCGACAAGCACGCCGAAACCAAGTCCGACAAACGCACCGATACAGCATCGGGCGGGTCTTTCGGGTTGACAGCTCAATTTTATCCCTCCCTTATTAAAATTCGGTTTATCTATCATTTTTGGACATAGATATACGCGTAGGCGTTAGCCTATCACAATAAAAGTATATGTCAAGTTTAGTATTATGTGACAAAATTCGACAACCCGCGTAAAAAAAACCGCCCCGAAGGGCGGCGTTTTTATAATTTGCTTTTAGCTTAACTTTTGAATTTAATCAGCCAAGGTTTATTTCCTTGCCGGTGGAAGAAGAGTCATACATCGCCTGCATCATTTTCGCGGTGATGATAACCGTGTCGATATGCGAGGGAAGTTTTTCCCCCGTGCGTATGCAGCGCACAAAGGAGTCAATCTCTGTCTGGAAGTGCTGATTCGCCGTAAATTTGGGCTTGCAGCTCACAAGACAGCCCGACGCCGTTGTCCAAAGCGTAAAGTCGCCGCCGTAATTAAGGCGGATACCGGCCTTGGTGCCGATAAAGTCAATGTAGGATTCCTGTATCCCAATGTTTTGCGCCCAAGCGCCGTTAAACGTGATGGTCGGGCCGGAGGTGCGGACAAACCCCGTCACAAAGTCGTCCACGTCATAGGTGCCGTTTAAGTCTTTTGTGTTTTCCGCCCACATGCCCTCATAGACATAGTTTGGCATATCAACGCCAAGCTTTGAGAAAGCTTTTGCCGAAACCGTTTTCGGAGCTGGGTCGCCCGTGCAGAACATAACAATGTCAAGGTAATGCACGCCCCAGTCGATAAGCACTCCCCCGCCGGAAATTTCGTTTGTGGTGAACGCCCCGCCAAGCCCGGGGATAGATCTCTGGGAGCGGAAAGAGACATAGACGTGATACACCTCGCCGAGCTCGCCGTCGGAAATCATTTGTTTTATCTTGTTGACGGCGGCGTTAAAGCGGTTTACAACGCCGATATTAAGCACTTTGCCCGACTTGTGCTGGGCTTCCTGCATTTTAAGCGCGTCGCCATAGGTGCGGGCGGCGGGTTTTTCGCAAAGCACGTTCTTGCCTGCCATAAGGCAGTCGCAGGAGATAATAGAGTGCATTTTGTTGGGGGTGCAGACCGAGACCGCCTCGACTTCGCCGTCGGCGATAACCTCGCGGTAATCCGTTACCGCTATGCCGCAATTATATTTTTCAACGGCGGCTTTGGCTCTTTCGGGGAGAATGTCGCAGAAATACTTAATCTCAACGTCGGGGTTGTTTAAATAGGACGGTATATGGGCGCTGTTGGCGATGGTGCCGCAGCCTATAATGCCTATTTTCATTTTTGCCATGTTTGGTTCCTCCGTAATATGTTTGTGTTTTTTAATGACCTGCATTTCTGTGGTAATTGTATCATACCGGGTTTTTAAAAACAAGGGCTTTTTAAAACTATTGACAAAATATTGTTTTTAATATAGAATTTTTCCACTGAGCAAGCGCCATTTAAAGCTTTACGCAAAGCGCCTTGCGCCGAAAGGAGTAGCGTTTATGAAAGTTTCTTTTTCAACTTTAGCCTGCCCGGGTTCGTCGTTCGCCGAAATTTACACAATGGCAAAGGACTTGGGGTTTCACGGCGTCGAGCTGAGAGGCGTAGGCGTAACCGAAGGACTGCCTTATATCGATGTGTTTGACGGCAAAACCCCCGCGTTTTCCAAAGAAAAAATCGATTTAACTTTGGAAAACCTAAAAAAGACGGGGCTTGAGATTTCCTGCCTTTCAAGCGGCTGTTCGCTGAAAGATTCGCAAAACATATCCGCCGCGGTAGAAGAGCTTAAAATATATATCGACGCCTCAAAAAAAATGGGCTGCCCCTATGTCCGCTTGCTCGGCGACACCGCCGTCACCCCGGATGGGGAAGTCGATGACAACGCCGTTATAAATGTTTTAAAAGTACTCTCGCCTTACGCCGAGGAAAGAAATGTCACCCTGCTTGTCGAGACCAACGGAGTGTATTCAGACACCAAAAGGTTAGGGAGAGTCCTTGAAAACATGGCGACCGACGCCGTGGGAGTGCTTTGGGATATCCACCATACATATCGGTTTGGGAAAGAATCCCCCGAAACCACCGTCCAGAACCTTGGGGTTTATATCAAGCATGTCCACCTCAAAGACTCATATATAAATGAAAGCGGTGGCGTTTCCTATTGCCTTATGGGAGAGGGGGACGTTCCCGCGGAAGAGGCGATGCTCGCCCTCGGCTCAATAAATTACGAGGGCTTTGTATCGCTCGAATGGGTTAAGAAATGGCTCCCCGACCTTCAGGACGCGGGGGTTGTTTTCCCGAACTTTATCGAGTATATCTCGCGGTATATACCTAACAGCGCCCTTCACAGCCGCCTTATCCCGAACGAAAGGGGGACGGGTCACTATCTCTGGGAGAAAAACCGGCTTATTGACCTCACTTTTTCTCAGGTGCTCGACCGCGTGGCGGAGGCTTTCCCCGACCGCTACGCCTTCCGATACACAACCTGCGATTATACCCGCACTTATTCCGAATTTAAAGACGACGTCGATATGTTCGCCCGCTCCCTTATCTCTCTCGGGGTTCGCCGCGGGGACCATGTCGCCGTTTGGGCGACAAATATCCCGGAGTGGTTTATCACGTTTTGGGCGGCGGTTAGAATCGGCGCGGTGCTTGTCACGGTAAACACCGCTTATAAAATTTACGAGGCCGAATACCTCCTCAAGCAGTCGGACACCCACACGCTTGTGATTTCAAGCGGCTATAAGGATTCCGATTACGGGAAGATTATTAATGATATCTGCCCGGAACTTCAAAACCATGACCCCGCTAAACCGCTCCACGCCAAAAAGCTGCCGTTTTTACGGAACGTGATAACCGCCGGGTTTAGCCAAAAGGGTTGCCTTTCATGGGAGGACGCGCTAAAGGCGGCGGGCGCTACCCCGCCGGAAGAAGTAAGCCGCAGGGCGGCGGAGTGCGTAAAACACGACGTCTGCAACATGCAGTACACGTCGGGTACGACGGGTTTCCCCAAAGGGGTGATGCTCACCCACTACAATGTCGTAAACAACGGCAAGAGCGTTGGCGACGGGCTTGACCTTTCCACCGCCGACAGAATGATGATACAAGTGCCTATGTTCCACTGTTTCGGAATGGTGCTCGCCATGACGGCCGCCGTGACCCATGGCGCGGCAATGTCGCCGATACCCCACTTTTCCACAAAGACGGCTCTCAACTGCATAAATAAAGAAAAAATCACCGCTTTTCACGGTGTGCCGACAATGTTTATTTCGCTCCTCGAAGACCCCGATTTTAAAAACACAAGCTTTGAGCATATGCGGACAGGCATAATGGCGGGCTCCCCCTGCCCCGCGAAGGTCATGCGGGAGGTCATGGAAAAAATGAATATGGACGAGATTTGCATTGTCTACGGCCAGACCGAGGCGTCCCCGGGCTGTACCATGTCAAAAACCTCCGACCCTGTGGAAGTTCGGGTGAACACCGTGGGTTCCGCCATGTTCGGGGTGGAGTGCAAAGTTGTCGACCCCGAGACCGGACGCGAAATGCCAAACGGCAAGGACGGCGAGTTGTGGGCGAGGGGCTATAACGTAATGAAGGGGTACTATAAAATGCCAAGCGCCACCCGCCTTGCTATCGACAGGGACGGCTGGCTCCATACGGGGGATCTCGCCTGCCGGGGCGACGACGGCAACTATAAAATCACCGGGCGGATAAAAGACATGATAATCCGCGGTGGGGAAAACATTTACCCCAAGGAGATAGAGGATTTTATCTATACTCATCCCAAGGTTTCGGACGTTCAGGTTGTCGGCGTCCCAGACCAAAAGTACGGAGAGGAGGTAGTCGCCTGCGTTATTTTAAAAGAGGGCGTCACCCTTAGCGAGGCCGAGCTCAGGGAGTATATAACCGCGAACATAGCAAGGCACAAGGTACCGAGATATATAAGATTTGTAAATTCCTTCCCTATGAACGCCGCCGGGAAGATATTAAAGTATCAAATTCGCGAGGAATCCCAAGAGGAATTGGGAATCCGGTCAAAGGAGTAAACCAAATATTTCGGCTGTTGCACATTTAAATAAAAAAACTTATATATCTTACTGCTTTTTTTCCGCTGAACCAAAACGCTTTATTTATTCATTTAAAAACTCTGTTTTATAAGTGGTTTTTTCAATTACTTTATCTAAAGTAACCAGCAAAGCGGGGAGAAAGCAAACCACCATCCCGAGGGAAATTAATGTCCCCCTCCCCAGCAGCAGACCTATATCGGCAATGGCGCTGTTTGAGGACGTCATGTACAGCGTAAACCCGGCCGTTGAAAGGGTGAGCGCCGATACAAGTATGGATTTAAACAACCCGCTGAGGGATATTCCAAGCGCTTCCCGCTTAGGCATTTGTTTTCGGTTTCTCAAATAAGTGTTTGTGAGCAGAATAGCATAGTCAACCGTCGCCCCAAGCTGTATTGTGCTAAGCACCAAATAACCCAAAAAGTTAATGGGTGTTCCGCTGAAATAGGGTATGGAAAGATTTATCCAGATACCCGCTTCTATGGTAAGCACTAACATAACCGGCAGTATTGCCGATTTAAAAGTCACCAACAGCACGATAAAGATTGCCGCGATGGCGATAAGATTGACAACAACATTGTCTTTTTTAACAATGTTTTTCATATCGTATAAATTGGCGCTTTGGCCGAGGGTGTAAAAATCATCTTCATAAAGCGCTTTTGCTTTTTTGTTAACGTCCTCAACGGTTTTAAACGCTTCATCGCCCTCCGCGGGCGTGTCCGTATATACGATAATGCGGGCGTAGTTTTCCGAATAAAATTGTCTTGTTATTTCGTCATCAAGAAATTCCGGAGGGATATCCGCGCCTATGTTTGTGACATATGACGTTATTCCTGTTATATGGTCAAGCCCCCCGAGTTCTCCGCAAAGGCTTTCTTCTTTGGAAACGTCGCCCCGGGGAACAAGCAGCACCATAGCGGTGGATTTGCCGAAGTGTTCTTCAACAGCCAGCGTATCCCTGCCATAACGGGTGTTTTCAATCATATCGTTTCCGTAAAGAAACGTAGTGCGGCTCTGTCCCAAAAAGGCGGGGACGACAATAACCAAAACCAGCACCACGGCAGGGACGGCGATTTTTGACAAAACCTTGTTGATATTTTTAAAGCTTGGGATAAATGCCCGATGAGATGTTTTATCAATTATCTTATAAACGCAAAGAATAAGCGCGGGGAGGAAAACCATAACCGAAATAAAGCTGAAGATAATTCCCTTCGCCAGATTTATTCCCAAATCCGCTCCTATACCAAAATCCATAAATAAAAGGGCTAAAAATCCAAACAAAGTGGTCATCGCGCTTGAAGCCACGGTTGATATTGAGTCTTTCATCGCGTGTTTCATCGCGGTTTCGGCGGTGGCGTATTTTTTTCTGTTATCTTGAAAACTGTGGAGCAGAAAAACGGCGTAGTCAAGTGAACAGGCAAGCTGTAAAACAGGGCTTATCGAATTTGTCATAAAAGATATCTCGCCCATAAAAACATTGGTTCCCATATTGATAACGATTGAAATACCTATTGTTATGAGAAACAATAAAGGCTCAAGCCAAGATGAAGTCGATAATATTAATATAAGGATGACGACAGGCAATAAAATTGCTATTGCTTTTACAACTGTGGACGCTGTTGTGTCTTGAATAGCCACCAAAGCGGGGGCTTCGCCCGCAAGCATATTATCCCCGCCGATTAAGCTTAAAATATCGTCACAAGCCTTTTTCTCCATTCCTTTCGCGATCGTAACGTTGAATAAAGCGCTGTTTTCCTTATAAAAACTCTCGATTACAGCCGCGTCACCCGTTTCAAGCGGCTGATTTATATCAATCATATCATCCAGCCAAACTACCCGCGTAACGCCGTCTATGGAGGCAAGCGACTTTTTATATTCAAGGGACTCTGATATTGAAACGCCATTGACCATAACGCTTGCGTTCGGCAGAGAATCGGAAAACTCATCGGTCATGATTTTCAGCGCCGTTGTTGACCGGGCATTCGGGGGGAGATAGTCAACCATATTATAGTTGACATCAACAAAAAACATAAGAAATAAACACCCAAGCATAACGGCGGCAAATATACCGATAATCATTTTTTTATGTTTAATAACAACATTTGAAAAGTAATCCATAAAAACCTCCGCTTTTGTATTGCGTACCGAACTATATTGTATTATAATAGACATGATGTTCGGTTTCAACCAGCAATGTTGCGTAAAATGGCACAATGTGCGACAGTCTTAGCTGAAAGTGTTGGATTTGAAAATTTTAACCGGTAAACGAAACCGCCAAAAAGCTTTGCGCGGCGGAAGAAAGGAGCGGCTATAAAAATGGATAAAAAAACAGATCAGCGGGTAAGGCTGACTCGTAACCTTCTAAAAAACGCGCTGGTGAAGTTGATGCAGGAACAGCATATATCAAAAATTTCCATACGGGCGATATGCGAGGTCGCGGACATTAACCGAAGCACTTTTTATGTGCATTACAGCGACCAATACGACCTTTTAAACAAAATTGAACAGGAAGTTATAAGTAACTTAAACATTTATCTCAGCAAACAGAAACTTGACGAAACCCACCCCATATCCGTTCAGGTGCTGACAAGAATTTTGGACTATATGAAAGAAAACACCGAGCTGTTCAAGGCGCTGCTAAGCGAAAATTGCGATTTTGCGTTTCAAAAAGATCTGATGGAGTTGGCGCAGGTAATATCGGCACAGCAGAATCAATCGCTTAACGAAAGAACACAGGAATATATTAAGTTGTTTTTTCTTTCCGGCGCAATAAGTATGCTTCAAAAATGGCTGCACGATGGCGCGAACGAATCGTCTTCGCAAATGGCGGAGTTTGTCATACAGATAATTTATTATGGGATAAGCGGCGTAAAAGCTGATCAAAAAAAATCAAACGAGGAATTTAAATATGTCAAAGGCTGAAAAAGCCATTATCACGGCGCTTTGCATGATTTATAAAGACGACAAAATTCTTCTTCAAAACAAAGTGTCGGGGTGGGTAGGTTTGACTTTCCCCGGGGGGCATATTGAAAAAGAAGAATCTTTTGTGCTTGGCATTAAAAGAGAGGTTTTGGAAGAAACGGGGTTAACAATTTATAACCCCAAGCTTTGCGGAGTCAAGCAATTTCAAACCAAGGACGATGAGAGATATATTGTCCTTTATTTCAAGACAAACGAGTTTTCAGGCGAGCTTGCTTCATCCGATGAAGGGGAAATGGTTTGGCTGAACCGAAGCGCCCTTAACGAAAACAACGTGGCGAACGGCTTTTTAGATACTTTGAGGGTATTTGACGACGACAAATTAACTGAAATGATATATGAGCGAAACAAAAAGCACGACGGCTTTGAATGGGTTTTAAAGTTCTACTGAGTAAGAAAAATTTTTACCGGTAAAAATAATGAAAAAGAAAAAAGTAAAAAGCGAACGCTGCTTTCCCGGAACACTTGCTGTGTAACAGCGCTGTGTAACAGCTGTGTGACCACCGTCACACAGCTGTTACACAGCATTTCGTTAATTCCCAAAGTAAATTCCACAGTTGGTAGGGGGTTGAAATTAGATTGAGAAATCAGTGGAAGTTTGTTTGAGAATCACGAAATAGAATAAAAT
>JBAYZO010000039.1:0-16434 GCA_041672465.1 Eubacteriales bacterium
CAGACTTTGAGGTGCATAATGCCTTTTTCCCCCACGCAGACGGGGTACCCCGCGTCGGGGGTGAAAGAAAAAGCGGGGGGAGAAAACTTTGTTTTATAATATTCAAGATCGGTAGAGCCCACTTCCTCGTCCGAACCGAAAATAAGCCGAACCGCGAAAGGAAGGGTTATATTGTTTTCCCAAAGAAAGCGAAGCGCGTACACGGACATTAACAGCGGCCCCTTGTCGTCGCCCGACCCCCGCCCGATATACAGCCCTTTTTCGCGGTCTATCGTGAGCGAATAGGGGTTATAACTCCAGCCCTCTCCCGCCGGGACAACGTCGAGATGGGTGATTATGCCCACTTCCGTCCCGCCCCCGCCATAGACGGCGGAACCGCAGCGGTAGCCATGATTTTGCGTTTTAAGCCCATACTTGCCGGCTATTTCAAGCGCCTTGTCAAGCGCTCTCGCGCATTCCCCGCCGTAGGGGTATTCCCCTTGCCCGCCTGTCGCCACGGAGGGGATTGAAAGCAGTTCGTCAAGCTCCCTCTCAAAGCTTTTTATCACTTCGCTGTCGTTTATAAAGTCTTTAATTTTGCTGCGCGGCAAAGCCTTCACTTCCTTTTATTATATTTTAAATAAGCTTGTACTCCATTCGCCTTGACATTGTGGTAAAGCCATAGCTACGGTAAAAGCCCTCGGCCGAGTCTTTAAATTTCCAGACATTAAGCTCAATGCTCGAGCATCCCCGTTCGGCCGCGTAACTCTTCGCCTTGTCCATAAGCATTCTTCCCGCGCCTCTCCCTCTTGATTCCTCCGCCACGCATAAGTCGTCGATATAAAGCGTTTTTTTATCAATCAATATGCTGTGGTCTTTATATTCCTTAACCGCGGCGCAGATATACCCCAAAAAGACCTCTCCGTCGGCCGCCGCGAAGATTGCCTCGTCCGGGTTTTTAAGTTTTTCCGCAATTTGTTCGGGGGTATATTTTGTGCCGTTGTCTTTAAAAACGTCGGGTCTGCCGCCGTGGTGGAGGGCGCGTATGTAGTTGAGGAGCCCAATTAAATGCGGTATATCTTTAACTTCCGCGGGACGTATTTTAATCGCCATAAAAACCCTTCCTTTCGCGCCGCCGCCGGCTGAAACTTTGCCGCCGACGATATTTGACCGGCGGCTTATCCGCTTATGCGTTTAACGCTAATGCGTTTAATGTATATATACCACCAAACGCCGTAAAAGTCAATTATCTGTTATTAAAGGATTTTAACGGGTTAAACACGTTATTTGTTTTTTTGTTTTAAACTGCCCCGGGCGGGGTTTGTTTTGTAATATTCCCGCTTGATTTGACATAAACATTTTATGAAACACTGTATCGGAGGTAAAACCATGCCTGATTATTCTATTTATAAAGATATCGCCGAAAGGACCGACGGGGATATTTATATCGGTGTCGTAGGTCCGGTGAGGACGGGTAAATCCACCCTGATAAAAAGATTTATCGCCGATCTCGCGCTCCCGAACATTAAAAGCGACCATATCCGCGAGAGGGCGAAGGACGAAATGCCCCAGTCCGCCTCCGGAAGAATGGTTATGACGACAGAGCCTAAGTTTGTGCCGGAGGAAGCGGCGGCTATCGACCTTGACGAAAACTCGTCGTTTAACCTTAAGATGATCGACTGCGTGGGGTATATAGTCCCCGACGCCATCGGGCATATCGAGGAGGGGGAGCCGCGGATGGTTATGACCCCTTGGGCTGAAAACGCGCTTCCCTTTGAGGAGGCAGCCGAAATCGGCACGCGCAAGGTGATAAACGAACACGCCACTATCGGGCTTTTGGTGACCACCGACGGCAGTTTCGGCGAGATTCCGAGGAAGAACTTTTTAGACGCGGAAAAAAGAGTGGCAAACGAGCTCAAGGCCATAAACAAGCCGTTTGTGGTTGTGCTCAACACCACCTCCCCCCGCTCAAAAGAAGCGCTGTCTCTCGCAGAAGAGCTTGAGAGAGAGCACGGAGTCGCGGTAATCCCCGTCAACTGCCTTGAGATGACCGAGGGGGATATAAAGGACATTTTAAAAACCGTGCTGTTTGAGTTCCCGGTAAAGGAAATAATGTTTGGTTTCCCGCCTTGGTTTGACTCTCTCGAAGACGAACACCCCGTTAAACAGCGGATGTTTTCCGCTCTCCACGCTTTCGCGGGGAAGGTTAAAAAAGTGGGGGATCTCAAGCAAAAGATAGGGCTTCTCTCGCTGCCGGAGGACGAGATCGCGGCGTCCGGCCTTAAGACGGAGCTTGGAAAAGGCGGGGCGGAAATAACCCTCGCCATCCCCGACAGGCTGTTTTATCAAATCCTCGGGGAAAAGAGCGGGTTTGAGATAAGCGATGAAAAAGACTTGTTTGACATCCTCACCAAACTCTCGAGAGTACAAAAAGAGTACGGAAAAGTGTCGCGGGCGATCGAGGAGGTCAAGGAGACCGGGTACGGCATTGTCTCGCCCTCAATGGAAGACTTAAAGCTTGAGGAACCCGTCATAGTAAAGCAGTCGGGCGGGTACGGGGTAAGGCTGAAGGCGTCGGCGCCGTCAATCCACATGATAAAGGCGAACATCGAAACCGAGGTGTCGCCGATAGTGGGCACGGAAAGGCAGTCCGAGGAGCTTGTCAGGTTTATGCTTAAAGAATTTGAGGAAGACCCAAAAAAAATATGGGACTCGAATATGTTCGGCAAATCGCTCCACGAGCTTGTGAACGAGGGGCTTAACACAAAGCTCACCCATATGCCCGACGAAGCGCGGACCAAGCTTACCTCAACGCTTCAGCGGATAATTAACGAGGGGAGCGGCGGGCTTATCTGTATCCTGTTATAAACATGATTGAAAATAGATTTTCAATCATGTTTGTGTACCGATAAAAGGGATGGTTATCAAGATGTTTTGCTCTTTTTGCACGCTGCGGGAAAAAGAAGTGGTCAACATAAGGGACGGCAGGATTTTAGGCTGCGTCATCGACATTGAGTTTGACGTCCCCTCCGGGCGGATATGCCGGCTTGTGCTGCCGCCGCCGGGAAAGTTCGCTTTGTTTTCCTCATCTAAAAACAACATTTATATCCCTTGGGACCACATTGAAAAAATCGGCGACGATATTATTTTGGTGCGCTGCGCCGAAATAGTCTGCGCTAAAAAGTTCCGCTAAAAGCGCTTAGCTTTTGTTTTACATAAAAAATCCCGTCCGCCCGCCTTTTATTGGCGGGCGGCTTGCTTTGCGGCAAAAAAACGCCGTCGGCAAAAGCCTTAAGCTTTCGGCGTTTTTTCGCGCTTTTGTTTTAACGTCCGGCTTGACAGGGACGCAAATATAATATAGAATAAATTCGGAACTTTGCGCGGGTAAACTCGCCCGTTATATGCAAATCAACGCAAAAAAACAAATAATTGAAAACTTTTTAAAGGGGAAGACCATGAACGACGATAAAAGATTTGCCGTGCTTATTGACGCGGACAATGTTTCCGACAAGTATATCAAGCCCATACTTGACGAGATGACAAACTACGGGATTATAACCTACAAGCGGATTTACGGCGACTGGACAAAACCCGCTCTCTCTCCGTGGAAAGGGGTGCTTTTGGAAAACTCCATAACCCCGATTCAGCAGTACGGCTACACCACGGGGAAGAACTCCACCGACTCGGCGATGATTATTGACGCCATGGATATTTTATACTCCGGGCATGTAGAGGGCTTTTGTATTGTTTCAAGCGACAGCGACTTCACCCGGCTGGCGTCAAGGCTTAGGGAATCGGGAATGTATGTGGTGGGAATGGGGGAGAAGAAAACCCCGTTTTCATTTGTTTCGGCCTGCAATATGTTTAAATATCTTGAGATTTTGTCTCAGGTAGGCTCAAAAGATTCCGCCGGGGATACGGACAAGGCTAAAGAGCCGAAAGACGGCGAGGCCTGCCCAGCGCAGGTCGGGGCGCTCAACGCCGCCATAACGGCGATAATAAACGACACCTCCGACGACGAGGGCTGGAGCTCGCTCGGCGAGGTCGGCAACATACTGACAAAGCGGTTCCCGGACTTTGACACAAGAAACTACGGCTTTTCAAAGCTCACCCCGCTCATCCGCTCGCTCCAGAGCTTTGAGATTAAATCGGTGAGAAAGAATAATCAAAAACTTATCTATGTAAAGCTTAAAAAATAGACTTTTCAGCGGTATGCGCTCACATAAACCGCCCGCGTTTGAGTTATCCGCGGAAAAGAGGGCAACAGCAAGTTGCTTTAACTTTGGGTTTATTTACGGTATAATTGTTTTCAAAGGGGGCGGATGCGGATGGAACCGAAAGAATCGCTGCTCGCGCTGCGCAAGCGGCACGGCCTGACGCGGGAAGAAATGGCGCGAAAGCTTTTGGTTACGCGACAAGCTGTATCGCGCTGGGAAAACGGCATCACCGTGCCAAACTCAGATACCTTAAAAATTATTTCGGCTTTATTTAAGGTTTCAATAAACGCGATCTTGGGTCAGGAGCAAAACTTCGGGAAAAAGTTCCCGCCGGCTTTAGAACATAGGAAAGGTGATTATATGCTGAGTTTTGAAAACATTCACAAAGAACACTTCCCCCCGCTGCGCTTTACGGGAAAGCGCTACACAAACAAAGACCGGGTGGACGGCGGTTACGGGGCTCACTGGCGGGAATGGTTTGAAAAGAGCTGGTTTGACGCGCTGGTAATCCTCCCTCCCCTGCCGCAAGAGGTGCAGACAGGTTACATTGGCTTTATGCGCTGGAAATGCGATTTTGAAAACACGTTTGAGTACTGGATCGGCACTTTTGATTTGCCGGACACGCCTCCGCCGCCGGGGTATGCAAGCCTTGATATTCCCGAGAGCGACGTCGGGGTGGTTTGGATTCACGGCAGGGAAAGCGACGGAATTTATTCCCAGCACGGCAAATGCGAAAGCCTGCTTGAGGAGTCCGGCATGACCGTCGCGCGGAACATCGGCGGCGACGGTTATACATATTGCTTTGAACGCTACCACGGCGGCCGTTTCGACACCCCCGATTCCGAGGGACGGGTTATTCTTGATTACGGCATATTTGTCGAATAATTTGAGTTTGCAAACAATATCTACCGCTTCGTTTACATTTTGTATGACAACGACATTTTAACTTTAAGAAAAAGGGAAAATACACAAAGGGATGACAAATTTCGATTGAAACCTGTCGTCCCTTGTGCCCGGCGGACACAAAAGTGGCAAAGAACGGATAAAGCCGCGGCTTTGCCGCTAATGAAGTTTCGCCTGCGGCGAAATGAAGTGTTTGCTTCGCATATATAAGGATTTATTTCATTGAAAAAAGCGCCAAAAGTCAAGTGAAAAGAGAAAAAAACCAATAAGCTATCAAAACAAACTTGTTGATTTAAAAAAATAATGATATTGGCTTCGCCAATGATATTACTGCGTAATGATATTCAGCTATAGCTGAATGATATTATATTCGTCCTTATTTTTATTCGCCGCAGCGAATATCATTCGTCCGCAAGGACGAATATAATTGAAAAAAGCAAGTCTTTGACTTGCTTTTTTCTGTGATCCACTGACAAAAAAGATGCAGGAGATTTTGACGCGGATAATGTTTTTTAGCCGTGATTGAGCCTAATGCGCTCGGAACCAAGTAAAAATGGGGCAACACCATTTTAATAGATCAACTATCTGCTCGCCTATTACTTTTGGCAGAAGACGGACATTTGCCAATGATTCAACAGCAATCAACTCACTATTTCTTTGCATACTGTCTTTTTCGGTTGGAGTGTTTGGCTTATCATTTAATAACTCACAGGTTAAGATATGGTACATTTTATGAGCATAATCTGAATATAACTCTCGAAACTCCGTATCTAAGCATATTTTTTCGCACACACCAACAAGTTTTATCGGCTTGACTTCATATCCTGTCTCTTCCATACACTCTCTAATAACAGCTTTTTGCAGTGTTTCATATTTTTGTTGCCCGCCACCAATTGGTACCCCCTGTGCCAAAACAAAGCGGTGGTTAAAAGATAATTATAGTTTCTTCTAATTGCTTATATGATTCAAAGTTTTTCATCTTTAGATGCGTGATTTTTAAGTTCCTCGCAGATTTTTATATATTCGGGCGTAACGCGTATCGCATTGTATTTTTCGTCATCAAGTATTTTTAATAAATTATATGATTCATTGCCTTTATAGCTCTTAATGAGTCCCCCATAATATGCTTTATTAATTAATGGCGATGTATACAACTTAAAGTGGTCTGTGTAGTTATTATCAAAAGCTATTGCATGGTCGGCAGCACTTTTAAGATGTTCGAGAGTTTTGGTGTTGTTTTTTAAATCTAAATTTATACCCATCGCATAAACATGGAATTCTTTCACCTTTATGTGATAATAACCGTAGTAACCGTCTGTGAAAACCATTGAATATATTTTTATTATATTTTCAAGTACTGTAAGCCTGTCTTCCGGTGCAAAATTTACAGAAAGATCCCACATTTCCCAAGAATACAATTCTGTTAATGTAAGCAAGGTTTGCTGGCGGTGTTTCATTAATTCTTCACCTTCAAGCACCCTGTTCAGCATATGATTTTGTGAGCACCAAATATCACTTAAATTTTCTTTAATTATTTTTTTCGCTTTTTCTCTTTCGTTTATAATGGAATATACATGGCACATCACTTCAATAATACCGGTACGGATTACGTTGTCTTTACATTCCGCTAAGATTTTTTCACCAATTGATATTATTTCTTTATGTGCGGTTTGTCGGTATTCCGTTTCGTGTTCGGGTGAAAACGAATCCATATTCATTGCGTAAGCCAAATTATACATAATTCTATAATTACCGGGATATTTCGCATTTGTTTCGCGCATTACCGCTATTGCTTCTTTTACGTGTCCTTTTGATAATAATTCATGGTAACATGTAGTATATTTCTGGATTTCTTCCTGCTTTTTTAATATGTCGATACACAAAAGCTCGTCTGTCGTTACGCCGAAAAACATGGCTATTTTCGGGAGCATAGCTATATCAGGATATGCGTCTCCACATTCCCATTTGCTCACAGATTGAAAGGATATGTTCAAATAATTAGCTAATTGTTCTTGTGTGATTTCCCTCTTTTTTCTAAACGACTTAATTTTTTCGCCGATAGCGATTTCTAAACTATTAATCATAACATATTCTCCTTTGATTTTATTAAAATGAATTCGGTGTACGCACGTTTTTATTTTATTTTTATTATACAACAGAAGATATTTACTTACAATAACCGCTGAAGCGAGTCGATTCTACTAATATGCGAATTTTCAACTTACTATATTCTGCGAAAAATTTTACTCGAAATAAATACTAAACCATTTATTAATATAAGTATTCCAATTCGATATTCTATAAAAAACAAAACCTACCATCAACTGAGTTTATCAATTGATGGTAGGTTCTTTGGAATGGGCTGATGAAAAAGATGCAGAACAACAATGAAGTAAATATTTAATTCTACATCATATTACTAACTTCCTCATGCAAGGAATGTAATATCTTACCGCAGTTATTTTGAATATCTGTATCCCATTTCTCCTTATTTGCAAAGTATAAAACCGACATCGGTGGAGTATCGTAGGCATTGAATAAATCGGTATAGGTAAGAGGATATTGCTTTGTAGATAAATATCTTTCCAACCGAAAGGCAAACATTAATGGTTTCAATACCTATGTCTTTATTTTATAAAATGTCAATTTTTCAGCAGGCTCATTCACAGCGATATAGTGCCTTATACTCAATAATATTTCAGCGAGAAATTCTTTGCATATCCTTTCCGCCTGTTCGTCCTGCACTGCCCTGATTGCAAGATCGTCACCCCAAAGAAGTACGGACTCAAAATAAATAATTGGGTAAGATAAAAATCTTGAAAAAGAATCGCTTTGAAACTCATTAAGCGTTAAGCACTGGGAATTTATTTCTAATTGATCATATCTTATCGGCAAATTTTGAACCGCTAAACCAATTTTGCTCAAAGCTTCCGCGCTTAATTCTTTAAAAATACACCAAATATCTAAATCAGAGGTTTCAGTTGCTTCACCTCTTGCAAAGCTTCCTGTTAAAAATATGCTAATTATATTGTCCTTCTCCGTTTCGGTTATTTGCTTTACAAAAACGTTTAATAAGCCCTCATAATCCACTGAAACGCTATTTATTGGTATTTCCTTTCTCATTTCAATACCTCCATCAATATAAGCAATTTGCATTATATGATTATAGCCAAAACCTGCCGAAAAAGCAATTTCAGCTTTTTCGACAGGTTTCGTGTTTTGCCACGACCTGATGAAAAAGATGCACGGCGATTTGTATTGGTGTTGCAGGCTTTCGCCATTTTGAATAGTATATCACAAAAAGTATAAAAACGCAATGGCAAAACAAAAAAATGCGCTCTGCAGTTTGAATGCATTATGTGCGTTCAAACTGCAGGGTTTTATGTGGGGAGGTAAAAAGAAGGCGTTATTGCATAGTCATACCGGAGTTCTGATCCTCGTTCATTTCCGCGATGCATTCGTCCAGTCCGGCTTCTTTCATTTTGGCGAGGATGGCGGCTTTTTCACTGTCGGATATTTCCACCGCTTGGAAGTCGCAGTCGGAGCCGTCATCTTTGATCAGTGTATACCCGAACTCCAGCTCTCCGGTTTCGGGGACGCTTGTCTCCCCCCCTGCTATGCAGGAGGTAAGAAAGACGGCAAAGCCAAACAAAGCCGACAGCACAATAAACAAAATAAGTTTAGTTTTATTATAACGCATATTCAAACCCTCCGCTTATAAGTGATGTTATATGTAATATAAATATAAAACCAATGGTCAAATTTGTCAACATTCAGCGATTATATTCTACAAAATGCACTATTTTCTATGTTATGACTTGTATATGTTTGAATTTTGTTTTGTGAAAATAAAAGGGGAAAATATAAAGTGGCGACAAATCGGGATATAAAAGTGAAAAGGAGCGAATGAGGTGGCGGGAAACGAATGAAACCGCGGCTTTGCCGCTAATGAAGTTTCGCCTGCAGCGAAATGAAGTGTTTGCTTCGCAAATATAAGGATTTATTTCATTGAAAAAAGCGCCAAAAGTCAAGTGAAAAGAGAAAAAAACCAATAAGCTATCAAAACAAACTTGTTGATTTAAAAAAATAATGATATTGGCTTCGCCAATGATATTACTGCGTAATGATATTCAGCTATAGCTGAATGATATTATATTCGTCCTTATTTTTATTCGCCGCAGCGAATATCACTTGCCCGTAAGGGCGAATATCATTCACGAAGTGAATATCATTCGTCCGCAAGGACGAATATAATTGAAAAAAGCAAGTCTTTGACTTGCTTTTTTCTGGCTGCGGAAGAAGGATTTGAACCCTCACAAACAGAGTCAGAGTCTGCCGTGCTGCCGTTACACAATTCCGCAACGGGGAATAACCCGAAAATCCCGCTTTGCAAAACAGGGCTTTTGTAGAAAAATGGTGACCCGTAGGAGAATCGAACTCCTGTCTTCGCCGTGAGAGGGCGACGTCTTAACCGCTTGACTAACAGGCCATACTGCCGATAAATTGCCGATAAATCAGCCGCTAAATTAGCTTTTGTATGTTAGCATACTTTTATAAGGTTGTCAAGGATAAATTTCAGCTTTAGCCCCGCTTTAAATTCTCAAAGTAAACGCCGCAATGGAATTTACCCGGAGGAAAAGACCGCCCTTTATGGTTGACAAAGCCAAAGCGCGGTGATATACTTAACTGAAGAAAACAAAACATTTATTTTGGCAAATATCAAGCATGGAAGTCTGAAGGATTTTTTCTTCAGACATAGTTTTGGCTTCTTTCAAAATCTTCTTTAAAAAATCCGATGAAAGGTAGGGTTATTCATGAGAGTTTACGACAACATGCGCTGTCTGGTCGGCAACACGCCCATGGTCAGGCTTAACGGTTTCCCGGTAAGGGAGGGTATAAACCTGTTCGCGAAGCTTGAGCTTTACAACCCGGCGGGGAGCCTTAAAGACAGGCTCGGGATGTATTTTATACAGGACGCGGAGGAAAAAGGCAAGCTTAAAAAAGGGGACACCATTATTGAAGCAACCGCGGGGAACACGGGATTGGGGCTGGCGTTCGCGGCGCTTAACCGGGGGTACAAAGTTATTTGCGTGGTTCCCACAAAGTTTTCGCTTGAAAAAATCGCCCTTATGCGCGCGCTCGGGGCGGAAGTCGTGCAGACGCCGAGAGAAAACGGAATGGCGGGCGCCGAGGAAAAAACCGAGGAGCTTCTCGCGAGCATCCCCAACTCAATGTCGTTCTACCAGTTCCGCAACCCGGCCAACCCGATGGCTCACTACCTTTCCACCGGCCCGGAGATATATAAAGATATGGACGGGAAAATCGATTATCTTGTGTCGGGCGCGGGAACGGGCGGAACCTATACCGGGGTGATGCGCTACCTAAAAGAGCAAAACCCCGCAATCAAAGGGGTGCTCGCCGACCCGGTGGGGTCCATTATCGGCGGCGGGGACATCCACGCCGACTATAATATAGAGGGAATCGGCAACGATTTTATCCCCGAAACAATGGACGTTTCGCTTGTCGATATAGCTATCAAGGTGACGGACGACGAGGCGTACTCAATGGCGCGGGAAATTGTAAAAAGAGAGGGCATTATCGCCGGGACTTCCTCGGCCGCCGACCTTGTCGCCGCCTTAAAGCTCGCGGAAAAAATTGAAGTCGCAAAAGGAAAAACCGTCAATATTGTGGTTCTCTTCCCCGACAGGGGCGACCGCTACATATCAAAAAACATTTACGGCTGAAAAAACCGCCGCCCCGGCAAACGGGGCGGTTTTATTTTAACCAAAAACAAAGGCTACTGCTTAACTATTTTTATAAGAATAAACGCGGCAGTCAAAAGGACTGTTATCGCCGCTATGAGGTACATTATTCTGACCCCGCCGGGGTTTGGCGGCTCGCTGCTTTGCGGCCGGGTTTGCTCGCTTGGGAAACCGCTCTCCCCCGGCTCTTTTTCAAAAGAAAGCGTTATAACGGTGTCGGAAGTTATGTTTAAAAGGTTTAAAACGCCGTCGGTGACAACTGTTTCCACCCCGTTTACAAGACAGGACGAAAGTTTATATGAAGTTTCCGGGAAGATATTTACCGTTATTTCGCCGCCTTCGGCCACAAAAGTTTCTTGGCTGTCCCCATCCCTGTCGGAAAACTCGCCCCTGCCGCCGCCCGATACGCTGAGCTTTACCGAATATGACGGGATTTCCTCAAAAACCAGCTTAATTATCATGTCTTTTTCAATCGGGTCTGTTATGTAGGAATCCGACAGCGGTTTTTCCTCATCCCCTATAATCACCCCTTTTAGCCGCGCGCCGCTTTGCGGAACCGGGGTGAAAGCGTAGGTTTCGCCCTCTTTTATAACTAAGGGCCCCTGCGGCGTGACTTGACCCGGCCCGACGATTTCAAAGCTCACCTCAAAATAATAAATGGCTTCCGCCCATACAGCGGTGAAAACAATCTCCTCTTCATCACCCTCGGCGTTATAAACATCCCCCGGGCTGTATTCCCCGCCCTCTGTCGCCCAGCAGACAAAAACAAAGCCGTCCTTCAAAAAGGGGTTGTCTTCAAGAGTAAACAGGGTTTTTTTATACAGCACATAAGGGGACGGGGGTTCGCCCTCGGAATCCTCGCCGCCCTCGTATGTAACGGTGTGGGCGGGGAGCACATTCATGTCCCGTTTCCATGTCGCCGTCAGAGTGGCGGAGATTTTCTCGACCGTGTATTCGCCGCCTTTCTGGATTATCCTGCCGTCGCTCGTAAGCCAGCCGTCAAACAAGTGGCCGTCTTTTATAAACGGGCAGGCGGGCAGTTTTATCGTTTTCCCTAAAGTCAATTTAAGCGGGGATAGTCCCTCCCCCTCGGCGTTTTTATCGCCTTTGTCAAAATAAAGAAAACCTGTAATGATAAGATCGGCGCTCTCGGGGCGTTCCCAAACCGCGGCAAACGCCATGTCGCTCGTCACGGCGTCGTAAACGTCGCCGGGCTCATAGGTTTCGCTCGCTTTCTTGCCCTCGCTGTCGGTATATGTGTACTTCCAGCAGACAAATACATAGTCGCGGAAGATAATGGTGTTTTCGGGAAGGACAAAGCTTTCCCCCTTCATAAGTTGTATGGGGGCGGGTTTTTCGCCGGTAAAAATATTTTCGGCTTCCTTGCCGGTCAGGGGGTCGATAAATTTATATCCGTATTCAAAAGTTATTTCATAGTCATAGATTTCGTCGTCGGCTGCCTCGCTGCTATCGGCGGCTCTGACCCGGGGGGCAAACGGAAAAAAGCCCGCGGCCAAGACCGCCGCGCAGAGAAACGCGGCTAAAAACAACCGGCTCTTTTTTAACTTTGAAACTGACATTGACATGCTTTGTTCACGTCTCCGTTCGCAAGGCCGAAAAGTTCGGCTTTTTTATATAAAACAACTATTTAAACGGGGATATTTTAACACGCCCGCGCTTTTTTGTAAAGGGGTTTAAAGTTAAACTTTGTTGACAAAATAACGGCGGTGTGATAAACTTTTTATGTTATATGTTTTAAAGATAAATCGTTCTATGGCAACTTTTTGTCTTTGCGGTTTAACTCATTGCAATTTCGGCAAGCCGAAACCATAAAAAGGTTGCGGTTCTCCATATTTATAAAAATGGAAAATAAATTTTTAACGGCGGCAGATGGCTTTTAAATAGAAAGGACAACCTAAACAAATGAAAAAAATGATTGTGTTTGACGGAAACAGCATACTCAACCGCGCCTTTTACGGCGTGAGACCGCTGAACACAAAAGACGGTTTCCCCACCAACGCGCTGTACGGCTTTGTGAATATACTAAAGAAAAACCTCGCGGGCGGCTTTACCCACGCCGCCGTCGCCTTTGACCTGCCGGGCAAGACGTTCCGCCACACGGCCTGCGAGAGCTATAAGGCAAACAGAAAAGGAATGCCGCCGGATTTGGCGAAACAGCTCCCCTTATCTAAAGAAATCTCCCGCGCTTTGGGTCTGAATGTTATTGAGTGCGAGGGGTATGAGGCCGACGACATCATAGGCACGCTATCAAAGCTTGCCGACGAGTCGGGCGTGGAGACGGTGGTGGTCACGGGGGACCGCGACAGCTATCAGCTTGTCAGTAAAAATGTCACCGTTTGGTTTACAGCGAATAACGACACAAAAATAATCGACGAAAAATCGGTCAATGAATTATATAACCTCGCCCCGAGCCAGCTTATTGACTTAAAAGCCATTATGGGGGACGCGTCGGACAACATAAAGGGTGTGCCCGGGATTGGCGAAAAGGGCGCCTCCTCTCTTATTCAGTCCTACGGTAGCCTTGACGGGGTGTACGGGCATCTCGACGAGATTAAAGCCCCGCTCAGGGAAAAGCTTATCGCCGGCAAGGAATCGGCTTATTTGTCCCGCTTTCTCGCCGAAATAGAAAAAAACGCGAAGATTTCACAAAACCTTGACGATTATATATTCGCCGAGCGCGACGGCGGTAAACTGTTTGAGATTTTCAGCCGCCTTGAGTTTAGCACGCTCATAACCTCGTTAGGGCTTGAAAAATCAAGTGTGCTGTCCCGGCAAACACTGCCGACGCCGCTTAAAGATGAGGAAATTAAGCTTTCCGAGCTGATTGCCCGCGCTAAGGGCGGGCTTTACGCGGTGCTTGACGGCGGCAGGCTTGAGGTGTCCGACGGAGTTTCGCTTTGCGGCTATGATTTTTCGGAAACCGAGGAGCTTTTTAAAAAGAACGTCTCTGTTACGTTCTGGTCGGTTAAGGAAATAGCCCTCCTCGCTCTTGAGTCGGGGTTTGGTTTTGAGTGTAGCTACGACGACGTGTCGTTAATGGCGTATTTGGTATCCCAATCGGAAACAATGCTGACCCCCGAGAAAGCGATAGGTGTCTATTTGGGGGAAGAATCATTTACATCGGTAATCTCATCATTGCCCCGCCTAAAAGAAAAACTTTGGGAAGAAGTAAAAGAAACCGACAACATATATCTCTATGAGAAAATCGAAAACCCGCTTGCCCTGCTGCTGGCAAAGGCCGAGCACAAGGGTTTTTCTCTTGACGCCGAGGGACTTAAGGCCTATTCGGACGAGCTTGAGGGCGAAATGGAAAGGTCAAGGCAGACGGTTTATTTTGAGGCGGGGCGGGTTTTTAATTTAAATTCGCCGAAACAACTGGCGGCGGTGCTGTTTGAAGAGCTAAAGCTTCCGCATTACAAAAAAAACCAAACCGGTTACTCGACCGACGCCGAGGTGCTTGAAAAGCTTGCCCCCTACCACCCGATAATCCCCGCGCTTTTAAACTACCGTAAGATTTCAAAGCTGAAATATACCTACTGCGATGGGCTTTTGGCGGCGGTTTCGCAAAAAGACGGCAGGGTTCACACCACTTTCCGCCAGACACTTACAAAAACGGGGCGGCTCTCGTCCATTGAGCCGAACCTGCAGAATATCCCGGTACGAACCGAGGAAGGCAAGCGGTTTCGGGACTTTTTCAGGTCGGGGGAGGGAAAGCTTTTAATCGACGCCGACTATTCGCAAATAGAGCTTAGGATTTTAGCGCATATCTCCGGGGACGAGGCGCTGCTCGGGGCGTTCGCGGGCGGAAAAGACATCCACACCGCCACCGCCGCGAGGGTTTTCGGCGTGGGCGAGGAAAACGTCACGCCCGAAATGCGCAAAAGGGCGAAAGCCGTCAATTTCGGGATAGTTTACGGCATCGGCGGCTATTCGCTGGGGAGGGATCTCTCCATCACCACAAAGCAGGCGTCGGAATATATAGCGAGCTATTTTAACACCTACCCGAAAGTCAAAAGTTATCTCGACGGCATAAAAGAAGAGGCCAAAGAAAAAGGCTATGTCACCACTCTCTACGGCAGACGGCGGTATATCCCCGAGCTCCGCGCCACAAAAAAATCATTGGCGGCGTTTGGCGAGAGGGTTGCCATGAACACGCCGATACAGGGCACGGCGGCGGATATTATTAAAAAAGCCATGACAGACGCCGAAAAAGCCTTTGAGGAAAAAGGCCTTGACGCGGCGATAATTCTTCAAATCCACGATGAGCTTATAGTGGAATCAAGCGAAAAAGACGCCGAGGCGGCAAAAAGAGAGCTTATCTACGCCATGGAAAACGCCTGCGAGCTTAAAGTTAAGCTGACGGTGGACGCGGGCGTGGGTAAGTCATGGAGCGAGGCAAAAGGAAACTAAACTAAACTACCAAATTAAAACAAAAAAGCGAAACCGGCCGTAAAAGCGGCGGCGCGAAAGGATCATTGGTAAAAATGCTTAACCTAAACGGAAAAAAAGCAAGGGTGCTGCTTGTCTACCCCGACTACACCGACAGAGACCAAAAGGGGAAAATAACCGGGGGCAACTATTCCGAGGGGCTCGCCTCTATTTCGGCGGTGCTCAAGGAGGGCGGGCATAGCTGCGGCCTTTTACATTTATTATATCTCCATTCGGAGGAGGAATACAAAAAAAAGCTAAAATCGCTGGGCGAATTTGACGTGATAGGCTTTTCAATCCGCACGACGGCGTTCCCGGACTCCTCCGATTATATAAAATACACCAAGGATGTCTTCCCCGGCGCGTTTATTATCTGCGGGAGCTATCATGTGACCTTAATGCCGGAGGAAGTGCTGTCCCTTGAAAACGTCGACTGCGTGTGCATTGGCGACGGCGAATACGCCTACCTTGAACTGCTTGATAAAATGACCGCGGGCGAGGACTACACCGGGGTGGAGTCGCTTTGGTTCAAAGATAGCGCGGGGGGGATTATTAAAAATCCCATCCGGCCGCTGTTCGCCGATTTGGACAGGATTCCAATTCCCGACTTTGACCTTTTTGACTATAAAAATCTTGAATCCATGAAGGTGAACACCGCCATTGTGGTGGTAAGCCGGGGGTGCTTTTACAACTGCACCTACTGCGGCAACGGAAACTTCCGCAAGGTTTACCCCAACAAAAAAATATACGCCCGCTTCCGCTCGCCGGAAAACGCCATTTTATACCTGAAAACCCTTCTTTCAAAATACCCGAACATTAAATATATCAATTTCCGGGACGCCATATTCAATATGTTCCCGGACTGGTTTGACACGTTTATCGACCTTTATAAAAGCGAAATTTCTCTCCCCTGCACCGGCAACATACGCTTTGACATACTCACCGAGGAAACGGTGAAAAAAATGAAAGAGGCGGGGTTTTACACCGTTGACATGGGGCTTGAGTCGGGCGACCAAGAAATGCGCTTTAAATACTTAAAACGCTTCCAGACCGACGAAATGATTATCAACTGCTCCAACTGGTTTCACAAATACGGCATTTCACAGCTGACATATAACATTATC
>JBAYZO010000040.1:0-15658 GCA_041672465.1 Eubacteriales bacterium
AGGTCGCTGGGCTTAATCTTACCAAAAAACAAAAACGGAGTTACTTGCTCGTTGCTTAATCATTGTGACTGGTTTTTCATTTTAACTTTACAGTGCCATTAAATATCAACTTTGCGCATAGACGAAAAAGTATTCTTGAAAAAAATATATATTTGTGCTAAAATATGCTGAATTAACACCTTTAACCAAAAAAACAGCCGCTATGGAGGGTATATGAGCGATAATGTAAAAATAATAGTGGGTATTTTAATACCGCTGGCGGGAACGATTCTTGGTTCCGCGATGGTGTTTCTTATAAAAACAGAAATGAAAGTTTTACTTCAGAAAGCGCTTTTGGGGTTCGCCTCCGGTGTTATGATCGCCGCGTCGGTGTGGTCTCTTATTATTCCCGCCATTGAAATGACAAGGCTTCGTGGGGGTATAAGCTGGCTTCCCGCTTCCGTGGGGTTTTTGGTCGGGATATTGTTTTTGCTCTTTCTTGACACTTTTATACCCCACCTGCATTTGGATTCCGAAGTGCCGGAGGGCAAAAAGTCAAGTCTCGGCAAAAACGCGATGCTTTTTCTCGCGGTGACGCTGCATAATATCCCGGAGGGAATGGCCGTCGGCGTGGTTTTCGCGGGGTTCCGCGCCAATGAGGCGGGAATAAGCGCCGCCGGCGCGTTCGCGCTCGCTATCGGAATCGCCATTCAAAACTTCCCCGAAGGGGCGATAATCTCAATGCCGCTCGCCGCCGGCGGAATGAAAAGGCGGACGGCGTTTTCATACGGGGCGATATCGGGAATCGTTGAACCGCTTGGCGCGATAATTACAATTCTACTGACGTCTCTTGTGATTCCCATACTCCCTTACATATTGTCTTTCGCCGCGGGCGCGATGATTTATGTGGTGGTTGAGGAACTTATCCCCGAGTCTCAAGTGGGGGAACACTCAAATGTCGGAACGCTCGGGGTGGCGGCGGGTTTTGTTATAATGATGATACTTGACGTGGCGCTCGGTTAAATTCAAATAAATATTTTTTATAAAAAGCCCGGTAAAATTATTAACCGGGTTTTTTCGCGGAGTTTTAGGGGTAATTTTTTTAACCGTACCGGAATAATATTGAACAAAGGGGTAAAAGCGTTGCGGGGGGCTGTTATCATGTGTCAGTACGTATTGGTGGAAATTGTGTGCTTACTGTTCGAGGGTTACAGTCTTTTTTGCTTGGGGTCTGTCAACTGCGCCGAGAGTATCGCGGTATGGGCGGCTCATTCGGTGGGGGGGAACAAAAAACAAAATTTAAGTTTAAACTGGCTAAGCGGCACGATTTGCCGGGTGACTACCGATTCCGCCGTTATAAAAGCCAAGGTTTACGCGGTATCGGAAACCTTCCAACTCTGCGAACAGCTTTCGGAGGCTTTCGGCCTTAACTGCGGCGGAGCGGATAAAGATAAGGAAAAAGAAAGAGAAACGCTCGGCGCCATTTGGTCGCTTGTCAAGGGGCCGAAATATATTCGGCATGTCAACGAGCTCTTAATGGAAAGATGGGTGTTCGCCGATATGAAAAATTAGCGAAGTAAGTTTTTTAGTTGTGAAAATACTTATAATACGCCATAATCGTACGCTCTTTTTCTAAAATCACGTCAAAGGCGGTTATAATCGCGCCCTCAAGACTTAAAAATTCATAAAAGCTGATTATTGTGTCGACTTTTGCCTTAAACAGGGTTTTCTCCCCGCAAATTACCGACAAAAACCCCTCATAGACGGAGATAAAACCGTCCTTGCCAATGATTTTATCGGTGCCGCCCTCACGCTCAAGCGCGAAACGAACCTTGCGGCCGTCAAGCTTTTTTGCCATATAGCGCATAAATTCCGGCGTGTGAGGGTCTTTCGGGGGTTTGTCTCTTTTAAAAAGCGCCATAACCGTTAAGACTCAAACAATAACGACTTAAAATATTTAATCGTGTACTCCACGCCTTTTTTGCCGAGTTCGCCCTGCCAAGTGGACGAATGCGGCTCTATCGAAAGCATACCGTCATACCCATGCTTACGGAATACCGACAAAAATGCCGGCCAATTAACCGTGTCAAGCCCCGCGGGCGGGTCGTCTATATGCCGCCCGTCAATGTTGATTGTGCCTTTTAGGTGAATGTGATAAACCCTGCCGCCGTAGGCGGCGATTTCAGACAGATAATCCCTTCCCGCGTTTATCGCGTGGGAGGGGTCGTATTTTATTCCCAGTTCTTTTAAATGCCCGTGAACTATATCCCACTCGGCTTTTTTATCGATATAACTGTTCCAATGGCAGTTATATGTGCAGATTTTAACGCTTTCGCCGGCGTAGTCGATAAGGGATTTCAAATACGCTATCGAGGCGGAAATATTCTCGTAGTAGGAAAAACCCTCAACATAATTTACCCCGCAGATATAAACCGGGCAGGATATTTTTTTGCAGAAATCAATAAGTTTATACTCATCAGTCCGCTCTTTTTCGTTTACCTTAAGGTTATCTTTAAGGCGATTCCGCCCCCATCTTCCGACCGCGCTTACATTGACGCCGTGTTCTTTCAGCGATTCGAGCAGCGAATTGTCGGAAATCACCCTGTCAACCTCGTCGCCGTTAATATCAAACTCAGCGTATTTCAGCCCAAGCGCGCTTACGTTTTTAATCCCTTTGGCGTCGGGGCTTGTTATTATTCCTAACTTCATTATATATTTTCCTTTCTGTGTTACGGATAATAAAGCTATTTGCCCGGATTTTTCCCCGAATCCTCGGTTTCGGCGGTGAGGTAGAAGGGTCGGCCTTTTGTCTCTAAATAAGTTTTGGAAAGATAAGAGCCGAGTATACCGATACAAAAGAGCTGAACTCCGCTTATAAATAAAATTATGCAAATAAGCGACGGCCAGCCGGCGGCTGACTGAATCCCCGCCAAATCCCTTGCCACAATAAAAATAATCCCCGCCAATGAGAGCAGGAAAAAGAAAAAGCCAAAAAACGATGCAAGCGCCAAAGGAGCGGTTGAAAACGCCACGATACATTCGATGGAATACTTAAAGAGCTTCCAGAAAGACCACTTGGTTTTGCCCGCTACCCTGCTGATATTTTCATAGGATATCCACTTGACCTTAAAGCCGATCCAGTTGAAGATCCCCTTTGTGTATCTGTTATATTCGGGGAGCTTCAGCACCGCGTCAACCATTCTTCGGGTCATAAGCGTGTAGTCGCGGGCGCCCGGCACCATTTGAACCTTTGATATTTTATTAATAATCCTGTAAAACAGCTTGGCGAAGAATGTCCTTATAACAGGCTCTCCGCGGCGGTCGGAACGTTTTGTCGCCACCCCGTCATATCCCGCGTCAATAATATATGAAAGCATTTCCGGCAGCAGCGATGGCGGGTCCTGAAGGTCGGCGTCCATAATGGCGACATAATCGCCTTTGGAGTTTTGAAGCCCCGCGTACATGGCGGCCTCTTTGCCGAAATTGCGGGAAAACGAGATATATCTCACCCTTTTGTCTTCAGCGGCGAGAATCCTCAGCAGCCCCAGCGTGTTGTCGCTTGAGCCGTCGTCCACAAACAGCATTTCAAGCCCGAAGTCTTTAAGCTTTTCAGCTACCGTTGACATCTCGCGGTAAAAGAAAGGGATTGCCTCTTCCTCGTTGTAACAAGGGACGATAACCGTAATCAAAGGAAGGCCTGTTTTCATAGAACAATCTCCGTTAACTGTTTATAAGCTTGTCCACTTCCCTTGCGACATTATAGAAAAAGTATTCTGTGTTGGCGGCCTCTGTGGAGGATTTTGTATAAATAACCACCAGATACGGGTCGTCGCCCATGACAATCCCCGCCTCGTGGAGGGTATATGTCGAAGAGCCGCTTTTAGTATAGCAGGGTTTGGAATGGGCAAGCGCGGTATAAATGCGTGACGGCGAACTGCCGATAAGATCCCAATACCATTTGCCGACTTCGCCGGAATTTTTAAAGCTGTATACTTGGCTCCACCAGAGAGCGGAAGAGCGCGCGTTAGAATCCGGCCAAAACCTAAACGACTCAAGGTCTTCCGTCCGTACCGAGGCGCCAAGCTTTTCTAAATAATTATATAAGTTGGAAACGCCGAGATTATAGCAAAGCATTTGATAAGCAATGTTATCGGAATCTTTAATGGCGTATGTAAGGAGCGTTTTCAGCCGGAATCTTGTGCCGAAAGGATAGTTTTTAATAACCCCCGAGCCGTCTATATAAGACCCCTCGCTATAGGTAAACACGTCGTCAAAAGAAAGGCTCCCCTGCTGTATAAGGTTTGCCGCGTAAAGCGTCAGGGGTATTTTTATAGTCGAGCAGGACTGAAAAAACTTGTCAACGTTGTACCCGGCGCTGGCGCCGTCCCGCAGGCGGATGGCTAAAAATGAGACATCCTTGCCCTTTGTGTTTATTAGGTCCTCAAGCGGCGCGGTATTTCCTTTAAGCCCGTCTCCCGTGCCGGAGATCAAGGTGATTTGATTTTCCGCGTAAACGTAGTTGTTCAGCATATCGGTAAGAATTGACGTCTGAACATCCACGTTCATTTTGGAAAGGTCGATTTTAGAGTTCATAAAATCCGCGTAGGACGCGGAACCTGACAGTTTGTTGTTCTGCGAGAGCCCGGGAATTTTATTTGCCGCCGGGTTTTCGCTTTTCTCGATAAACTCAATTTTATACAAATCGTCGGTTAAGATATCCCCGAGAGGGATATTCGCCGATTTTTTCAGTGCGCCTATGTACGGGCTCGCCTTTGGGTTTTCATCAACTGAACACACGGCGCCCGGGTTAAACAGCGCGTTTAGCGAAACGCAGACTATAAGGAACGCCACTAAAAAAGGAAATGTTATGAGCTTTCGCATTTTTAACTCCGTTTTTTTATTGTTATCGGCGGTATTAACTTGCTGAAAACGCTGTCTTACGCGGAAAACAAAATTTTAGGCAATTCTTAACAAATTCAACCGCGAAACAAACTTTCGCTCGTGCATTCTACCATATATTTCTTTATGTGTCAAGGAAAATATTGACCCTTTATTTATTGGCTACAGTTTTACCCGCCCAAAAGAAATAAAAATGTTTAATTTTGCCCTTTTCTTTTTAGAGAGTTAGAGGTATAATATATGTAAATATAACAAAAGGTGAATTATGTCAAAATTTGAAAAAGACCTGACAACCGGCAGCGTCGCCAAAAAACTTGTGTTGTTCGCGCTGCCGTTTGTGATGTCAAACTTTATTCAGTCCCTTTACAGCGTGGCCGATATGATTATAGTCGGCAATTTTACCTCGGTCGCCACTCTCAACGGAGTTTCCAACGCCACTCAGCTCACAATGCTATTCACCAACGCCGTTATCGGCCTTTCGGTGGGCGGCACGGTGCTGATAGGCCAGTATTTGGGGAGCGGCAGCAAGAATGAGCTTAAGGACACAATAGCCACGTCCTTTACGGTTCTCGCCGTTATAGCGCTTTTCCTAACCGCCGTCGCCCCTTTTATAGCCAAGCCGCTGCTCGGACTTATGCGGGTGGACGCGGAGAGCGTCCGTGACGGAGCCGTTTACTTTATAACCGTTATGTCGGGCACATTGTTTGTCTTCGCCTACAACGCGCTCGCGAGCGTGCTGAGAGGAATGGGGGACTCAAAGCACCCGATGATTTTTGTGGCGATCGCCGCAGGGACAAACGTGGCGCTGGATTTGCTTTTCATCGGCGTGTTCGGCTGGGGAGGGTTCGGCGCCGCCATAGCCACGGTTATTTCCCAGGCAATCGCCGTTATACTTTCCGCCGCCTATCTTGTAAAAAACAACTTTGTATTTGATTTTAAGTTTTCATCATTTAAAATAAAGGCCGATAAACTGAGATTAATGCTTAGCATAGGGTTTCCCACAATGCTCAACAATATCTGCGTTTCGACCTCTTTTGTGTTTTTGACTTCAATCGCCAATATCGTCGCCCGCGGAGGAGGCGGCGCGGTCGGGGTGGTCGGCAAGTACAACGGCTTTGCCATTCTCCCCGCGCTGGGGATTTCAGCCTCAATATCCGCCATGGTCGCCCAGAACTTCGGCGCCGGCAACATCGACAGGGTTAAGAAAACTCATAAGGTGGGGACGGGTATCGCCGTTTCGTTTACATTTATAATTTTCGTCATAACGCTTTTGTTCCCCACGCAAATTTTAAAAATGTTCAGCGGCGACGAAAATTTTATTAGTCTCGGTAAGGATTATTTAAAAACGCTTTCATGGGATTACCTTATCGTGCCGCTTCAGTTTTGCTTTAACGGGTTGTTTATCGGCACGGGGCACACGACTTTCGCGCTTATATCGGGCGTTTCGTCGTCGCTGCTGTTCAGAATACCCTTCTGCTACCTGCTCGGCATTACCTTTGGCTTTGGGATGAAGGGTATCGGCGCGGGAGCGCCTATCGCGTCGCTCGCGGCGACCGCCATTTCGCTGGCGTTTTATCTGTCGGGCAAGTGGAAGAACAAAACAGTAAATTTAAACAAGCCGTCCGGCGACCTTGAGATCGCGTAAAACAGCTAAAAGGCTTATTTAACTTTTATCTTTACGAATTTGTTTTTACCCTTTGATAAAATAAACTCGCCGTTTTTATCTATCACGGCTTTAAAATCGCTTAGCGTTTCGCCGTCTATTTTAACCCCGCCGCCTTTTATAAGGCGGACGCCCTCTGATTTTGTGGCGGCGAAACCCGACTCCACAAGCATCTCGGTGACAGCGGTGCCGGGGGCAAAGCAAAGAATGTCAAGGCTTTCCGGCGCGCTCCCCCCCGCCACGCGGAGATATCTCTCCTTAGCGCTTTCCGCGGATATTTTGTCGTGATAAAACTCAACGATAGTTCCGGCGTAAAGAAAATGCGCTTTTCTTATATCTTTTTCCATAAGCGAAGAGTATTCGGATTTTTCGATATCAGTGGTAAGGCTGAAATAATCGGCGAGCAGATTATCCGGCACTTTCATGCATTTTTCAAACATAATATCGGCGTCTTCGTCGAAACCAATGTAATTGTCCAATGATTTGGACATTTTTTCAACCCCGTCAAGCCCCGGCAGCAGGGGGAAGGTTATAACCTCCTGCGGCGGCTGACCGTAACACCGCTGAAGTTCCCGCGCGACAAGCAAATTAAAGGTCTGGTCGCTCCCGCCTACTTCAATATCCGCCTCTATGGCGACAGAGTCATACCCCTGCATTAGCGGATAAAAAATTTCATGCATTCCGATGGGTTTGTTTTCCGCGAGGCGGTGAGCGAAATCGTTCCGCTCAAGTATCCGCGCCACGGTGTACTTCCCCGCCAGCGAGAGCACATCGGCGAACATAAGCTTTGAGAGCCACTCCGAGTTAAACGCGATGGTGGTTTTATCTTTGTCAAGGATTTTTGTCACCTGCTTAAGGTATGTCCGGGCGTTTTCCCTTGTCTCCTCAAAAGTCAGGGGCGGGCGCGTTTTGGTTCGCCCCGAGGGGTCGCCTATCATACCGGTGAAGTCGCCGATAATAAAAATTATCTCATGCCCCAGTTCTTGGAGCATTTTTAATTTTCTAAGCACCACCGAATGGCCCAAGTGAAGGTCGGGGCGCGAGGGGTCGGCGCCTAACTTTATTTTAAGCCGCGCGCCGGAAGACATCCTTTCATAAAGCCCTTCCTTTGAATAAACCGAAACCGCGTCGCGCAGTATATTTTCGTAAACTTCCTTTGCTTTTGGTGTCATGAGGGGTTTTAACCTTTCTCTGTATTGTTATTTGAATTTAACTAAAATTTTTCTTAAGACTCGCTTACATATTTGTCATATGAAGGTATTGTAAGCGGAGAGTTATTCGCGAAAGCCTCCCGGTAACGCTCCAGCTCGTCATTGTCAATGGTTATTTCATCATACAGGCTTTCTATATAATCGCAAAAACTTTCATAAAAATTCTGCGCCATAATTTTATCTTTATACTTTTCAAAGTCGGACTCGGTCACTTCGGTCAGATGGATAATATAAATCCCGCTGCTCTGTTCAAGGAGCTTTGCCTCGCCGATATCCTTAATGCCGAAATAACTTTCTATTTCCGCGGCGTATTTACTGAAATCAATGTTGTCGAGCACCATATATTCGGCGTAATCGTCGTTTTCAGGCGCTTTGTCAAAGTCAATTTCCCCGCTGTTGTACTTACCGAGGAAGTCATTTGCCAATTCCCTTAAAAAAGCCATCGTCATTCCAAGCCTCACCACGGAATCGGAAAAATCAGCGTCTTCTTTTTCTATTCGCCCCAAAACGTAAAACCCATCTTCGCCCACGGCGGTGCTGAAATCCCCTTTTTGCAAAGTTGACATTACATCGTTCAGCTCATCGGTAATCTCGCCCGGCCCGAACACCGCGCTTGCCGCCGAAACGCTGTAAACCGAAGTTTTATATTCGTCTTCCACGTTGTCAAAGCTAATTTCGCCGTTCTTTAACTTTTGCGCTATCTCTTCGCCGAGAGAGTCAATTTCGTCAATTTTTTCCTGCGCAAGCTTTTCTCCGTAAATGTCATAATATGATAAAAATATATAGTTCGCTTTATTGTAATTTTCGTCAAAATAACTCCGCGCGAGGGTTGAAATAATACCGTCTTTAACCGCAGCGAGGTCTTCCTCGGTTTTGCTGTCGCGCCTTATGACATATATGCTGTCTGCGGCACTCACCACGCCAAACTCGCCGTCCTTTAAATTTGACAGCGCGTCCTCAACTGCCTCCTCTACGCTTCCGTCGCCCGGCTCAAAGCAGAACATACCCGTCTTGGCGCCGGAATACAAATCCTTTATTTTTTCGTCGTCATCGATTTCAAGCTCTCCGCTTTGGATTTTGCTCAGTATTTCCTCGGCCGTCGCAAAAATCTGCGAAGCATTTTCTTCGCTCAGCCCCTTTACGTTGAGTAAAACATATGTCAGCTTGACATAGTTTTCATTAAAATAACTTGTTATATCCTCGCTTATAAAATCTTCAAGCCTGAGTTTCGACACCGAGTTTTCGGTTTTATAAGCGTTATAGAAAATCTCATCGACAATTCTGAAATCGGTGAGGTAACGGGTTTTTACCTCCGATTCCGGCGGCCTTTTAATGCCGTTTTCGCCGTAGAGGTGAAGGTAAAGCAGGTTGTTCAAATAAACAAAACCGCTGTTCCAATAGGTTTGCCCGCCTGTCTCGTCAAAGCCGTACTCGCTGTTCATCGTATAGTAAAGGCTGTATTTTTGGGCGTACTCGCGCGCGATATCAAGGGTGGCGCCGTATTTGTCAAACAGATAAATTTCAAGAAAATCCTTGTTCCCCGCTGCGTCGATATAACCGTCTATTTCGGCCGTTATCTGGCTTTTTACGTTTTTATCGGTTAATGTCAGCCCATAGTCCTCGCAAAGCGCGGATATAACGAAAGTGCGCTTTAAATAGGGTAAAATAGAGTCAAAATATTCAACCGCAAGGGTTGTTTGATTGCCGTCCGCGTCTTTTACCGCTGTCCCGAAACTTGAGTAAAAATCATTGAATAATTGCCGGTACATTTCTTCCGAGCTCTGAACATACTGCTGAAAATCGCTGTAACCGATACCGTAAGCCGCGTATGTGGTTTGATATACATAGGGCAGATAAGTGTTTGTAAAAAGCAGCATATACACTTCCGGCGCCGCTAACATATATGAAAACATATTTGTGCTAAGCTCGCTGCCGCGGAAAGACATTATCGCCTCGCTTTTTTTGGAGCAGGCGGAAAAAGGTAAAATCAGCGCTATAACGCAGAGCAGGCAAAGCGTTTTTTTGAAAGTTTTCATTTGTTTAAAATCCTTCCCCGGCAGTAAGCGCCGAAAGCTTTGATTAAAAAGTGATATATATTTTTTATCATGAAACCTCAAGCGGTTTTATCGTTACAAAATTATACTTGTCAAGGGTTTCCTGACTGAGTGAAACCTCGGGGTAATAGCTTTCCAAAAAATCATAAAAAGCATTTTTTGAGAGCGGTTTATAAATATCGTCGTAATAAGCCAAAAAATCATTGTCGTCAGGGGTGAGAAGTCTTATCAGATACACTCCGTCGTCGCTTTGGTAAAACACAACCCCGCGCGGGGAGGAAATCGTTGAGACGGCGTTCGCGAAGTTTTCTTCAAGCATTCCCTCGGTAAAGCAAAGCCCCTTGTCATAGACGGCAAAGCCGTCATGGGTTTTATAGTCTTCAAAAGACGTTTCGCCCGAGGTAACCTCGGCGAGAAAATCCTTGGCGGCGTTTATTTTCTCTTCTTTCCTTTGGGGGGAATCGGGGGAGGGGTCTCCGACTTCCGAATCAGAATAAAAAGAATAAAATAAAAAGTCGATTTTTTTATACTGTTCGTAAAAAATATCCGAGATAACCGAATCCGCTATCCGCTGAGAACCGTTTTTCCCGTAAAGATAATCGTACAGCAAATCAACTTTCGCTTGGAGCAAAAGGTATTCCCTTTCGGTTTCAATATCCGCGCCGTATTCGGTCAGTATATCCTCAAGATAGACTTTTCCGCCGGCGGCTTCAATGTCTCCGCTTATTATTTCCTCAATATCCTCAAGCGTTTGGCCGTCGACGATTTTAAGATTGTAATCCCCGCAAAGCTTGTCCGCGACCACAAACATTTTAGCGGTGTTTAAAACCGTTAAAAAAGCGTTTTCGGCATACGTGACGGTGTCGCCGCTTTTGTTGATAAAAGTTTTGGATAAAAATTCCTCAAAATCGTTTGTCCCATAGAGATATTCCCCTGTTTTGGCGAAGTGGTCCGCCGTGTTGCGCGAAAAAGTGTCTTTTACATAGGCTTTTTGGGACGACAGCATATAGGCGAACAATCCGGTCGAAACAGTTTTGCCGTTATAGTTCATCACCGGGGTTTCATTGCTTTTGCCGCAGGAGAACAGTAAAAACGCGGCCGCTAAAATAAAACTAAAGCTAAGAATAAAAACACGCGCGGGAAACCCCGCTTTGCGCGAGCGTTTCATATAGACCCCCTTGCCAATAAATAAATTTTAAGTTTACAAATATATTTATTAATGTATTATACATCCGCTTCGCTTTACAATCTATAACTAATTTGTTAAAACTTCGGCATAAGCCGTAAGGGTTTCCCCGATAATTCTTACCGATTCCTCGCCGGATTTGACTTTTACCGAAAAATGCGGCTTTCCATAGGGTGAGAGATAAAGCCTGCCTTTGAGCTTCGGGTTTGAAGTCAGCGTTGACAAAAGCTCGACGTCGAACCGCTTGGTGAAGAATGAAATAAGGCTGCCTGTCTGGGTTATCTTTTCAATGGCGATTTGAGACGCCGCGTTGCGGCAAAGCGAAATATCAACAAGGTTTTTCACCGCCGGCGGCAATTTCCCGAACCGGTCGGTTATTTCGTCAATTAAGTCTTCGGCATCGTCTTTGTTGTCGATAAGCGCGATTTTGCGGTAAAAGTCTATTCGTGTCTTTGGCGACGACACATAGTCGGCGGGGATATACGCGTCGACGGCGACTTCAATGACGCATTCTTTTTTAACCGATTTTACAATTCCCTTTTCCTCGTTTACCGCTTCCTCAAGTATTTTAACATATAAGTCATAACCGATAGCGTCGAGATGCCCCGACTGTTCAGAACCTAAAAGGTTTCCCGCCCCTCTTATCTCAAGGTCACGCATGGCGATTTTAAACCCCGAGCCAAACTGAGTGAACTCTTTTACCGCCTCAAGCCTTTTGGCGGCGAGTTCCGTGATCACCGCGCCTTTTTTATAGGTGAAATAAGCGTACGCTTTCCTCGGCGAACGCCCCACTCTCCCGCGTATTTGGTGGAGCTGGGAAAGCCCGAACCTATCGGCGTCCTCAATAATCAGCGTGTTGGCGTTGGGGATATCGACCCCCGTCTCAATTATCGTGGTGCAAACCAATATGTCAATCTCGCCGTCCACCATTGCCTGCCAAACGCCCGAGAGCTCGTCTTTTGACATTTGCCCGTGACCTATCGCCACTGCAGCGTCGGGAAACCGCTTTTTTAAATGAGAGGCGACCCGGTAAATCGAATCAATGGAATTATAAAGGTAAAACGCCTGCCCTCCGCGCCGAAGTTCCCTGCGGATAGCCTCGTCAATGACATCCTCGTCGTATTCAAGCACAAAAGACTGCACGGGCGCCCTGTCACGCGGGGCTTCCTCAAGCACCGACATATCGCGGATTCCCGTCAGCGCCATGTTTAGCGTGCGGGGGATAGGCGTGGCGGTCAGGGTGAGTACGTCCACGTTTTTCGCGAGTTCCTTTAACCTTTCCTTATGCCTTACTCCAAACCTCTGCTCCTCGTCAACCACAAGAAGACCCAAATCTTTAAAATCAATGTTTTTCTGGAGCAGTTTGTGTGTTCCCACGACAACGTCGACCTTGCCGTTTTTAAGTTTTGACACAACGCCGTCGCATTCTTTTTTTGTTTTAAAACGTGAAATGCTCTCTATTTCCACGGGAAAGAGCCGAAAACGGGAAGTTAGCGTCCTATAGTGTTGGAGAGCTAAAATAGTTGTGGGAACAAGCAGCGCCGCCTGCTTTCCCGCCGAGACGCATTTGAATATCGCCCTCAGCGCCACTTCCGTTTTGCCAAACCCCACGTCCCCGCAGAGAAGGCGATCCATGGGGGAGGGTTTTTCCATATCGGTCTTAATCTCGCTCGCGGCGACAAGCTGGTCTTCGGTTTCCTCGTACTCGAAATGGGACTCAAATTCGTCCTGATATCCGTCGTCGGCCGGGAAAGTAAACCCCGGAGTGGATTTTCTCGCCGAGTACAGCCTTATAAGTTCTTTCGCGATATCTTTGGCGGCGCTCTTTGCCTTGGCTTTTGCCCGCGCCCATTCGGAAGAACCCATTTTGTTTACTTTTACGGCTTTTTCGTTGCCTATATATTTACTTACAAGGTCAAGCTGACCGCAGGGGACAAACAGCGCGTCGCCGCCGGCGTAGAGAATTTTTATATAATCCTTTTGCGCGCTCTCGAATGTTATCCGCTCAAGCCCGGCGTAAACGCCGATGCCGTGATTAGCGTGAACCACATAGTCGCCCTCGGTGAGGTCGGAATAAGAGGCGATTTTCTCCGCCTTTTTAATTATTCCCGAACTTCTCTTTCTGCGGAACGGCGTTCCGTCCCCCATTTGACCCGCGTTTTCCGCAGCGGAAGTTAAAAACACAACCCCCGCGCCCGGGTTCTCAAACCCGCCGGGAAGATAGTTCCCATTAGTCACGCCAATGTTGACCAAACCTTTTTGGGGCTTTTCCGCGAGACTTGCGAAATGAATGTTTTTGTCGGCCAACACTTCGCTTAGGTTTTGCGCTTCCCGCTCTCCGGAGGCAAAATAAACCGTTTCCCTCCCCGCCGCGAGCCAGCCGCCGAGCTCTTCGGCAAGGGAGCTTGCCCCGCCGGAAATTCTTCCCAAGCTTTTGGTCGTAAGCGAAAAGCGGGACTTAAAGTCAAGCTTTGAAGACTCAATAAAATAGTCAAGCGCCACTCCGTTTTTTGAAATGTGGGCGGCAAAGTCTTCCTCGGAAAGGTGAACATCCGCCAAAGCAAAGGTTGTCTTCCCCGCCTCCACAAGCGGCAAGAGGGTTTCATGGGTTTCCCAAGCGAACACCCGCGCCCTCTCAAGCACCCTTCGGCTTTCTATAATAAAAGTTATATGTTCGCCGAGATAGTCGAAGACAGTCGCTTTCCCGCCGATTATCGCGGTGAAGAAGCGATCAGCCGCCCCCGGCAGAACGCCCGAATCAAGCTCGTCAGCCGAACGCGAAAGTTCTTCCTTGACTTTTTCCCTTATGCCGGGCTTTTCGCTTAGTGACAAAACCGCGTCTTTTACAAGCTTTAATTCGTTTTCCCCAGCGAGGAGCTCTGTCACCGGCAAACAGTCGTAACTTATAACCTTTTGCACTTTCCGCTGGGTTATTGTATCAAAAAGCCCCATTGAGTCGGGGAAATCCCCAAAGAAATCCACCCTGCAGGGAAAATCGCCTCCGGGTGAAAAAACGTCGACTATCCCGCCCCTCCGCGAAAACTGCCCCTTGCCCTCTACCGTATCGGATTGCGAATATCCCAGCCGCAACAACGAGCCGACAAGGCTTTCAATTGAAAGCTTTTGCCCTACGGTAATTTTCAACACAAGCGACATCAGTTTGGCGGGCGGCAATGTGTACTGCATAATCGCGTCCGGGACGGCAAGCGCGAAATCAAACTCGCCGCCGCGCAGTCTTATGAGAGTCAACAGCCTTTCCTGCTCATATTCACGCGAGTGGGCGTCAATTTCCTCAAATAAAAAATCCCTTGAGGGGAACATAAGAGACGAATACCCCGCCTCTTCAAGCAGGTTTTTAATTTTATACGCCTGTTTTTCGTCATGGACGATAATTAAGGCTTTTTTATTCAGCTTTTTGGCGAGAGCCCCGCAAAAAACATGCCGCGCGACGTCGCATACCCCGTTTATGAGAACGGGGTAGTGGTTGTTATTACAGCTTTCCGCCGCGCGAATAAATTCGCTGTCCGAAAAAAAGGCGTTTTCTAAAACTTTCATATCGCGGGGTTTACCTCATTGCGCCTTGCGCCCTGTTGTTAGTCATTAGTTATACATTCCCATGGCTTTATCAATCTCCCCGTTTATTATAAGCGAAGCGGCGGCGTAAATCGAGTCGTATTTTTCCGCGATAACGTTGTGCTCGGCAACGCTCATTTTTGAAAGCACCCAGTCGGCGAGATTGTCCCACGACGGCGGAAGGCTCCCCACGCCAATTTTTATCCGCGGAAAATCCTCGGTTCCAAGGCGCTCTATAATCGACTGAATCCCCTTGTGACCACCGTCGCTCCCGCTCTTGCGGATGCGTATCCGCCCCAAGTCAAGCGAAACGTCGTCAAAAATCACAAGCGCCCTTGAGGGGTCGAGCTTGTAAAAGGCAAGCGCGTCCGCCAAAGCCTCGCCGGAAGCGTTCATATATGTCTGCGGCTTTATTATCAGCACATTTTTGCCGTCAAAGTCGCCTTTGCCGGACTTTGACATGTGTTTGAGCCTCTCAAGCTTAATCCCCGTCCGCCCGCTAATATAATCGGCAGCGCCAAACCCGGCGTTATGACGGGTTTTTTCATATTTGGCGCCGGGGTTCCCAAGCCCCGCGATAATAAAATCAACCGCCCCGGAGCGTGTGTAAAGCTTTTTAAAAAGCGTCATTTTATTTGTAACAGCCTTTCGGTTAAATAACTTTTATACGCGGTATGATTGTAAACCGTAAAAGACTGTTTGTCAATAAAAAAACCGCACTATAAGCTTTAAAAAGATTTAAAATAAATTATAAATTGACAAATTATTGTCTTTACGGTCTGAAAAACCGCAATTTCGGCAAGCCGAAACCGCCGATAAATTTGCGGCGCTTTGAATTTATAATGATAAAATGATTGAAAGATTAATCTTTCAATCATTAGTACTATTTTATTCCGCGATAAGTGTTGACATATCTGGGAAACCTTGGTATAATGTTATTAGTGCCGCGTGAAGCGAATAACAAATATTGAAACCTGCTAATAAAAGTCAAGCCTTAAAATGAAAACAAGTGCAGAAAATTCGTGGAAATGAGCAATCACGAAAAAAAGCATAGAAAATGACCCCGAAGCAATGGCAATTTTGCGCCGCTTCG
>JBAYZO010000041.1:0-15022 GCA_041672465.1 Eubacteriales bacterium
CAGGAGACGCCGCCCGAACCGTACTCAACCGCTATTTTAACGCCGAGCCGCTGTTCTACCAGCATATTTCGGGCATAAACAGCGTCGTTCATCAGCTTTTCGTTTAAATCCTCGCTGTAAATCTCACCCGAAGCGCTCTCGCTGACGCAGAGAAACACTATCTTTTGGCCGTCAAAACGCGTTTCCTTGGGTATGGACTCGAAAATGTCCGATTCCGTTCCGCCGCTTTCGCTTTGGTTTGACGAACTGTGGCCGGAGCTGACTTCTGATTTTCCCTCGCCGCCCTTGCCGCAGGCGGCCAAAAAGCACGCCGACGACAGCAGGGTTAACAATAAAATCACAGCCGTTATTTTTTTCATGGTCTTTCTTCCTTTCATCTCATCTCATCTGTTTATCTTTCATATATTCATCTGTACTTAAAAACGCCGATTTCGGAAACATTGCCCGCGATGTCTTCCGCCGTCGCTTTAATAATAATTTCACCCGGATAATCGCTTAAATTAAGGTAAAATGATTCTTCATAGACTGTTTTGGGGTTGGGGCGCGAAGTGTTTTTGTATTCGGCGACCTGAACGCCGTTTATATACAGTCTTAACGTACCCACCGCGTAGGTCTGCTGGAACACGCTGACTTTAACCGAAAGCGCGTTTCGCCCCGAAATTTTGGCGCAGGTGATTTGCGGGGCGTCGGGCGGGATCTCTTTTTCCATCTCGCCGCTTTGGACATAACTGAGGTAAACCCCGCGCACCGACGGGGAAGCGCCGAAGTTCGCCGAATAAGCGTCGCTGTAGCTGAGAGCGGCTATGGTTTCGGAATGGTTTCCGGCCTTTTCCAACTGAGCTATAAACCGCGACAGAAGGGCGGTTTGGCTCGGTTCGCCGTAAACCGTCGTTTCGCAGCCGGCCCAGACGTTAAGCGAGGCTTTTTTGGCTTCGGCTATGATAAGCCTGTAATAATAGTCAAGCGAATCCATCCGCATTTGCCCGGTTCCAATGCCGTCCACACAGCAATAGATATCATTTTCGCCAAGCCCCGCCATACTCAGCATTTCGGCAAACGCCTCGGCTGTTTTCGCCGCGGTAAAGTCGTTTCCCAGCACCGTGGTGAACAGCACGGGCATGGAAGGGTCGGTAAGGCGGAAAATATCTTTGTATTTTTTTAAAAGGTCGGCGCTCTCCCGGGTTTTGTGGACTATATAGGAATTATTCATCCGCCAAGGGAAATACCAGCCGTAAAACGCGTTCGGGTATTTTTCCGCATAAAGCGAGTACAGGGTCGCGGCTATTTCCGCCGCTCTTTCCGCCTGCGCCGCGTTCCAGTCGGTGTTGGAAGCGCGAACCGTTACCCATTCTTCCGCGTAATTGAGCCCGACAAAAACCTTTATCCCCTTTGTCTCCGCCGCGGCAAGCAGGTTTTCCAACGCGTTGATGTATTCGGTAAAAGAAGACTTTTTATTTTCCTTTGTTTCCGCGCCCGTGGGGTAATAGGCGCGGGAATAAACAGCGTAAGGCGTAAGCGCCGCGCAAGAGCAAATCACCCGGTCGATCCCCAGCGAATTCAGTTCGTCAAAATGCGCTTCCCAGTTAGCGCGGGGGGTGGTTATTTTGTTTTCCATATCAATATAGGTGACGCTCGCGGCGTATACTTTGTCGTTATAATTGTAATTGTTTTCGCCCGAGCTTTCACTTGAATGGCCGGGGTGAGACGAAGTTTCCGAACTATCGTCTCCGTTATGGTTTCCGCCTGAGCAGGAGAGGAAAAGCGAGATAAGCAAACTAAAAGCCAGTGCGCACGCGATTCTTTTTTTAATTTTAATTGACTTCCCCCCCTTTCGTATATGTTAAGGAAGAAACTTCCGAAGAAGTGCCGTTGACGTCAAAGGCGCGAACTTCCACAAGCAGCGTTTCACCCGGCGAATAGGCGGAAATGTCAATATAAAAGCTCGCGCGGTAAACCTTCCCGGCGCGAATGTCGCCGTTTTCGGCGGTTTTATATTCTTGGCCGTTTATCGTGACTTTAACCTCCTCCACGCCGTAGGTGTTTTGAACCGCGTCCACAGCCAGCGACAGCGCGTCCCGCCCGGTGATCTCGGAAATCTCAATTTCGGGCTTTCCGGGAATTTCGTCATTCGGGAGAAGACCTGTTTTCATATATTCAACATACATATCGTGATAAACGGAAGTGCCGACCATATCGGGCGAATAGTAATGGGTGTAGGAAAAGGTCACAAAACCGCTGACATAGTCTTTCGCCGCTTTCATCTGGTTGATAAACCTCGCCACCGGAGCCGCCGTCCAAGTCGCCTGAACAAAGTTTTCATCGTTTGCCCAGAACAAAAGCCCGCTTTTGGTTTTAACCGCCTCGCCGACAGCGGCGAAATAGTCCGGGAGCTTGGAAAGGCTCATATACCCCGCCCCCACGCTGTCCTGACAGCAATAAATATCCCCCGCCCGAAAATTCGCCGCCGCAAAAAGCTGTTTTAAGCTTTCGCCGAGCTGTTCGGCGGAGCCGTCCGCTTCGCTGATAAAAGGCGAGAGCATCAGCGGCATTGAGGGGTCTATTTCGGTCAGCGTATCTAAATAAAGGTTGAGAAGCCCGGCGTTTTCCACAGGCCATCTCATAATACTGCCGTTGGACATTTCCCAGACATAATACCAGCCGTAAAGCGCGCCGGGGTATTTGGATTTATACGCCGTGTAAATTGTTTGCGCCGTTAAAACCCCAATCTCCGCTTGTTTTTGGTTCCAGCCGCTGTCCGAAGGCCCTTTTGACCACCATTCGTCGGCGTTGTTAAGCCCAACGAACACCTTCATCCCCAGCTCCTCGGCGCAGGCGAGGAGGGTTTCCGTCATGCCGGAGTATCGGTCGGAATATGTCCCGCTTTTATATTCATCACCGCCGCCGTAATCAAAGTAAACGTCGGCATATTTGCCGTAAGGCGTCATACAGCACCACTGGAGAATAACGGTGTCTATGCCCGCTTCCAAAAGCCCCTTCAAGTGCCGCGTCATTTTCGATTCGTCAAACGACAGGATGGCAAACGGCTGGATAAACGAACCCGTCACGACGGGATAGTCTTTTACGGTTTCGCCGGGCGTTTCGCTTGTTTCGGTTTCCGAAAATCCGCCGCCGCTTTCTTCCGAAACGCCGTTATTGACCGGATTTGAAGCGCAGGCGCACAAAAGCGACGTAAAAATAATCAGGGCAAGCATTTTTTTCATTTTATTCTCCAATGCAACTCAAAAGTCGGCTAAAAAAAGTTCCTGTAATTTCGTTAGTCTTGCTTGAAATTCTAATGCAAAACCTATGTTTCGTTTACCGAAGCGCTGCTTTTATGTTATTTTTTTAGAAATTTCATCGCAAAGCTTTTTAAGCGTTGATTTATAAACACGCCCGCGGGTGAGATAAGTTTTTAAAAACTCGGCCTCGGCGGGGCATTTACCCGATTTTTCGGCTCTTTCGGCAAGTTCAAAATACGGCGAAAAATCGTGCCCGTACACCTCGAACTCTTCAATCCCTCCGCTGTAACTCTCCCCCAGCCCTTCGCAATACCACATTTTAACCTGACAATATTTAATAAACCTTGCGCTTACGCGGGGGATATCAATTTTATCGGTCACCTCGTCGCCTTGGCTCCCGTCTTTGAGATGATAAACTTCCCGCCAGCACTCGCCGTCGTCAGACACTAAAATTTTATATTCCGGAACATGTTCGGAAAAAGTAATTTCAAACCGATTAAAAGACCGGATTTGCCCCAAATCAATTTCCAGCCATGAGTCGTCGCGCCGCGAAAATTGCAGTTGGCGGCTGCGGTTGATAATCCCGTCCACCGCCATATCTGCGGTGAATCTGCCGTCGTTTACTAAATATCCCGACGCGCTTGCTTTGCGGCGGTACGCCAAATTCGGGTTGGCGAGAAGTGAAAAATCGTTTCCGTCCAAAGCTTTTCCGGTAATCTCAAGGGTTTTTATACATTTGCTCACCTCTTCGGCAGGCAGCACAAACGTGGTCGAATCTTCCCTGTCGTGCTCGCGGGTGTTGATAGCGTCATAGTAATATTTATCCCCCTCCACAAGCAGCGTCTTTCGGTTGTCAGATGAGATTGTCAGCTTGATTTCGCCGCCGGCGGGGACAATATAGTCAAACTCAAAATCATAAACCCCGCGCGAGGCGATAAGCTTGCGGTCGGAAGCCCGAATAAACAGCCTGCCGTCCCTGCCACCGAACAGAGTAAAATCGGTTTTTATGTTTTCGGGGGGCGTAAATTTAAAAGAAGCGGTATAGGGAAAGCCTACGCTGAGAAAAGGCAGCGAAATATTCTCGCCCTCCGCGGCGTGATGGCCGTTTCCGCTGAGGTCGCGCGTACCCGACGCAAAGTCATATTTACAAAGCGTTTCGCCTTTACCTTTGCTCTTCACTACCCGCCCGGGGTTGACGCAGGGAACTTTAGCTGTATAAAACCGAACTTTGTCCCCAAACTCGGCTTTGCTTTGGTCTTCGCGCGCCTCACCGTACCAGGTTTTTTCGGCGATAAGCGCCGCCCCGCCCTTGAAGCGGTCAAAGATGTCAAACACCGAAAACCCGCTGTCGGTGGTGTAGAGATCGTTCCAGAGACAAACTTTCGCCCCTAAAAACTGAGGATCTCCCCGCAGAGCGGCGTCTACGCCGCTGTTATCAAACCAAGTGGCTTCCCATGAATCGTAAACGCCCTCGTAATCGAGATAATCGGCAAAATTCCAGTTGCCGCCGGGGACGATATAAAGCGGGAACATTATGGCGTTGATCACGTCAAAGCCGTATTCGAGAAGCGCGCGGTAGTTTTGCATTCCGGGGGCGGCATAGCTCGCCCTCGCTTTTCCGCATACGGGGTGAGTTCCGTTGTAGCTGTCGGGGGCGCCGAACATCGCCCACACCTGCGCCCTGCCGCCGGCGTCGTTTATATGGCGGATAAGCTCGTCGCAGTAAACCCGCATTTCCTCCGAATATTCGCGGGGGTATTCGTCGGTGCCTATATCAAAAATACGCGTCGCGAAACAGGGTTCATCGCCCTTTATATACTCGTCTATCAGCTTTTTCGTAAATTCCACGGCTCTTTTATCGCGCACGTCAAGGAGTGTGTCGCCTATCATGGGGAGAGGCGGCTTTACGCGGGCAAAACTCTTGCTGTGGGCGGGGGTGTCGACTTCGGTCGCGATTTCAATGCCGTATTTCAGGGCGGTGAGCTGATATTCGCGGTATTCTTTTTTAGTGTAAAACCCGTCGTCGGCGGCAAGCCCCTCAAAGTCGCTTTCCAAGCGAAACGCCTCGTAACCCTTTCCGCCCCAGTCGTTAATGTGAAGATGAAGATCGTTGATTTTAAAGTACGCGATATATTTGGTGATTTCGGTGAGGTATTCCATGGGCGTCCAGGCTCTGCCGACGTCAAGGAGAAGCGAGCGCACTTTGTGTTTTGGGTAATCGCGCGCTTTGCCTTTGGGAATCGAGCGTTTGTCGGGCGACGCGCTGAGTATCTGCACCACGGTGACCCCGCCGTAAAACGCGCCTTTCGGGTGGGGGGCGCTTATTATCACCTTATCGGAAATTTCAAGCGTATAGCCCTCGTCGCCGAGAAATTCAAGCGTTTTATCAAGCACAAACTCAACTTCCGGCGAACCTCCTCCGGTTTGAGGGCGCATTCCAAGCATATCCACGCAAAACGCCGCGAACATCCCCGCTTTTTCAGAAAATTCGGGCGAATATAAAAGCGAAGGCGAGTCGGAAAGGGTAAGGCTGCCCTTTTTGCCTTTCCATTCTCTTATGGAAGGGAGGGTTTCGGGGATTTTGTTATCGCCCTCCTCGGCTGTATACATACCGGGTATGGTCACAAAAACATTTGATTTGCCCGTGGTAATCTCCCCGCTTTGGGTGTTTTTAACCCCCAAAATCAAAGCGACTTCCGTGTCGTTGTACGGCAGGCGAATTTCGCCGTCAATTCCCACAACGGCGGTGTTGTCGCTGCCATAGATAAAGGGAGCGTATTCAAGAGTACGGCAATCCGGCAGGACAAGCCTTTTGTTCTTTAAATCAACTTTTGGGACTGCTTTTCCGAGGTATTCCGCAATATCCATCCTAAGCCCTCGCAATTAGTTATTTAAGTTAACTTATTATATCCCCTGCCAAACGTTTTGTCAATATAAAAATGAAAAAATAATCAAAAAACTTTTTATTTGCGAATTCAGGCATGATTATTATACCCGAAAGGTAAATAAATCATAAAAAAATGCCAATATAACAATCAGCAGTTTATAAGATAATAAACGCCGCTAATCCCCCGCGAATAAAACACAAACCCCGCCGAAAAAGCTTTAATTGCTTTTTTAGCGGGGTTTTGCTATAATACAAATAATAAGAAAAGCTTCAAGTAAAGCGGCCGACAAACAACTAAAGTCAGGGGTAAAAATGAGCGGCGGACAAAATATTAACATTTATTATAATCAAGCCCTTTTCGGCGGTAATAATAAACCATATACCCCTTTTTATTATCACGGAACAACAACCCCCGGCATAACGGAGCTGCGGGCGAATCCGGTGGCGTATTTAACGCCAAACAGGGCTTACGCGCTGTTTTACATAATCGACAAGGAAATCAACTGGGTGACCTGCGGGGTAAAAGAAGACGGCATCGTTCATTATGACGAGCGCTTTAAAAATCAGACCCAAAAGCTTTACGCCGGGAAGAGCGGCTATCTTTACAAGTGCGAAACGCACGGATTGTTCTCCCCGGGTAAAACAAGGGGGATTGTTGTTTCAGAAAGTCCTGTCAAGGTCGCGGGTTTTGAGTTTATTCCGGATGTATATAGTCAGATCCAAAGCTATGAAAAGGCGGGAGATATTGTTATAAACCGCTATGAAAGCCTGACAGGCGCCGAAAAAAAAGAGGTTTTTGATATGATGGTTCACTATATCCTTAAAAACTTCGGCGGTGAATTTTCCTCGGCTCTTAACGCAAAAGAGGTTTTTATAAAAACCAACTTCCCCGACGCTTGGGACTACGCTAAAGCGTATACAATTGAAAAATAAATTTTTCAATGAGCAACTTTTTGTTTTTGTGGTTTAGAAACCACAATTTCGGCAAGCCGAAACCAACAAAAAGGTTGCGATTCTCTGAATTTACACAATCGATAGGCGGAACCATCACAAATTTACTTATCAACAGAAAGCGCCGGCGATAAATATGAAAACTATAATCACCATTCAGCACACGCAGGCCATTCACCACACAAACGGAATGGTAGGCTCATGGACAGACTGGAGCCTTACCGACAAAGGTAAAACTTGCGCCGAAAACATAGGAAAACGCCTTGCGGCGGAGCTTACGGGGAAACAGGTTAAGATATACTGTTCCGACCTGACAAGGACAAAGCAAACCGCGGAGCCGTTGGCGCGCTTTCTTGGGCTGCCCGTCGAGTACAGAAAAGAGCTCCGCGAAATCAACCTCGGCAAAGCCTGCGGAAAGACCCGCGACTGGCTGCGCGAGAACGGCTCGCCGATAAAAACTATCGACGACAGCTCGTTCCCGGACGCCGAGTCCGGCCGCGACGTGTGGGATCGGCTCTCGTCGTTTTACGGCGAAATTTCGCCGCTCGTCCATGAGGTGACGGTCATAGTCGCGCACGGCTTTGTGCTGCCACTATGGTTTGCGGTCTGGCAAAAATGGGATATATCAATGCTTTGCAAAGCCGAGTTTTACGGGGCGGCGGGGGGAGTTTCTTTTATGAAAGAAGACGAACACGGCAAGCATATTATTATGCGGCTTAACGATATGTCGTACGGCGGGGAGGATTACAGACTTATATGAGCGATATTATTTTTCACCGGGACAACTTTATATTCGGTTGCCGCGCCGCCGGGATTCTTGTCCATTGCGGCAAGGTACTCCTCCAATGCCCGAAAAATACAAACGAATACGCCTTCCCCGGAGGGCATGTAGCGCTTGGCGAAACCGCCGCCGAAACACTTTACCGCGAATGGCGAGAGGAAATCGGGGCGGATATAGAAGTCGGGGAGCTGAAATGGGTGGAAGAAAATCTGTTTAGCTGGGGGAGCAAGGACGCGCATCAGATTTCCCTTTCCTTTTTGGTGACGCTTAAAATCAGCGCCCAAATCCCGCTTGAGGGGAGCTTTATCAGCAAAGAGTATAAGGCAAATGACGACAGTAAAAGCGACAGCGACAGCGCCGTTTGGTTTCATTGGGTGAAGCTCTCTGAAATAAAAAATCTGTCAGTATATCCGACCAAAGCCGCGGAACTGCTGCCGCTAGTTAATGAGGGCGTAAAACATTTTATTTACAGGGGCTGATAAAAGCACAGAGCTTATAAGTGATTTACTTTTAATCTGTAATCGGCCGGGTAACAATTTGTCGTGTTATTTCACCATAAAAAGCGCTGAGGCGGGTCGCCAAAGACCCGCCGCACGCGTTTTTTTATTATATTGTTTTTTTATCTTTGCATCCAGAGGTAAATATCTTTTCCGCCCGCGTTTCTGTTGAGGTCGAACTTTTTTCCCGGCTCATACCAGTCGCACACCCTTGACCAGTTTTTTTGATCGACTAAATCCCCCGTCACCTTGATAATCTGCACAAACAATCCCTTAATCGGACTTCCCGCTTCTTCATCTTTGGTGTAGTACAGGAAAATATCGTCCCCGCCGGCGCCCATGTTCAAATCGTATTCGGCGCGCAGGGTATATTCCGCGCCGGTTACGGTTTGGAAATAAAGGCCGTCTGTTTTATTAAGTCTTATTGTGGTATCCGGATTTCGGTGAAAGTGAAGCACCAGATCTTTTATCGCCTCGTCGGCTTCTGTTGTGGTTGTATAGCCGAGATAAATCCACTTTCCGCCCGCGTCCATATTCAGGTCGCTGTCGATAATAGTGAGCTTCTCGGTTGTTTTGCTTATTAAATCTGCCTTGGCGTTTGCCTCGTTATTCCCCGCGCCGAAGTAAATGTCCTTGATATAAACCGGCGGTTTGATATAATTGTCAAGCTTTTTGCCCGCTTCCTCGAGAAGTCGGTCAAATTCAGCCGATATCTCGTTCCGCCTGTCAAGACGAATTTTCGCCGCCGCCTTTTCAGCTTCGGTCGCTCCTGCGGGGACATCCACGTCAATGAGCATCCAAATCGGGTACATCTCGGTTTTATTGCCGAGACTTCCCGCCTTAACGAGCTGAAGGTAGCTTGTATCCTCTATTGTAGTCGCCCATTCTTGGTAATTCTCCCGCGCTTTTTCAAGGCTTGTCATATCGACGTTGACCTTGCCGCCGTATGTATTGATTTTGTATGTGCTGTTCTCGCTTATCCTTTTAACGTCCTCGTTCATGGCCGTGCTCGACGACGCGGAAACATACTCAAACACCGCCTTCACGCTTGTTTTCATTTTACTTGAGCTTTCCTTCGCCGTGTTGGTGTAAAGAAAATTCATATCCATTTTTCCGCCCAAAGAAACGCTGAAAATAATATGCGTGCCGTACAGCTCAAACAGCTCGGCGGGGGAAACGTCCTCGTTAAGGAGATAATCTTCCCTAAAGCCGTCATAAACATATTTGCCGCGAAGCGTTTTTTCAGACAATTTCGCGAAATGGACATACTGCTTGACCTTTGTCAGCACCGCGCTGCCTTTGACAAAGCTGACTTTTTCATCTATCTTAGACGAGGTGTCAAGCCCGAAGTCAACCTTTAAACTCCCGCCGAACAGGGATTTTGCTTGAAAGCCCGCGTTGACGGAAAGGCTGCTCATATATGAGTAAATATCCTCCCCGCTCTCGGTGAAGAACTCCGTGTTGCGGAACGCGTTCACATCCTCATAAATAAGGCCGTCCTCCGACATTTGCTCGACGTCAATGGGGCAAAGCTTGACATAGTCGGATTGATAAAAAGGGCTGTTTATAACATCGTAGCCGCAGCCGATAAAGCCCTCGTAGTCATAGATCTTTTTACCCGCCGCCCCAAGCGGACTTTGACTTTCCCCGCTTTGCTCGGATATGCTTTGCGAAGCGCCGCTTTCCGTGGGTTTTACGCCGCAGGCGCTAAATGAAAAGGCGAGCAGGGCTGCCAAAGCCAATAAAAATAAACTCTTTATTTTCATAATTATAACCATGCCTTTCTTAAGTTTGGGGTAGGGCTAACTGTAAAATTTCAAACGCAAAGCAGCAAAAGCGCAGGGCCTTGCGAGGCGGCGCTTTCGCGTTAACCCTAATAGTTATAATACGAAATTACAAAGCTTTGGTATATTCTTAAAAACGCTGTTTTTGCGGTGATTTTGAACATTTATTTAATAACCACCCAAAATAAAACGCGCCTTGTCAGCGCGCGCTCATTTGTCTTCTATATTCGGACGGCGTCAGCCCCACCTTCTTTTTAAAGAGCTTGGCGAAGTTTCCGTTGTAATTCAAGCCGCATTGGGAAAACGCCTCGGCGACAGACAAGTCTTTTTCGCAAAGCCGCTCCTTAAGTTTGCTGAGCTTGACCCGCTGGTAATAGCCGTAAGGCGTTTCGCCCGTGCAGCGTTTGAACTGGCGGGTGAAGTGGTGCTTGCTGATATGAACAGCCCCCGCCAGCCGTTTGAGGTCAAAAGGCTCCCGCCAATTTTCGTCAATATATTCCTTGCCCTTGACAATCTCGTGCTTTTCCTCATAATGGCGCGTAACTGTAAAGACAAACACAATGAGTTCCGGCTTGCCGTCGTCGCCGCGAATTGGGAACGCCGCGAGGTTTTGGAACATACTGCCGTACACTTCCCCGCCCTTGTCGCCAAGACGCTCGACAATCTCTCGCAGCGGAACCTTGACATCATAGGCAAACATAACCTCTCCGCGGAAAGCGTGCTGCGTGAAATCTTTAATACCCCAGCGCTCAAGCGCGGGGTTTTGCAGGATATTATGCTTTTTATAAAGCTTTTCGGGGTTTGTGACCCGGGCGAATTTGAGGTATTCGTCATTTGCCCAGAGCATTGTGCCGTCGGGCGCGCAGATGTGCAGCGGGAAAGGGAACGATTTTATTATCTGCGCGAAAAGTTCTTTCTTTTCAAACAAAGAATCAAAATTCCATCCGTTTTCGGTTTTCTTTACTTCAAAAGGCAAAGTATATCCCCCTTTCGGTTTGTTTCGCGGCTATTTGGCTTTTCCGCTTTTATTAAACTTCACGTTTCACGGCGTTTAGCAAAAGCCCATATAAATGCGCCGCAAAATTGGCGTTATTCCGGAAAAACAAAATTCCTTAATTTATTTTAACAGAAAACCTTAACCAATTCAAGCGGAAAATCGCTTTGGTTTATAATATTGTGCCTGTTAAGGCGCGGATAAAAATCTCCCGAGTTTCCGCAAACAGCGCCGCCAGAGCTTTTAACAAAAATTTAAAAATATATTGCAATTTATTCCTTTTAGTGATATACTGTCCGCATGTTGATAATGTGCTCAATTTATTAAATCTAAAATCTGCGTTCAACCGAAAGGAGATGTTTTTAATGGAACTTAATACGGCGGTGGTCTTTATTTAAAATTAAATATCGGCATATGGTTTTATGGGGGGATTTTGCCCTTTGTCTGTATGCCGCCGAAAAGTAACCTTTCGCAAATAAAACAATAACGCCCTCAACGGCAGGCGCGTTTTCTTGTTCCCGTGGATTTTGCGGCTTAAAAGGCTGCTTTCCGCGGTATTTTTATGCCCATTTATAAAATCATAAAAAGGAAAGCTTAATAAGGGATAATTAAAAATAAACAGTTAACGGGGGTTTTAATGGTAAACATAATTAATTTAGAAGACTACGGCTGGGAAAAGCCTTTGCCGCCGGCAGCCGCGGGTTTTCTGCCGGCAAGGGTGACGGCGGTGCATAAAGAAAGATATGAGCTTATCTGCGGACACGGTCAGGCGTTCGGCAGGCTGAAAACCGCCGTTTATTACGGGCGGGGGGAGGAATTCCCCACGATCGGGGACTTTGTTTTGCTGCAATACGAACCCTCCGGCGACAGCCAAATTGTAAAAACGCTTCCCCGCAGGTCGTTTTTCTCAAGGCGCGACCCGTCGCCGGGGCGGGGAGAGCAAGCGGTTGCGGCGAATTTCGACACTGTTTTTGTCATGACCTCCCTGAACAAGGATTTTAACGTCAGCCGTTTAGAGAGGTACCTCGCGCTCGCGTGGCAAAGCGGGGGGACGCCTGTCGTCATTCTTACAAAATCCGACCTTGCGGAGGGCGTAACCGTTCAAGAAAAAGCCGAAATTGCGGAAACTGCCTTCCCCGGGGTTGACATAATCTCCGTCAGCGCGGTTACGGGGCAGGGGCTCGACAAGCTGTCGGTATATCTGCGCCCGAAAAAAACAGCTGTGTTTCTCGGTTCCTCGGGCGTTGGCAAGTCAAGCCTGCTGAACGCTCTCGCGGGTGAAGATATAATGGACGTTAAGGCAATCCGCGAGGACGATAGTCGTGGACGCCACACTACAACACACCGTCAGCTTTTCATGCTCCCGTCCGGCGGAATGATTATTGACACGCCGGGAATGAGAGAGCTCGGCATGTGGGAGGTCAGCCATGGGCTGGGGACGGCCTTCGCCGATATTGAGGAGGTTTTGTCCCGTCCCTGCCGATTTTCCGACTGCCGCCACCAGACCGAGCCGGGCTGCGCCGTCAAAGCCGCTATTGAAAACGGCGAGCTGACTGCCGAGAGATGGAACAGCTATTTAAACCTAAAGCGCGAATCAAGATTTTCTGACGATAAAATTGCTTTTCTCCGCAAAAAGCAGCTTCGCCACAAAACCCTCGCCAAATGGAGCAAACAAAAAAAGAAAAACGGAGAGATAAGGAAATAGCCGGTCAAAATTATTTCCCCGTAAAATTCACTTTATATTTATGGAGGACAATGTATTTATGAGAACAATAACACAAGAAAGATATAAATTGCTAAAAGACTTTGGGCGCGTCCAAAAGTTTCTAACCGAAACATATGATAAGGAAACGCAAAACGGTTATCTGCTGCCGCAGTTTTTTGAATACGCGCACACGCACCCGACCTTTAACCATAAGCTTACCCATCGTATGGGACTATGGGAGGAAAACGGCGAGCTTGTCGGGGTAGCGGCATACGAAATAGACATCGGTGAAGCCTTTCTATGCGCACGAAAAACTTACGAGTTCTTGTTGCCGGAGATGCTGAGATATGCCGAAAGCGAGCTTTCAATATCCTGCGGCGCCGGTAAAAGACTTAGCGTTTGGATTACCGGCGGAGAGATAAACAAACAAGAACTGCTTAGCAAAAACGGTTATAAAAAATTATACTCCGAACCAATAAGGATATTCTCCTATGACAAACCCTTCCCGGATAAAAACCTCCCTGATATGTTTACCGCAATATCGCTTGAAGACGAAAACGATTACGAAAAAATAAATTCCTGTTTGTGGAAGGGTTTTGGCCACGGAGATATTCCGGACAACGAAATTGATTGCAGAATACATATGCAAAGCGGACCGAGTTTTAGAAAAGACCTGACTGTTGTTATCAAAGCGCCGGACGGCGCTTACGCCTGCTTTGCCGGGATGTGGTTTGATCGAGTTAACAAATACGCCTATATTGAGCCGCTCGCCACAATTCCTGAATACCGCCGACTGGGGCTTGCCACCGCGGCACTGACTATTGGGATGAAAAAGACAAAATCACTTGGCGCAGAATATTGTTTCGGCGGGGTTCCGGAATTTTATTCATCAATAGGTTTTGAAACTATCGGCCGCAGAGAGCGTTGGGAAAAGGAGTGGTTGGCGGAAATATAACCGCTTCGGCGGCAAATTCCGCCGATTGCAAAAATAATCAAGGATTATACCGCCTTGGCGATATAATAAATTCAAACAGAAGGGATAATTTCATATGAAAAATTCAGTATCCGCACCCAATAACAAAAACAGGAGGGTGACTATACTTTAGCTCTCCTGTAAACAGGAGGATTTTATGCCATTAGGTTGGATTAACCCAAACGAATATTCCTTTAATTGTTTCCTGCTTCTGGAACGTTTTCAAATCCGGATTATGCTGGGCAGCTCCGGATGGCGCGTGGACAGCGAGGAATGGAAAAAAAACATCGGCATAGCGCTGAAAGCGAACCCCGCGGTCAAATGGTATTTGCAGCAACGTTGCCCGGAATGTTCGGCGATGATAGCAGAGCTTGCGCTCAACGCCCCGGCAGTTACCGATACAGAGCAGATCCGCTCCGCGGAGCTCTACGCTATGGCGGGGGTAGAGGACTTTATTGTTTATACCACGCCGCATGTCATGGCGGAAAAGTGCGATTTCATACGCGGATGGAGTAAAGAGCGATTGTATCAACTTGCTGACTTATCGGGTAAAACCGTGCTTGACGTCGGCGCGGGATCCGGGCGGCTCACCTTCGCCGCCGCAGAAAAAGCGGCTTGGGTTTACGCGAGCGAGCCGGTAGGAACGCTGCGTGAATATATGCGTGACAAGATAAATAGCGAAAGAATCGCAAATGTCCGCGTGCTTGACGGCCTTGTCACCGAGCTTCCGTTTCCTGATAATACATTTGATATAGTAATGTCAGGTCATGTAGTCGGCGATGATTGAGACGCGGAACTTTCAGAAATCACGCGCGTCTGCAAAACAGGCGGCTGGCTTCTTGACTGTCCCGGCGACTCCGAACGCGATTTAAAACCGAAACCGGAGCTGATCTCCCGTGGCTGGGAGGAAATCCACTATATCGGCAGCTTCGGAAAAGACGTTTACATTCATCGCAAGCGGGTAGCTAAGTAAAGCGGCCTTTCGGTTTTAGCTGCAAAGTCATTGACGGTCTTACGTCAAACGAAGCGATTATTGTAACAAAATTAATCGTTACGAAACGATAACTTATTTCCTTAGCTTGCGCATGGGACAATTTGCATATGGACAATTTGGGCACTGTAAAGTTAAAATGAAAAACCAGTCACAATGATTAAGCAACGAGCAAGTAACTCCGTTTTTGTTTTTTGGTAAGATTAAGCCCAGCGACCTG
>JBAYZO010000042.1:0-14839 GCA_041672465.1 Eubacteriales bacterium
CGCGACTTTTGATTTCATTTTATACAGCCTTTCTTTAATCCATATGCAAATTTTTTTCGGTTTCAGCTTGCTGAAATTGCGGTTGTCTGATTATTCAATGATGAAATAGCCTTACCCCGGTAAACGCCATGGTTATCCCAAGCTTGTCGCAGCAGTTTATCACCTCGCCGTCGCGAACCGAGCCGCCGGGCTGGGCGATATATGAAACCCCGCTTTTCCGCGCCCTTTCAATATTGTCCTCAAAGGGGAAAAACGCGTCGCTCCCCAATGAAACCCCGGTAAAGCCGGATAAAAACTCCTGTTTTTCGGCGCCCCCCAATGTTTTTGGTTTTTTGGAGAAATATTTAAACCACTCGCCGCTGCCCGTTACTTCTTCCGAATCGTTTGAAATATAAATGTCAATTATATTGTTTTTCTCGGGCCGCCCCAAGCCCGGCAGAAAGTCAAGCTCCCTTACAAAAGGGTGAAACCGCAAATGCCAGTTATCGGCTTTCTGCGCCGCAAGGCGGGTGCAGTGGATGCGCGACTGCTGACCCGCTCCCACGCCTATCGCTTGCCCGTTTTCGGCAAAACAAACCGAGTTTGACTGGGTGTACTTAAGCGTTATCAGCGCCACAATAAGGTCGCGGAGCGAAGAGGGGGGGATATGCTTTTCTTTGGTGACAATGTTTTCGCTTGTAAACAGTTTTTCGGATATTTCAGAATTGTTCCTTTGCTGCTCGAAAGTCACCCCGAACACCTGTTTTGCCTCGATTGGCGAGGGCGTGTAGCTTTGGTCAATTTTAACTATATTATAGTTCCCTTTTCGCTTGGCTTTTAGTATTTCAAGCGCTTTTTTTGTGTAGGACGGGGCAATTATGCCGTCGGACACCTCCCGCGAGATAATTTTGGCGACAATCTCGTCGCATTCGCCCGAGAGCGACACCCAGTCGCCGAACGACGACATTCTGTCGGCGCCCCTCGCCCTTGCGTAGGCGCAGGCGGCGGGGGAAAAGTCAAGGTCTTCAATGTCTTCCACAAAACAAACTTTTTTAGTGTCTTCGTCAAGCGGAGTTCCCACCGCGGCGGAGGCGGGGGAGACATGCTTAAAAGACGCCGCCGCCTCTTGGCCGGTGGCCTTTTTAAGCTCGCTTACAAGCTGCCAGCCGTTTAGGGCGTCGAGAAAATTTATATAACCCGGTCTTCCGTTAATCACCTCAACCGGAAGGTTGCCGCTTTGCGTATAGATTCTCGCGGGGGTTTGGTTTGGGTTGCAGCCGTATTTCAGCGAAATCTCCTGCATTTTTAAATTACCTCACTTTGTGTTTTTGTTGAAAATCCGGCTCTCATATTTATTTTCGCCGGGGTTTATATACCTTATGTAAAGCGATATTTTATTTGAGCCGTCAAGCGAACCCCAAATATCGGACGCGAAAGCTTCTATGGAGTCGGGTATGCCAACTCTGACCGGCTCGCCGGAAAAAGGGGGGAGAACTCCCCCGTTTTTGCTGTAAGTGTGTATAAAATGCCCGAGGCCTCCCACGGGTGAATAACAAAAAAACTGCCTTTGGACAGGGACGCCGCCTTGGTCTGCCGGCTTTATTATGCTTAGCTTATAAGAAAAATCCCCGCCCGAAAAATCAAGCATCCCGCTTATCCGCGGCGTGAAGTTTGGGGCGTCGGGCTCGAAAACCCTTGTGAACAGCGCTTCCTCAAACGTTTTGCCCGAAAGCAAAAACTTGTGTATGGTATCGGTTTGGTCGCCGTTTGTGACAATAACTTCGCTTTTCCCGGGGGAAGAGAGCGTTTTTACCGGGGCGTAAACAATAAGGCTGGGGTCTTTAACCTTTGATTTGTCAAAAATATTTATAATTACATCATCGCCGTCGGTGACAAACACCCGGTTTCTTGAGTTTTCGCTCCGCCCCATAATAAAATAAGCCAAAACCGCCCTGCCGCCATGGGTTTGGCCGATAATTATCCCTCTGCCGGGGTAAGAGCTTAGCTTTAAAACGTCTTTTATCTGTTTAATTTCATATGGGTTTTCGGTTTTTTCGCTCACCGGTACGGTTTCCCTGTTATTCATGATTTTTCCCCTTTTGTTGTTTTACCCGCTCGTATTTGCTTTAACAGGCTTTTTGAGACGGTTTCCACCGCTTTGGGGAGGAGCGCCCACTCGGCGTTTTCCATAACCCGCCGCTGGAGGGTTTCCGGGGTGTCGCAGTCCCGCACTTTTACCGCTTTTTGGGCTATTATTTCCCCGCCGTCGGGCGTTTCGTTTACAAAATGAACTGTCGCCCCCGTGACTTTTACCCCATATTTAAGCGCCGCCTCATGAACCCTCAGCCCGTAATATCCCTTGCCCGAAAACGCCGGGATAAGTGACGGATGCACGTTTATTATCCTCCCGGGGTAGGAAGACGTAAACGAACCAGAGAGAAGAATCATAAACCCCGCAAGCACGATAAGGTCGATTTTATATCTCTTAAGCTCTTTTTGAAGTTTATTTTCAAACTCTTCTCTGTCGGCGCAGCTCTTTTTGGCGATTACCCGAACGGGGATCCCCGCCGCCTCCGCTCTGTTTATGGCGTAAGCGCCGGGGTTTGACGATATCACAAGCGCTATTTCCGCGTGCTTGATAACTCCGGATTTAACCGCGTCAATTATCGCCTGAAGATTCGTGCCGCCGCCCGAGACAAAAACCGCCGTCCTTAGTTTTTCCATTTTTCCCCCCGCCCTTCCGCTTTTTATTTGGTTAACCCTAACGGGTTATAATAACTTTCGGGGTTTCGGATTCGCTTTTTTTAAGGCAGCCAATCTCATATGCGTCGACGCCGTTTGCTTTGAGCACGCATATGGCGCTTCGCGCGTCGGATTCCGAAACCACCGCCGCCATACCCACCCCCATGTTAAAGGTGTTGAACATATCCCTGTCGTTAATATCTCCGGAAGTGGCGATAAGCCCGAAAATGGGGGGGATTTTAATTTTTTTGCGGAATACAACCGCGTCAAGCCCGCTTTTTATTGCCCGGGGCAGGTTTTCATAAAACCCGCCGCCGGTGATGTTTGACAGCCCCTTGACTTTTACCTTTTCTATAAGCGCCGCCACCGGTTTTACATATATTGCCGTGGGGGTGAGAAGCACCTCGCCGAGCGAAGACATATCATATTCGGCAAGACCTGCCGTAAGGCAGCCTGTTTCAAAGTCAAACACCCGCCGAACCAGCGAAAAGCCGTTTGAGTGAACGCCCGACGAGGGGAGCGCGATAATTATATCTCCCTCCGCCATGGAGCTGTTTTCAATTATCTTTTGTTTTTCCACAACACCCACGGCAAACCCGGCGAGGTCATACTCGCCGTCCGGGTAAAAGCCCGGCATTTCTGCCGTTTCGCCCCCGAGCAGCGCGCAGCCCGCCAAAACGCAGCCCTCCGCCACCCCCGAGACAATTTCCGCCGCTATCTCCGGTACAACATTCCCCGCCGCAAGATAGTCAAGGAAAAACAAGGGCTTCGCCCCCGAGCAAATAATATCGTTTACGCACATCGCCACGCAGTCTATACCTATTGTGTCATGCTTTCCCAGCGCGAAAGCTAACTTCAGCTTTGTTCCCACGCCGTCGGTGCCGCTCACCAACACGGGGTTTTCGCCGCCAAATCGCGACAGGTCGAACATACCGCCGAACCCGCCGATATCAGACATCACCCCGGGGATTTTTGTCCGCCTTATATGCGGCTTCATAAGCTCCACGGCTTTATACCCCTTTGTGATATCCACGCCCGCTTTTTTATAGCTTTCGCTGTAGCTTTGGTTTTTGTCGTCTCTCACGTCTGAAACCTGCCTTCGCTTATTTTCCTGTCAAATTTATTAAAATAAACCCGTTTAGGCTTTTCCGCCGGGTAATAGCCGTCAAAGCACGCGGTGCAAAGCCCTTCCATGCCAAGACGTTTGGCTATGTCTACGGTTTGTTCGCGCTTTAGGTACCCAAGGCTTGACGCGCCTATGACAGACGCTATGCTTTCTATTTTATACTCCCTCGCGATAAGCCTGTCGCCGGGGGTTATATCCGTGCCGTAATAGCAGGGGTTGACAAACGGCGGGGCGGTCACCCTCATATGGACTTCCTTAGCCCCCGCGTCAAAGAGCTGCTTTACTATCCGCGCGGAAGTTGTCCCGCGGACGATTGAGTCGTCCACAAGCACCACGCGCTTTCCGCTGACGGCGGACATTACGGGGTTGAGCTTAATGCTAAGCCTGTCCTCCCGCTGGGACTGGAGCGGCGCAATAAACGTGCGCCCTATATATTTGTTTTTAATAAACCCCACACCGTAGGGGATTCCCGACGCCCTTGAATACCCCACCGCGGCGTCAAGACCCGAGTCCGGCACGCCCACGACGATATCCGCCGCCACCGGGTAGGTTTCCGCAAGCGCCTCGCCCGCTTTTATTCGGTACGCCTGAACGGCGACGCCGTTTATAACCGAATCGGGGCGGGCAAAATAAATATATTCAAACACGCAAAAGGCGCGGGGTTTTTCGCCGCAGTGGGTTTTTATGCTCTTCGGCTCGCCGCCGTCGAACACCACGATTTCCCCCGGCTCGATATCCCGCACAAATTCCCCGCCGACTGAATCAACCCCGCAGGACTCGGACGAGACTATCCATACCCCGTCGGCTGTTTTTCCTATGCAAAGCGGCCGTATGCCGTGGGGGTCGCGGCAGGCGACAAGCTTTGAGGGGGACATAAGCACAATCGAGTAAGCGCCCTTTAGGTTATACATCGCTTTGCAGACCGCGTCCTCGATTGAGTTTGTCTTTATCCGCTCGCTTGTCACGGCGTGGCAGATAACTTCCGCGTCGCTTGACGAGTGAAAAATCGAACCCTCAAGCTCGAACTTTTCGCGGAGCTCATACGCGTTTACCAAACTGCCGTTAAACGCCACCGCCATTTGCCCTTTTATATGGTTTACCGCCACCGGCTGGGCGTTGATTATCCCCGAAGCGCCGCGGGTGCCGTAACGGACATGCCCCACGGAAATATTGCCTTTGCCAAGCTTTTCAATAATATCGGCCCCGAAAATATCGTTTATCAGCCCGTTCCCGGTATGAGAAGTGAACACGCCGTCGTCGTTGACGACAATTCCGCCGCTCTCCTGCCCGCGGTGCTGGAGCGCGAAAAGCCCGTAATATGTCAGCCTCGCGAGATCGGTGTAAAAATTTGAATAAAGCCCGAAAACCCCGCATTCCTCTTTTAGTTTTGACATAAACCCAACCTTAAAAATTCTTAAATTTCGCCGAGATTTGACTGTCGTTTTCAAGTGAGCGGTTTTTTAGCTCTTCGCGGTGTTTTAGCAGTTTATTTCTTACCTCTTTTTCGGTAAGCGCGATTATCTCAAGCGCTAAAATCGCCGCGTTCTCGCCGCCGTCGACGGCCACAGTCGCCACCGGAACCCCCGCCGGCATCTGAACTGTCGAGAGCAGCGCGTCAAGCCCGCCCGTGGCGGTCTTCACCGGCACGCCAATTACGGGGATTATCGTCCCCGCCGCCATTGCCCCGGCGAGATGCGCCGCTTTCCCCGCCGCGGCTATTATCACGCCGAAACCGTCCGCTTCGGCATTTTCAGCGAACAAAGCGGCCTCCCCCGGGGTGCGGTGCGCCGACAGCACGCGGACTTCAAACCCCACGCCAAACTCCTTTACCAGCGCTATGCCTTTTTCAAGCACACCGAGGTCGGACGCGCTCCCCATGACAAAAGCAATTTTCCGCATAGATATTTTCCCTTCATAAAAATGAGTTGTCAAATAATTGTCCCGGCCGAAAAAAAATAAAAAAAGGCTCCCCGTTTTTAAAAAAAGCAGGTTGCCCAGGCGGCCGGCTTGTATTAATTACCGCTTCGCTGTGGTTAATTCCACCTATCCGCCGGTCACGGTAATCTCTTACTTCACATTACGCTTTAAACTTCAAGCGTTGTCTATTACATTAAAATAATAGCACCGCGAGAGGAAAAAGTCAACAATAAAACAAAATAATTGAGGTTTTCCGCGTAGAAATTATCAGCTCCGATATGGATTTTTTTAGTAAAAGTAACGTAAGAGCCAATTTGCTTTTAATAAAAGCAGGCTTTGACCGATGTTTTTATGTTTGACAAATTTCCCCGCCGAATATATAATACGGTATGGATATGACACAAAAACGCTTGGAGGGCGGTATAATTATTATTATGAAATATTTAAAAAAACCCCTGCTGTTTCTTTTGGCCGCCGCGCTGATTTTTATTGTCTCATGCGGGGGAATAAATAATACAAACTCAAGTGAAAGCAACCCTGCGGAAAGCGGGGCTTCGGGTGATTTTTCCGCTATCAGCGATAACGGCTCAGAGAGCGTGGAAAGCTCGACAAGCGAGGAATCACAACCTGAACCAAACCCGTTTTTAAGGCGCGGGGTAAACTTTGGGGACTTAATATACACCCCGCCCGACCTTGACGCTATAAACAGAGAAATAGAATATATCGAGGAGCTTTTAGACAATAACGGCACGGCCTTTGCCCTGACTTTTGCGTTCCGCAACCTTAACCGCCTTATGGAAGAGGCGGACACGCAGTACACGCTTCTTTTGATTTTTCAAAGCCTTGATACTTCGGACGAAGTTATTGCCGAGGAGATTTCGCTTCTCACATGGGAAATGGCGGAGGTTGAGCGGGAATATTACCGCGTTGCGGAAAAGCTGCTGTCAAGCTCTCACGGGGGCGAAATTTTCGCCGATTACACAAACGAGGAAAAGCAGGAAATACTGCTTAAAAACCTTATTTCTGACAGCGATTACGCCGAAATAAGAAAAACCATAACGGAATGCGAGAACAGCTATATCAGCCACCTGTCGCAGACGGTGACGATAGACGGCAGCCAAAAAACCCTAAAGGAAGTCTGGGACGAAAAGGGATATACCGAATATTTAAAGCAGTTAAACAAGTTCAGCGGGGAAATTTATATCACGCTGATGAGCCTTTATAAAAGACTTGCGGAAAAGGCGGGATACGAATCTTACGCCGATTACGCCTACGCCCATGTCTACAGCCGCGACTACACCAAAGAAGACAGCAAAGCGCTACAGGGCTATGTTAAGGAATATATCGCCCCGCTTTACAGAATCCTCGCGGGGAGGGTTTCGTTTTCCTCGTACGGCAAGGCGGAGGATGTCTTGGCTTACGATGATATATTTAAAGAATATTTTCTTTCCGTGTCGCATGATATGTACGACGCGTACGATTTTATGAAAAAATACGGGCTTTGCTCGCTTGACAAGGGTGAGAACAAACAAGCGGGCGCCTACACCACATATCTGCCGGCGTTTGACATACCCTTTGTGTTTGCCGGCGGCAGCGGGGAGTATACCGATATTCAGACGTTCGCCCACGAGTTCGGGCATTTTTACGCCTATTACCTCCACGGCGGCGACCTTCCCTATATGATTGATATAGACGAGATTCACTCACAGGCAAACGAGTTTATGTTTCTCGACAACTACCGCGATATTTTCGGCAAAGAAGCGGGGGAAAAAATTAAAAATTACGAGCTCGTATCAAAAATCGGCACGCTTGTGGTCTCCTGCGCCCTTGACGAGTTTGAGCAAAAGGCGTTTGAGGGCGGCTATACCGACGCGGAAGAGCTGAACACGCTGTATTCCGGCATTATGAAAGAATACGGGCTTGGCGGTACAATAAGCGGAGCGGGTTATTACTGGACAAAAATACACCATTTGTTTTTATACCCGTTTTACTATATAAGCTACGCGGCGTCCCTTATTCCGTCGTTTCAGATATACGAAAATTTCGTTGCCCAAAAAGAGCTCGGGGTTGAGCTTTACAACTCCGTTATGGCAAAATCGGTAACGACTTCGGGATTTTTAGATCTTTTAAAACAAACCGGGCTGAAAAGCCCGTTTGAGGAAGAAAGCATAGCCGATCTCACGAGATTTTTAGGGCAAACGATAACAGTAACAGCCGATTAAAAGCATAAAAAGCGCCGCCGGGTCAGCCCGGCGGATTTTTTTTGTCCTTCATTTTCTCCCTCATCCTCAGCGCGGGGTCGAGTATCCGCTTGCGGACTCTTATCGCCCTTGGGGTGACCTCGATAAGCTCGTCGTCGGAGATAAATTCCAGCGCCTCTTCAAGCGAGAGTTTTTTCGGCGGCGTGAGCTTAAGCATTTCGTCCGCGCCGGTGGATCTTATGGCGGTGAGATGCTTTTTTTTGCAGACGTTGACCACAATGTCATCGCCTTTGGCGGAAACGCCCACAACCTGCCCCGCGTAGACTTTTTCGGAAGGATCGACAAACATATTCCCTCTGTCCTGAGCGTTAAAAATCCCATAGCTTGTGCAAACGCCCTCCTCGTGCGCTATAAGGGAACCGGTAAACCGCTTTGTAATTTCCCCCTTGACGGGCTTGTACTCCTCAAAAACTGAGGAAAAGACCCCCTCCCCTCTGGTGTCGGTGAGGAATTCGGTTTTATACCCGAACAGCCCGCGGGTGGGGATTGAAAACTCAAGGTGCATTCGCTCGCCCTTGGGGAGCATTTCGGTGAGGTTGCCCTTGCGGTAGCCCATTTTTTCCATGACCGCCGAAACGCTTTCTTTCGGCACGTCCATGACCGCCCTGTCATACGGCTCGCAGGTTTGGCCGTCTATCTCCTTGAACAGAATACGGGGGGTGGAAACCGCGAACTCATACCCCTCTCTTCGCATGTTTTCCATAAGGATTGAAAGGTGCATCTCGCCCCTGCCGCATACGCTGTAACTGTCGGCGGAGGCGGTTTCAAACACCCTGAGCGACATATCTTTCATGGCTTCTTTAAACAGGTAGTCGCGGATATGGCGGGTGGTGACATACTTCCCCTCCCTGCCGGCAAAGGGCGAGTTGTTGACCGAAAAGGTCATCTCCATGGTCGGCTCGCCTATTTTTAAAAACTTAAGCGGTTCGGGGAAATCCCTGTCGGTGGCGGTGTTGCCGATATTAATATCCTCAAGGCCGGAAAGGCAGACGATATCCCCGATTTTTACCTCGCCCACCGGAGTGCGGCTCAGCCCGTCGATTTGAAAAAGCGCCGTTATCCTTGACTTGCGCGTGACGCTTTCGTCATGGTAATCGCATACGCAAATTTCCTGCTTAAGGCGGAAGGTCCCCCTTTCCACGCGGCCGATGGCGATTTTCCCCACATAATCGTTGTAGTCGACGGCCGACACAAGCATTTGCCCGGGCAGGTTTTCGTCTCCCTCGGGCGGGGCGATATGCGACAGTATGGTTTCAAACAAAGGCGAAAGGTCCTCCCCGCTCTCGTCGGGGGAAAGCGACGCCCGCCCCTCTCTCCCCGAACAAAATAAAACGGGGGAGTCGAGCTGGTCGTTTGACGCGTCAAGCTCAAGCAGCAGCCCCAGCACCTCGTCGGGGACTTCATAAACCCTCGCGTCGGGGCGATCGACTTTGTTTATCACCACTATTACGCGGTGGTTGAGCTCAATTGCCTTTTTCAGCACAAAGCGCGTCTGGGGCATTGGGCCCTCGGCCGAATCCACCAACAGCAGCACTCCGTTGACCATCTTTAGCACCCTTTCGACCTCTCCGCCGAAATCGGCGTGACCCGGGGTGTCGACTATGTTGATTTTAACCCCCTTGTAAAAAGTGGAGGTGTTTTTGGCGAGGATTGTTATCCCCCGCTCTCTCTCGATATCGTTTGAATCCATGACCCGGTCGGCGACAAATTGATTTTCCCGGAACAGGCCGCCAAACTTCAGCATTTGGTCGACAAGCGTTGTTTTGCCGTGGTCGACGTGGGCTATTATCGCGATATTTCGCAAATCGTTTCGTATCATATAAAAAAAGTCTCCTAACAAAATCTGTATTATAGCAAAATAATTTCAGCAAATCAACCTTTTTATCACTACTTTTGGCGCAAAATCATAAAATGTTTATAGAAAGGGGTACATATGGATGGATACTTTCAGAAATTTCGGCAACCTTTACATAAAACTAACCGCGAAAGCAGGTTCCCGCCCTCCCGCGGGGGCGCTGATTCAGGCCGCGAAAGGCGGGGTGATAGTATCAAGTTGTTACGCTGACGTCAACGGGGAGGTAAACATATCTCTGCCGAGCTTTGACTACCGCAGGTCGCTGTCGCCCGGCCCTTCGTCTCTGCCGTATTCCCCTTATGACGTGAGGGTTTCCCACACGGGGCATATCCCCGCGCTGTTTAAAGGGGTGCAGATTTTCCCCGGAGCGACAACAGTTATACGGCATTTGCTAAAGAGGGCTGACGAGGGGTATGGCAAGAAGACACAGACAGTTTTGACTCCCCCTCACCGGCTTATGGCGGGGGTGCCGATAATCCGCAGAGAGTGCGACGTTACCCCCCTCCGGACGGAGAGAGCAAACTCTGAGGTTAAATTACCGCTCTGCGTAACGGTGCATTTGGGGCAGCCGAAATCCGACGCGGAAAACGTGACGGTTGACTTTTTGACTTATATTAAAAACGTCGCCGCGAACGAAATTTACCCCACTTGGCCGGAAGAGGCTATTAAGGCGAATATAATAGCCGCCGTGTCAAGCGCGTTGAATCGAATTACGCAAAGGCGATACAGAGTTTTGGGCTACCCTTTTGATATAACGAACGCGCCCGAAGTCGACCAGCCATATGTCCACGGCGGCCCCACTTTCCATGAGACGGACAAAATCGCCGACAGGGTTTTTTACCTGTACGGGGCGAAATCCGGGGAGGACGGCAGCCTTTTCCTCTGCCGCCATGACGACATTTCCGCCGGCGAGGGGTTGTCGCAGTGGGGGAGCGTGGAACTTGCCAAGCAAAACTATGACGCCGAGTCTATACTTCGTTATTATTTTGGCGGGAATATAACCGTTTCAGCCGCCCAAACCGAAGAAAACTCAAAACAAGCCGTTTCGCAAGGGCAAAAAACAGACAAAGACATTTATTCTATGCTCAACCATATCGCCGCCGAAAACAAAAACGGCGAAATTCCCTTTACCACCTGCGGCGGGAGGGCAAGCGAGCCGGAAAAATCCGCGGCTTTGGCGGCGTTTCAGTCAAGTTATGGACTTGATGTAACCGGGTCGCTTGACGAAACCACCCGGCGGCTTATTTCTTATGTGTACTCGGCTTTGCGTTTCCCCGCCGCGGGAGAAGCCAAAGCGCTTTCAGCCTACCCGGGGTATCCGCTCGGTATCGGCGACAGGAGCGAGAGCGTGGTCAGGGCAAGTACCCGCCTTGCGGAAATCGCCGAACACTTGGGGGAAGACGTCATGCCGGAGGTATTCCCCGCCATGGTGTTTGACGGAGGGGTCAGAAACGGCGTGGCGGCGTTCCAAAAGTATATAAACCTTTGCCGCACCGGGGTTATTGACAAAGAGACCTGGGAAGCCCTTGAAAGCTTTCCCCTGCCGGCGGCGGTAAAAGAGGCGCCGGCCGTTAAAAGCGGGGTAATCCGTTTTGGCGACAGCGGGGAGAGCGTAAGAGAAGCTCAGGGGGCGCTTAACAAATGGTTGCGGGAAAACCAAAGCGGGGAGGAAATCCCGGAGGACGGCAGGTTTGGCGGGCAAACAAAAAAAGCCGTGCTTGACTTTCAAAAAAGCCACGGCCTTTTACAGGACGGCGTAATCGGCCCGGAGACTTGGGCGAAACTTAAGAACCCCGTCGCCGAACCGCCGGAAGAACCAAGCGTGGGTTAAAGGAAAATAAAAGCGATTTTACGGATTTTGTTATTTTTATGTGCTTTTGTTGTCCCCGCCCTTTTTGCGGTCTTCTATTTCTTTTAGCATAACGCTTATAAACGGCTGATTCGGCTCGAATTCCACCGCTATCGTCTTGCCATTGAATTCGCAAACATACACATACGAGTTGCACTTTAAGTTTTGGTTAAAGTTAAACCGTTGGTTTATATAAGGCAGCGCGCGAGACGAAACCGCCTCTTTAAACTCGTCTTTGGGCACAAGCATAATGGCGGTGGAAAGGTCAAGCGAGCAGGCGGTCGTGCGTTTTTGCCCACTATCTTTATGACGCTGAAGCTCCCGTCGCAAATCTCATATTCCATTTCTGTCATGGAATAACGATAGATGACGGCTATTCCCACCGTGGCGATAACAATAAGCGCAAGCTCAAAAAGCCACTTAAAAGCCGCCACCGATAACGAAACAAACGCCGTCAGCACAAAAACAGTTACGCAGGTGAGCATTATGAGCGTCACTTGCTTGGGATTCCGTTCGGGCTTGCATTTAAACATTTCTAACCCACTCTCCATGTATTTAAAGAAATAAACCAGCATATATTTTATCGGAAAGGATGATTGTTTTGCCTTTTACCCAAAAAGAGCTTCAGGATATTCTCGCCATGGACGACGAATCGCTAAGGGAGCTGATTTTGACCATAACCAAAGCCGCCGGCGGCAGCGTGGCTAAAGCCGCCACTTTGACGTCGGATATTCCGTCGCTCAAAAAACTCATGTCCCGCCTTACCCCGGCCGAAGCGGAAGCGCTGCTAAGCAAAGCCGGCAAGGGGAAGAGTGAGGATATTTACCGGATTATCAAGAACAGCAGGAAATAATGGACGGCGGACTCGGGGATAAAATAAGGGAAATTTTAAACGACCCGGAAGCCATGGGAAAAATTATGCAGATAGCGTCGGGGCTCGCGCCCTCCAAAGAGGGGCAGGGCGAAAACATGCAGCCCGGAGGGCAGCCCGGAGGGCATGCCGGCGGGCAGGGCGGCGGGGAAAAGCCGGTCTCCGCCTTGGGTTCGCTCGCGCAGACCATCTCGCCGCTCGGGGCGCTTGGCGGGGGCATGACGGGCGACAGGAGAATAGCGCTGCTGTCTTCCCTGCGACCGCTTTTAAAAGAAGAAAAGCGGCAAAAGCTTGATAATATCAAAACGGCGTTTACAATTGCCAATCTGCTCGGCAACTATAAAAAACGCACATAAGGGGGCGGGGTTAACAAATGTACAGCAGAAATTACGGGGGAATACAGTCGGAGGGGCAGCTATATAACCTTCAAAACGAACTTAAAGAGAGCCAAAGAGAAGAACCCTGCGAGCTTGAGGCCGCTCCTGCCTGCAAAACCGGCTGCTCGCTCGGCCGTTCTTCTATTTTTGATAAATTCCGCGGGATTTTTACAAACTTTGATATCGACGACCTGATACTTATAGCCATAGGGGTTTTGCTCTTGCTCGACGGCGACAGCAGCAACGACATGCTTGTCATTTTTATATTAGCCATGCTTTTCCTTTGATTTTTCAACAAGAAATTTCGCAAAAGCCGAAACGATGTTTTTATCCCGTTGGGAGAGCGAACGGTAATCGGTAAAAAAGTTGTCCTGCTTTTGCTTTGACGAGGTTTCCTTTACCAAAAACGACTGCTCGTTTTTTGCCATTCCTGCGGCGAACATAAGGTCTTCAAGGTCAATCTCGTTAAAACTGTTGTCGGCGATTTTTTTAATCAGCTTTGGGCGGGGCGGGTTTTCCTGTTCCGCCTGCGCCAGCTTGCGCATCTGAACATAGCTTATATCGCAGTCAAGGGCAAACTGCCGCCAAGAACGCGGCCCCTTTGCCGTTTCAAGTAAAATGGCGAATATTTTTTTTGAAAACCTGTAATCCATTTTCCCCTCCAAAGTTTAAGCTTTACCCGCCCGTTTTTTACGGGTATAACAATCCTTCCACAATTCCGCAAAACCCCGCGTTGTCGCGGGTCGCCGCGTAATAAACCCAGTTTCCGTCAACAACGACGGTATAATTTTTAATAAGCGCGGTATCCACGGACGGATAGTTAACGGCGTTTTCCAATAGCCGCGAAAACCGCGATTGTATGTAGCTTTTCATCTCGTCCGCTTTTTCGCCGCTTTTAAAGCGAAAGACGCCAAACTCGGTTTCATAAAGCGAATTTGAAAAATAAACGGCGTAGGACACGAGGTCTTCTTGCTTTGGCGACATGGTGAGCTCGCCGAACTTGCCGCTTAAAATATCGTTGTCGATATAGTACCAGCCGTCGTCGGTTTCGGAATAATACACTTCGGTGTCTTCGTCAAGGGAGAGAAGCTCCACGGCTTTGTCAAACATCGCTTTCGGCGACGCGTCAGGGTTTTGCTTTTTCCCGCAGGAATAAAACATTAAAGAAGTTAAAATTAAAACTAAAACTAAGGGCAAAAAAGCTTTTTTCATAAAACAAACTCCATTAATTTTCCTCAAGATACATTAGCGCCGACCCTATGACCGTGGCGAACGACGAGTTTTCGGGAATTACAAAGTCCACGTTAAACATAACCCCCATATCGCTGTATAATTTTTGCGCCTGAGGTAGTGACGAAAGGTTCCCGGTTAGGACAATTTTGTCAAGTTTTTTACCCCTCGCGGCAAAAATAGCCATCATTCCTATTGTTTCAAAAACAAGGTTTATTATACCTAACGCGAAGTCGCCGTTTGTGGCGATATCGGATATTTTGCCGAAATTTGAGGCGGTGGCTTTTTCCGAAAGCGTGGGGATTATGTTCTTTGAGGTGATGTCTTTTATTTTAAGGTCAATGTTTTCGGTAGAGCCTTCGGCCGCCAGCAGCGAAATTTGGCCCACATCCTCCATTCGGAGGATTTTTTTTGACAGCCCGAGAAGAGTGCCGCCGCCGATTCCCGTGCCGCCTAAATACGACGCCATTTTTCCCTTGGCGTGAACCATGGCGGTGCCGGTTCCCATGCTGACCACGATAGCCTCATCAAGACCCGACAGGTACAGCCCGCCCCTTCCCGTGGCGAAAAACTCGTCAACATGCTCAGCGGGGATTCCATAGATATGATTGTCAATATATGTCGAACCCACG
>JBAYZO010000043.1:0-14789 GCA_041672465.1 Eubacteriales bacterium
CGCAAAATTGCCATTGCTTCGGGGTCATTTTCTATGCTTTTTTTCGTGATTGCTCATTTCCACGAATTTTCTGCACTTGTTTTCATTTTAAGGCTTGACTTTTATTAGCAGGTTTCACCGGATATATTAACATAACAGGGTTTTTGTGTCAAGGCGTTTCGCCTTAAGTAAGTTTATTTTTTGTCAATGCGAAGCAGACTTTAAAAACCTGATTATGGCGGGCGAGGCTAAGATGACAAGCCCCCCGTCAGGCCCGAGGTAAATAATATTATAAATAAACGAATATGCCCACATTCCATGCTTAAAGACAAATGTGTTCCACTCCCCCGCCTTGGTTATCGAGTACCAGATAACCGCCCCCGCGACAAAATGAAAGGCAAACCTCAGCACAACCGCCAGTACTGTCCCGACTATCACCCTTGACGCGGTTGGCGGAGTATCACTTTCCTTAACAACCCCCGCAAGCCCTAAAACCGTAAACGGCAGGATAAAATCAAGCAGAATGCTTGAAACCACCCCGACGGCGGTGGGAATATACGCTAAACTGTTTAGCCCCAGCACCAACTGGACGACAGAATAGACAAAGCCGCTCCCAAGCCCCCAGCGTATCCCGTATTTAAATGAAATATAAATAATGGGGAGCATTGAGAAGAGCGTGACCGCTCCGCCCAGCGGCGCCTCATAAAGCTTAATGACCGAAAGCACGCTCGCGAGAGCAATCATTATCGAACACTCGGCAAGGATAAAAATATTTTTGTTTTTAATTTGATTTGTTTTCATCTGAAAAGTCACCAACCCCTCTTTTAATTAATAAAATATAATATGGGCACTATCGCTAAAACCGCTTGAGTAAAAGAAAACGCCGCTTTGCTAAGCGGCGTAAACATTCTTTTTTGCAAAAGCGTTACAAAAAACGCGTTTGCCATCCCTACGCCGGCATTATCCGAACAGGTTCAGCGGGTATATTCTCAGCTTTAAAGCACCCCGTTATTAAATTGCGGTAAAACTAATAGGTTAGGAAATCTCGCGCACGTTTACATAATACTTTGAGGTATCGTTTGAAATTTCCTTTATCTCGCGGTTTTCAAAGAATTTAGTCGCCACTTGGTCAAACAGCGCGTAGGTGAGGACGTCTTCGTCCTGTTTGATATATTTAGCGGCCGCCTGCCGTAAGTTATCCAGTTCCGGCTTTATCGCGTCGGCGGGGCGATATGTTATGACTTCCTCGTTGCCGATTATTTGTTTAACAATATCCTTGGATATCGGAGCGGGAGTTTTGCCGTATTCGCCCTTAACCATAGCTTTGAATTCTTTGGTGACGGTTTTGTATCTCTCCCCTGTCAGCACGTTAAACACCGCCTGAGTGCCGACAATCTGAGAAGTCGGGGTCACCAGCGGAGGGTATCCCACTTCTTCCCTTACGCGGGGAACTTCCTCAAGCACTTCTTGGAGCTTATCTATCTTCCCCGCCTGTTTAAGCTGGGAAACAAGATTTGAAAGCATTCCGCCGGGAACCTGATAGAGAAGCGCGTTTATGTTCACGTCCATGACCTTCGGGTCGAGAAGCCCGGATTTTATATATTTGTCTCTAAGACCTTCAAAATACTTTGAAACGACGTCAAGCTTTTGTAAATCCAGCCCCGTGTCAAACGGAGTACCCATAAGCGTCGCCACGATAGGCTCTGTGGGGGGCTGGGAAGTGCCGAGCGCCATTGGGGAAATCGCGGTGTCCACAACGTCGGCGCCCGCCTCGACGGCCTTTAAGACAGTCATGGAGGCAAGCCCCGCGGTGTAGTGGGTGTGGAGCTGTACGGGCAGCTTTACTTTGAGTTTGATCGCTTTTACAAGATCATACGCGTCATAAGGCTTAAGCAGCCCCGCCATGTCTTTTATGCAAATCGAATCCGCGCCCGTCTCCTCAAGCTCTTTGGCGTAATTCGCGAAATATTCGTTGTTAAACACCGGACCGGTAGTATAGGATATCGCGGCCTGAACATGGCCTTTTTCCTTTTTTGTGGCGTTTATCGCGGTTTTTAGGTTTCTGATATCGTTAAGCGCGTCAAAAATCCTGATAATATCGATGCCGTTAGCAAGCGATTTTTGCACAAAGTATTCCACGACGTCGTCCGCGTAGTGGCGGTAGCCGAGTATATTCTGGCCGCGGAAGAGCATTTGCAGCTTTGTGTTTTTTACGTTATCTCGTATAACCCTAAGCCTTTGCCAAGGGTCTTCGTTTAAAAAGCGGAGACAAGAGTCGAAAGTCGCGCCACCCCATGCCTCAAGCGAGTGGTATCCGACCTCGTCGAGCGCTCTCAGCGCGGGGAGCATTTCTTCCGTCGTCATGCGGGTGGCTACGAGCGACTGGTGAGAGTCGCGGAGAACGGTTTCGGTTATTTTAACTTTTGCCATATAAATGGTCTCCTTTCAGGAAAAACTACTGGAACAGCGCCAAGAATACCCCCGCCGTCACCGCCGAGCCGATAACTCCGGCGACGTTTGGTCCCATCGCGTGCATGAGCAAGAAGTTGGAGGGGTTCTCTTTCTGCCCCACGACCTGAGAAACTCTCGCCGCCATAGGCACGGCTGAAACGCCGGCGGAACCGATAAGCGGGTTGATCTTTCCTTTTGAAATAAGGTACATAAGGTCACCGAATATCACCCCGCCAAAAGTGGCGAAAGCGAACGCGCAAAGGCCGAGCCCGATGATATAAAGGGTTCTTGGGCTTAAAAAGTCTGCGGCGTTGCAAGTGGCGCCCACCGACACGCCGAGGAGGATTGTAACTATGTTAATAAGCTCGTTTCCCGCGGTTTTTGAAAGCCTTTCGGTAACTCCGCTGACTTTAAACAGGTTGCCGAGCATAAGCATACCCACAAGCGGGGTAGCGTCGGGGAGAATAAGGCTGGTCACAAGGGTAACGATTATCGGGAAGACGATTTGTTCGCCTTTCGAGACGGGTCTTAGCTGATCCATCACCGTGGCGCGCATCTTTTTCGTTGTGAAGAGCTTCATTATCGGGGGTTGTATAAAGGGAACAAGAGCCATATACGAGTAAGCGGCGATCGCGATGGCGGAGAGCAGCTCCGGCGCGAGCGTTTTTGTAACATAAATCGCGGTGGGGCCGTCGGCGCCGCCTATGATTCCGATAGACGCCGCCTGCGGAACGGTAAAACCAAGCAGCAGCGCGCCTATGAAAGCCACAAACACCCCAAACTGAGCGGACGCCCCGAGGAGAATTGAATTGGGGTTGGCGATAAGCGGGGAAAAGTCTGTCATCGCCCCCACCCCCATAAATATCAGCGGCGGGTATATGCCAAGCTTGACGCCGAGATAAAGGTAATCGATAAGCCCCCCGTTTTGGGCTAAGGCTTTCCAGTCTATCGCGCCCGTGTTATTAATAAAGAAGTCTGAATGAAACAGCCCCGCGAGCGGAATATTGGCGAGAAGTATGCCGAAAGCAATGGGGATAAGCAGGAGAGGTTCAAATTTCTTAACAACGGCAAGGTAGAAAAGTACCGCGACTATCACATACATAATAACAGTTTTTATATCAATCACGGAAAAGCTTGACTTGTCTATAATTTTGCTCAAAGCATTAAGAATTTCCAAATCTATACCACCTAAAATAAATTTTTATTGTCACTTGTCACTCAATGACGAAGAGCAAGTCGCCGGTATTTACCGTAGCGCCCGAGGCCGCGGCCGTGACGACCTTTCCGTCCACGGGGGACAAAATTTCGTTTTCCATTTTCATTGCCTCAAGTATGCAGAGGATATCGCCCTTCTTGCAAACCTGCCCGACCGAAAAATTAACCTTTAAAACATTCCCGGGCAGCGGAGCGTTGACTTTTGTTCCGCCGGCGGGGGAGACAGTATCGGCGGGCTTAGCCGCGGGAGCGGGCGGGGCAGTTTTTTTCGGCTCGTCCTGAACTTTTTCGGCGGCGGGTGAAGAAACCGGACTTCCCTCTTCCACCAAAACCTCATATTTTGTTCCGTTAACAGTTACAATGTATTTTTTCATGCTTTTATCTCCATTTCCTAACTTTAACTTTTTAATGCGGTTATATTACTGTATAATAACAGATTTTTGTCTACTTTAATTCTTTGATTGAGACAATATTAAAGGAAATATCTTTTTCCCCCTTATGGGCGGCGATAGCGGATCCGATAACGGCGGCAAGAACATTTGACCCGCCTGCGGCCTCGTTTCCGCTGACGGCAGGTATAACGTCACCAACCCGAACTTCGCCGACAGTTGGCATTTTGACGTCAGGCGTTACGGCGTCTGTGCTCGGGGTCTTTTCGCCTCTTTTATTGAAAAGCTTGAATAAGTGCAAAATCAGGTTAAGCGTTAACAGCACAAGGAACACAACGAGCATTCCTATTCCGCATATCTTAAGCCCGTACTTTAGTTTTTCCAAAAAAGTAGCGTCCGACGCAATGTTTTCAAAGCCGGAAATCGGGAAAGTATCGGCGTCGGTCGAGTTGCCTGTGCTGAGAAAATAAAAAATTGACAAAAGTGACATCGGTTTATCCTTCCCGGGGAAAACTTGCCGATTTACCCCAAATTAATAACATTGGCATTTTACACTACTTGACCCAAAAAAGCAACTGTTTTTTGTCCCTTTGCGTAAAATCTCCAAAATCTACAGCATATTGTTGACAAACACAAGATATTGTAGTAAAATACACAAAAATGAAAGTCGGTGGGTCATTTGTCAGACATTGAGGCAAATATTGCGAAGGTGCTTGTCACCGAAGATGAAATACGCGCGAAGGTAAAAGAGCTGGCCGAAACCATCACCGCCGACTACACGGGGAAGAAATTGCTGCTGGTAGGAATACTCAAGGGCAGCGTCGTTTTTATGTCTGACCTCATGCGGCGGATTAACCTTGGCGTGAGCGTGGATTTTATGCGGGTTTCTTCTTACGGCAACGGCGCCTTGTCCGACGGCAATATCAATATTGAGCTTGACCTTAAAAGCTCGGTTGCGGGTTATGACGTGCTGATAATCGAAGATATACTTGATTCCGGCCATACATTGTCCCAGATTAAGAACTTGCTCTTATCAAGGAACCCGAACAGCCTTAAGATCTGCACTTTTCTTGACAAGCCCGAAAGGCGCTCGGCGGATATTACGGCGGATTATGTCGGCATAACCATCCCGAATGAATTTGTGGTGGGGTACGGGCTTGATTTTTCCGAACAATACCGCAACCTGCCGTATATCGGGGTTCTCAAACCGGAAGCCTACGGCGACGCGTTCGCGGACTCTACAAAAAAGCAATAAAACATAAAGCAAAAGCATTAAGCGATATATAAATTTCAAGGCGGGCATTTTGCCCGCCTTAAACTATTAAACTTAAACAAAAAAGGTTTTAAAGTTAAAATTAATTCTGATTGGCGAGATAGCTGTCAATCAAGTCGTCGATCGCGGTATCAATCACTTGTTTTTTAGTGTCAAAATCCGAAATAAGCGTGTTCCTGCCGGATTCGACTTGGCTTGAGAACATTCTTTTTAAACCGCCGAAATCATATGCCTCGCCGGTGTCGTAAACAATATTGCTGAAAACAATCTCAAGCATATCATAGCTGTCATTGTCCTGCATATCTTTTGATTTCAAGTTTAATTCCACATAAGCGGGGGTAATGATGTTTTTGGATTCGCAGGCGATCGCCTCGACCATATAGGCGGAAAAATCTGGGTCATCGCATCCGATGGAAATGCCAAGCCCCGCCGTTTCCCCCGTGCCGCAATAAGTGCAATAGTCGTCTTGGTCTTCATTCCAAAGCGGCATGGGCAGCACTCCGAAATCGGCTCCCGCGATTCTTAGCTTTGTCGTGGCTGAAAATACCGACGGGCGGAAGAGTATTCTTCCCTCAATAAAAGCGTCAAGCGAAGTTACCCAAATATTCGGCTCGAAGTTTTGCGCGTATACAACCCAAGTGTTTTTCTCAATCATATCGTCAATTATTTTTTGCGCTATTGTCATTGTGGTTTCATCGCCGAACACAAGATACGGAAAGTCGTCCGGGTCTTTGGCGCAAAGGAGCTGCCCCGCCGAGCCGTAAAAGGCAAGCGCGTCATTGTAGGACGCCAGCATTCCCCAAGTGTTCTCCGGCGCCGTCACGTTTTCTTTGTTATTAATAACGGTGGCCGATTTTGCCATTTGTTTCATTTTCTCATAAGTCCACTTATGGTCTTTGACAAGAGCGTAGGGGTCGTCAAGACCTAAATTTTTAACAATTTCCTTGCTGAACAGCATTCCTCCGGAGTTGACTTTATTCAGAATGGTAATATCGCCGGTGGTAAAATAAACCTTATTCGCTACGGAAAAGGTCTTTGTCGCGTTCGCGTCCCACCAAGGCGCTTCAAGCTTGATATACGGGAGGGTATTCAAATCAAGCAGATTTCCCTCGGCGGCAAGTACGGAAAGCGCCGGGATTGTCGGCATGACGGCGTCATAAAGGCGGGTGTTTGTAGATATATCCGTCCTTATGTCGCTTACAATCGGATCTCCGGTTAGCGAATCGCTTTTGTAAATCTTAAGTTTTACATTATAAGCGGCCTCGATTTTGTTGTTGCGCTCAGTCACCGCGGTGTCCAGCAGATCGCCGTACAGCTCGCTGCCTGTGGTAAAGTCGTCCGACTGATAAGTTCCGGCGCCCTTGCCTCTGACAATAATGGAAAACTCCCTTTCTTCCCAGTCAATGACTTCATTTGTGTTGACATACCTGCCCTCGCTGTCGGTATAGGGGTCGTCTTCCGGCCGGGACGCTTCAGAGGGCGGTTCCGAAGTATCGCTTACATCGGGGGTGCTTTGTCCTTCGGTGACAGAACTGCTGTCTCCATCGCCTTTCCCGCAAGAAATAAACATGCCAAGGCAAAGAAACGCGGCTAAAAAAATGATGATAAGTTTTTTCACTTTTGCTTTCCTCCGTTCGGTAAAAGTCTTTACACTAATATATTTATTTTCATAAACAACAAAAAATATGTGGCGGCCTTAAATAATGGGAGAAAAACTATACTAAACCCCCGAATAAGCCGAAAAGCCGCCGTCAATGGGCAAAACAACTCCGTTTACAAAGGAAGAAGATTTTTCATCGCATAAAAACAAAACCGCGCCCACAAGCTCCTCGGGTTTCCCGAAACGCTCTGACGGCGTGGCGGCAAGAATTTTTTTTGTCCTTTCGGTGGGGTTGCCCTCGCCGTCAAACAAAAGATTTTTATTTTGATTCGTGACAAAGAAGCCCGGCGCTATGGCGTTCACGCGGATGTTAACTTTTGAAAAATGGGTGGCGAGCCACATCGTGAGGTTTGAAACCCCCGCCTTTGCCGCCGAGTAAGCGGGAATTTTGGTCAGCGGGCGGTAAGCGTTCATTGAAGATATGTTTAATACCGCGCCGCCGCCGGACTTTGCCATTGGCAGGGCGAAAACTTGGGTGGGAAGCAGCGTGCCGAGTATATTAAGGTTAAACACAAACTCAAAGCCCGCGGGCATAAGGTTAAAAAAGTTAAGCCCCTCGGAGTTTTCAAGTTCGGCTTTTGTAAGCCTTTCGCTTTCCGTGGTCGCTTTGGGCGAATTCCCCCCCGCGCCGTTGATTAATATATCAATGCGGGAAAAATCCTTTAGAATTTTTTCCCTTACTTCCTCAAGCTCACTTCGTTTTAACACATCGCAGGCGTAAGCTTTGGCTGACCCGCCGGCGGAAATAATTTCCTCGGCGGTTTTATTGGCGGGGTCATAAAACAAATCAAGCACCGCCACGTTTGCCCCGCATTCTGCAAGCGCTTTTGAAAATTCAGAGCAAAGCACTCCGCCGCCGCCCGTGACCACGGCTGTTTTCCCCGTTAAGTTTACTTTAAAAGGAACCGGCATTCTAAAACCTCTTTAAATTTAAAAGTTAATTTTCGCGTTTTGCTGATTATAATGATTTTAAATGTTCTTTCAGGAACTCAACCGCGAGCCCGATGTCATGCGCGGGGTTTTCCCCCACTTCCCTCTCGATAGTCAAATAGCCATCAAAGCCGGCGCTCTTAAGCGCCCTTAGGTATTCAGGCCACTTGACGCCGCCCTCGCCGAGCGGAACCTCAAGCCAAGTGCCGTTGTCATACCTGACGCCGTCCTTCGCGTGGGTGTGGACGATATAGTCTTTAAGTGTATGCACCGCGGACACCGGGTCGTCGTCAACGCACATGACAAGGTTCGCGGGGTCCATGTTTACGGCAAATCCTTTCGCGCCGAGAGAGTCGAGAAAACGCTTTAACACCGGCGATTTTTCGGTCCCGGTTTCGGCGGCCAAGAAAGACCCCATTCCGGAAGCAAAGTTCGCGAGCTTCAAGGCGTTTTCGCGGATAAGTTCCATTCGGGCGTCGTTTTCATCGGTTATCTTCCCGATATGTGTGGTCACGATATCGCAGCCTAATTCTTTTGCTTTCTCAAGCACGGCTTTTGTCTTGTCCACAACTTGAGGGTGGTTTAAGTCCCAGCCGAAATCCCCGCAAATAGCCGAGAAAACAAGACCGTTTGAGTTCATTATGTCTTTGATTTCGGCTATCCTTTGGGGAGAAAGATTTTCGGCGGCAAAATCGCCGTGTGTCATGTACTTCTGCACTCCCTGCGCGCCGAGTGACGCCGCTTTGGCTATGCTTTCGGTAAATCCCAGTCTGAAAGAATCGGAAATAACACCAATTTTCATTATTGCTTCTCCTTAAGTTGTGATATTTTTATGTTTTGCAGCTCATCGAGCGCTTTTGTAAAAGACGAGATATTGTTTTCCACAAAATAGTTGAGCTCTTCGCAGTCAAGCTCTTCCATAAGCGACTTTGTGGAGGCAAGAGCGTGGGCGAACTCGCGGTTTCCCAAGTCTGTTTCCTCAAGGCACTTGATATATGCCGAAAGCTTATCGGCCGCTTTTATAATTTTCCGCTCTTCTTCCGTGTACTCAAAAAGCGGCTGATATTCCGGGCGGAGCTCGGGCGGCAAAAGGTCAAGCAGTCGGTCGACGGCGCGCGCCTCAACCGCTTTATAGGCGGATTTTATAACTTCGTCATAATATTTAACGGGGGTGGGAAGGTCTCCGGTGAGAATTTCCGTGGCGTCGTGGTAAAGCGCCTTCAGCACAATTTTGTCGGTGTCGTATTCCCTGCCGAAGTATTTATTCCCGATAACGGAAAGGGCGTGCGCGAGCAAAGCGCACTCAAGCGAATGGACGGAAAGGTTCTCGTCACGCGTGATTCGCATAAGCCCCCAGCGGTTAATGTATTTCATTCTAAACATTAAAGCGAAAAAGTCACCGTTCAAAGAATAAACCTCCGAAAATAAGTATAACACAAAGTTTTCCATTAGTCAATTAAAAAATCATTGCATTATCCAAAAAACGGCTTATAATTAAGGAGAGGTGACTATAATGCGTTTTACAAAAATGCAAGCTTACGGCAACGATTATGTCTATATTTCGCTGATCGACCAACATCTGAACGACATTGACATACCCAAATTCGCGGCGTTTGTCTCAGACCGCCACAAGGGTATCGGGAGCGACGGGCTGATATTGGTATGCGTTTCCGAAACGGCCGACTTTAAAATGAGGGTGTTCAACCCCGACGGCAGCGAGGCGGAGATGTGCGGCAACGGGCTTAGGTCGGTGGGTAAATTTGTGTATGAAAAAAAATATACCGAAAAAAAAGCCTTTACCGTGGAAACTTTGGGCGGGATAAAAACAGTTAACCTTTTAGTGGAAAACGGGAAAGTCGAAAACATCTCGGCAAATATCGGCAAACCTGTTTTAGAAAGCGGGAAAATCCCCGTCACCCTTACAAATAAAGGCAACGCGCTTGTCGGATATCCATATAAAATAGATGATAAAACCTTTTCCCTTACCGCCCTCTCCTTGGGGAACCCGCACTGCGGGGCGGAGACAGATTCCGACCTCGGGCTTGACGACCCCGGTATCTTTGACATTGAAAAATACGGCGCTTTACTTGAAAACGCCGCTTTCTTCCCCAAAAAAGCCAATATTCACTTTTTTAGCGTAATTGATAAAAGTCATATAAACATGCGCTCATGGGAGCGTAACTGCGGCGAGACGCTTGCCTGCGCCACGGGCTGCGCCACCGTGTTTTACTCGGCGTATCTCGCGGGGAAAGTGGGCGAAACTGTTTTTGTAAAACAGCGCGGCGGGGTTATTAAAATTGATTATGACCGCAAAAGCGGCGAAATAACAATGACAGGGCGTTCCGAAACCGTTTTTGAGGGAGTCATTGATAAATCGGCGTTTGACGACTATTACGCATAAGAAAAAATAAACCAAACTAAGCGCTTAATTTAAACTCATTTGGGTAAAGGAGAAACGGCTATGTTGCTTTTGCTTATTCTAAAAGGCGTTGAAACGGAGGGTTTCCGGGGAGACGAGCACGCAAATATAGAAATTAACGACCTTTGTTTTGACTCGCGAACTTTAAAACCCGGGGATATGTTCGTCTGCCTTAAAGGGTTTGAGACAGACGGCCATAAATACGCTCAAAATGCCTACGCCAAGGGGTGCAGGGTGTTTTGCGCGCAGGACGACATCGAGCTGCCCTCTGACGCCGTTCTGATCAAGGCAAAGGACACAAGAAAATTTCTCGCGAAAGCTTCCTCGAATTTTTTCGGCAACCCGCAAAACGAGCTTTTAAAAATCGCCCTCACCGGGACAAAAGGCAAGACCTCCACGGCGTTTATGATCGCGTCCGTTTTGGGGGAGGCGGGGCGGAAGGTCGGCGTTATCGGAACCATAGGCACGATAATAGGCGACAAAATTTATAAAAGCGACAACTCCACGCCCGAGAGCTATTTAATACATAAGCATTTTCGGGAAATGGTTTCAGATGGTATCGACTGCGTTGTTATGGAAACCTCCTCGCAGGGGTTTAAGCATCACCGAACCTACGGCATAAATTTTGATATCGGGGTGTTTACAAACCTTTCCCCCGACCATATAGGCGACGGCGAACACGCCGATTATAACGAATACAGGCTTTGTAAAAAACAGCTCTTTTCGTCTTGTAAGACGGGATTTTTCAACGCCAACGACATTGAGACAAAATTTATGGAAGAGGGAGCAGGCTGTGAGATTAAAGAGTTCGGCACCCATTACGACTATGACTATACTTCGCAAAACATTGGGTTTATCGCCAAGGACGGCAGACTTATCACCGAATACGACTTTTGCCATTCGGGGGTTTCCTCGCACTTTGTCATTCCCCACCCGGGAATCGCCGGGGTTTATAACTCGCTCTGCGCCTCCGCCGTCTGCTCATTTTTGGGCGTGCCTGACGACATAATTGAAAAAGGACTTAGAGCGACGGTTATAAAGGGGCGGAACGAAACCATAAACGCTCCCGGCGGCTTTACGGTTATAATCGACTACGCCCACAACGAGCTTTCGGTCAAGACGCTGTACGACACGGTCAAGCCCTACCGTAAAGGCAGGGTGTTTACCGTCTTCGGCTGCGGCGGGAACCGCTCGCGCTTGCGGCGTTTTGCCATGGGCGACGTTATAACCCGGCACTCGGACGTTTCGGTTATAACCTCCGACAACCCGCGGTACGAAGAGGTCGACGACATTATCGCGGACATAAAAACCGGCGTCACTTCTCCCGCCGGCGAGGTTATCGTTATAAAAGACAGAAAAAAAGCCATACATTATTGTCTTGAGAACGCTAAACCCGGCGATATCATACTTATTGTGGGAAAAGGGCACCAGAATTACGAAGAAATAAAAGGGGTAAAATACCCCTTTGACGAAAAAGAAATCGTGCTTGAATTTTTAAATCAAGGTAAAAACGCTTCCAAATAGTTTATCTTAAACCCTTTTCGCGAAAAATTAATCTCGTATTCGGTCATAATATTGGTTTTTGAAAGCGCGGGGTCGCCGTGGAGGTCAAAACACACGTTTTTAAGCGTAAACCCCGCACCCGCGAAGGTTTCAAGCGAATACTCAAACAAGCCGATGTTATCGGTTTTAAAAAAAATACTCGCGCCGTCTTTTAAAAGACCCTTATATTTTTCTAAAAATATCGGGTGGGTAAGACGGCGTTTCGCGTTTTTCTTTTTCGGCCAAGGGTCGCAAAAATTAATGTAAATCTCATCGGCAAAATGCCGCGGCAAAACATCGGGCGCCAAAGCGACGTCAAGGTTGGCGAACTTAATATTTGCCGCCCCGGCGCGGGCCGCCCTTTCCATCGCCATCATTATTACGTCAGTGACCTTTTCAACGGCGAGTATAAAACAGTCGGGGCGGTAACCCGAAAGCGACTCCGCGAACATTCCCTTTCCGCAGCCGAGCTCAAGGGCAACCTTTGGGTTTTTCACCCCAAAGGTTTTTTCTATGTCAAGGATATCTCCGTCAAATTCGACGAAATAGCCGCTGACAGCTTTTAGGCGTTTTTCCCTGTTTTTTTTGGGGCGTGTTCTCATAAAAAATTCCTTATAATGAATAATTATTTTAAATCAAGGCAAAATACAAAAGCAGACAGCTAAAGAGCATAGAGTAGGAAGGAGAAACTAATAATGCTCGATAAATTTTCTTTGGTATTGGTAATAATCGGCGCCATTGACTGGGGTCTGATCGGACTGTTCCAATTTGACCTCATCGCTTGGATATTCGGAGGGCAGGGCGCCGTAATAAGCAGAATAATATATACGCTTGTCGGTCTCTGCGGGCTTTGGTGCATTAACCTGCTGTTTAAGCGGACAAGCAGCGAATCGGTGGGAGAAAAGCATTAAAAAGTAAAAACAACAACAAACGCCTTGCAAAAAGCGGCCATATTGGCGGCCGCTACATATCTTTTTTTTGCTTAAATCGGGGAATTAAATGTGGTTACAGCCGCCTGAGCTAGATAATAAATAAACCAAAATTTTAAGCTATATAAACCTTAAAAACACCAGCACGGCGATAAGCATACCCAAAACCGCGTAGAGCGCGATTATTCCCCCCAACATAAGAAACGGAATCCCAAGGAGCGGTATCCAGCCGAAAAGCACGATTATTCCCGCGCCCACAACCGCGAGTATTGAATAAATTATCAGAGCGATAAGCAGTCCCGCGAGCTTTACAAAGAAAAAGGAAAGCGGAAAAATAAGCCTAAACCCGCAAATTCCGAAACAGTTTTTTTGTATGTTTTCGTCCTCCTTAAATTGTACTTGATATTCCCTTTTTATCGATACGCAAATTTGTAAATGCTTTAGATTTCAAACGATTAATTTATAGAACCGCAACCTTTTTGATGATTTCACTATCTACTATGAATTCAAGGAACCGCATTTTTTATCAATTTCTACCATCAATTTTGCAAATTCAGGGAACCGCAACCTTTTTGGCGGTTTCGGCTTGCCGAAATTGTGGTTGTTTAAACCACAAAGACAAAAAGTTGCACATTGAAAAATTTTATTTTTCAATGATTCACTGCGGCGAAGCCGCATATTTGGTACCGGTGGCGGGACTTGAACCCGCACGCCCTCTCAGGCAACAGATTTTGAGTCTGCCTCGTCTGCCGATTTCGACACACCGGCGCGTGCGCAGCTATTATAACATTCGTGTTTGATAATTTCAATACTTTTTTTAAGCATCGCGGTTTTTGTTTTATATTTAATATCGAAGTTATAAAAAAAGGGTTGTTTTATTGTTATTAAATTATACCCACACAGCAAAAAAAGGAGTTATGGTTATTATGAAAAAACTTTTAATCTTTTTGGCTATCGTCGCGGTTTTCGCTCTGCCGGTCGCCGCGCTTGACGAATCCGCGCTTCTCTCCCGCGGGAAGGAGTACACCCTGATAACGCCCGCCAGCGCCGCTTACGCGGACGACGAAAGCTTTAAGCTCACCGACGGCGTCAAAGGAGAGCAAACCGAGGGCTATTACTATAAAAGCGGGGCGTTTGTAGGCTTTAACCAGACAAACAAAGATGAAAACGGCGATTTTGTCATTATCCTTGACTTAGGCTCGGAACGAACTAACTTAAAAGCTTTTGTTATCAACTACCTTGCGGAGACAGAGGCCGGTATCTACGCTCCGGAAAAACTTACTGTTTATGTCTCCGGCGAATTTGACGGGGACTACACTCCCGCGGGGCTGGTCACGATTGACGAGACCACAGAAATGGGCACTTCCCTCACCGGCACCGCCACGGTCTCAACTGCGGGTGACACTCCCGGGCGTTTTGTAAAGTTTGTAATTCATCACAAAGAGCCGTTTGAAGACGGCGGAACCACCATAAGCGCGGGCTGGACATTCCTTGACGAAATAGAGGTGTACTCGTCCGACACCGTGCCGAAAACAGACGACAAGGGAACGGCGGCGCTGCTTGTCGTGGGAATTATCGCTTTTTCGGCGTTTCTCGGGCTTCAAAAGAAAAGAAAGACGTAACATCACAAAACGAACTTTAAAGCAATTCGGCTTTTTCAGACGTTAAAAAGAAGTCTAATGGCAATACGCTCAAACAGCGGGATAAAAACCGCTGTTTTTTGTATGGTTTAACACATTGACAAACGAGTGCCAATAAATTTGGTAAAATTTCAAAAATAAATTATATTTACTCTTGACAACGGTATAAACTCGTGGTAATATATTCATAGTTAGCACATGATGACAACGAGTGCTAAAAACAACATATCATTTATATACAGAAACCTGCTAATAAAAGTCAAGCCTTAAAATGAAAACAAGTGCAGAAAATTCGTGGAAATGAGCAATCACGAAAAAAAGCATAGAAAATGACCCCGAAGCAATGGCAATTTTGCGCCGCT
>JBAYZO010000044.1:0-14575 GCA_041672465.1 Eubacteriales bacterium
ACCCGCCCTTAGCTTTGGTTTATCTGACATTTTGGTTATCTTCCTTTCGGTTAAGCTTAAAAACGCTTAGATAAGCGACGAGTAAATTCCCGGCGACGAGCCTTCGATAACAATGGCGGAGCAGACCTTTTTGTAAAAATCCACCGGCCCTGCCGAGCCGATTATGGCGTAGGCGTAGCCCTCGTCCCGCAGCGCCTCAAGACACCTGAGTAGGAGCGCTTTACCGATGCCTAAACCCCTTTTGTCTTCCGCAACCCCCGTGGGGCCGAAATAGCCTTTGTATGTACAGTCATAGCCCCCAAAGCCGAGTATTTCTTTGGTTTCAATATCGACAGCCACAAAGCAGGACACGGGGAATCTGGTAAAAGCGGTGTCTATCTCGCTTGCCCAGCCCTCGCGGAAGTGCTTTAGAATAAAGTCATAAACCTTTTTTTTGTTTGGGGTCATGGGGCGGACAATTCTTATTCCTTTATCTAAAAGGGATTTATAAAGCTCGCTGTTATCGCTTAGTTCGTATAGTTTGACAAGCAGATCAGGCATAACAAACCTCCTTAAAACTTAAACTTCCAGTGTTTTAAAATTTGTCTCGCGATGGCCATTTGGGTTATATCGGTGGGGTGAACCCTGTCGGGGGAGAAAACTTTTGTGTAAAGTGTTTTGCAAAGCCTGTCAAGCTCGGGCTGGAGGTCGATAAACTCAAAGCCGTATTCCCCCGCGAGCCGCCTGCACACCGCGGAATAAGCCGCGACGTCAAGCATAAAGATATCTTTTTTGTTAAGCTCAAGGTAATACGGGGAAATGAGGGTGAAGTGTTTTAGGTTTTTCACCGAATACTCGGAAATAAATCGCAGGTTATCCTCGTATTCCTCAATCGAGACGGAGTTTTCTTTATCCATCCAGTGGTCGTGCTTGCGCCAGATATCGTTTACGCCGATAAGCAGCGTGGCGTGGTCTGGCTTTATCGCATTGATATCGGAAATCCATCTCGCCCGGATATGCCTTGAGGTTTCGCCTGAAGTCCCGGCGTTGACAAGTTTAATTTCTTTTTCCGGGTGGACGGCGGTGAGCATTTCGTGCATCCGCTTGACATAGCTGTTACCCAGCCCCGTGAGATAAGTGCCGTAAGGCCGCGCCCGCCCGCAGTCGGTGGTGGAGTCCCCCGACATCAGTATGACGTAACCCTTTTTAATTTCCTTTATATCCATCAAAACTGTTTTCCTCTCTCTTATTCCTCGCTTACGGCGGATTCCTCGGGAACCTCAGACTCGGCCGAGCTCTCCCCGGGGGAGGTTTCGCTTGTCTCTGAAGAGTCGGGCTCCTTCTTTTCGTTTGTCACTTTGGCAAGCTTGTAGAAATCGGATATTTCGGTATATTCCTCAATATTGTTTCCCGAGAAAATTATCGATGTGAGCTTCGCGGGGCTAAAATAAGTGTTTATCCCCAAAATGCCGTCGTCATCAAGCAGGTTATCCGAAAAATCGGCGGAAGTCACGTTAAACAGCGGCGGAAGAATCTCGTCCCCCGCGCCGGTCACGGTTAAGTCGGTTTCGGGGAGGAGGGCGATTTTATTTGAGGCAAGCTTAACCGTGGTGAGCGTTTTAAAATTTAATAGGTTTGAAAAGTCCGACAAATTGTTTTTTGAAAGGTCAATTGTCGTCACCGCGTCAAGCGTTTTAAGGCTCGTAATGTCGTCAATTTCGTTTTCCGACAAGTTAAGGGTGGTAAGCGCCTTTAGGTCGCGGATATTAAGCTCTCCCGTCAGCTTGTTTTTGGAAAGATTAATTGTTTTCAGCGTCTCAATGTCGTAAATCCCCTTGATTTCCGCGATTTCGTTGTCCGAGGCGTTAAGCGAGGTCAGCGCGGTAAGCGACGACAGATCGGGCAGGGAAGTGATTTTATTTGCGTTAAGGGTGAGGGTGGTCAGCGCCTTAAGGTCGCGTATGCCGTCAATCGAGGTTATAAGGTTGTCGCTCAGGTTGATTGAGGTGAGCTCTTCAAGGTTTTTTATCCCCTCAACGGCGGCGATTTTGTTTTTCGAGGCGTCAAGGGTGACAAGCGATTCGAGAGAAGTCAGATCCGGGAGCGACTCAATGGCGTTTTTGGAAAGCTTTAGGGTTTCGAGCTTGCCAAGACCCGCTAAACCGGTTATATCTTTTATTACCCCCGCCGCGTTGCCGTCGTCGTCCGTTTTTCCCTCGGCTTCCAGCGTTTTAAGGTTTGTCAGCCCCGAAAGGTCGGGGAAAGAGACAAAGCTGTTTTCCGAGAGCGTGAGGGTTTCAAGGTTTGTCAGCGATGAAAGCGCGGTTACGTCTTCAATCTCGTTTTCGGTGAGGTAAAGATATTTCAGCTTACCAAGCCCGCTGAGGTCGGCGATATCTTTTATTTTGTTGCCCGGGGCGGAGAGGGTTTCAAGTTCGGCAAGCCCCTTAAGAGAGGATATGTCGTCAATCTCATTATTGTCAAGCGCGAGCGTTTTAAGGCTTGTCAGCCCGGAAAGCGGGGCAAGGTCGGTCAGGCTGTTCCCCGTTGCCACAATCGTTTCAATGTTTCGGAGACCCTCCATGCCCGCAAGGCTTGTCACGGCGGTGCTTGAAATATCAAGCTGGACAAGCGAGCTTAGGTTTTCAATCCCGTTAAGGCGCTTTAGCGAGGAGGCGGCGAGCGAGAGATACTCAAGGTCTTCCAAGTCTTCAAAAACCGTAAGGTCGCTTATGTCGTTTATGGCGAGCATGTTTATAATTTCGTCGGCGTTCCAGCCCAGCGAGCTGCCGCCGCTTTGGCTTGAATAGGTGATGTTGGCGTAGAAAACTTCATAGTAAATGTTTGAAATATCATAGCTGTCAAGAGCGGTGAGGATCTTCAGGTTGCGGAAATTGGCGAGATCTTTGGCGACGGTGGGCTTTACGTTGTAGAGCACGATATAGTCGTCGGCGGTGTAGGGAAGACTGGTTTCGGAGCTTTCGCTCCCCGAGGTTTCGCCGTCCGCGGAGTTGTTTTCATCGCCGCTTAGTTCGTCGTCCTTTGCTTTGGATTCAATCACATACGAGGCGTATTTTTCGTTTCCCAAAATCAAATATGTGTATCCTGTAATCTGGGAAGAAGACTGGTCATAGGCCGAAAATGAAAATCTGAGGTATTCGTATTCGTCAAGGACTGATTGGTCAATGCTCCGCGGGTAGACCCCGAGGCTTTTCGCTATCGCTTTGGCGAAGACTTGGTCCTCAAACAGCGGGTTAGAGTTAAGATACGCTTTTAGAAAAAGCCCCACTCCGGCTCCCGCCGTCAGCAGGCAGAGAACAATCGTAAATATAAGCGTCCGCTTTAGTTGCTTTTTTGAATACGTTGCCATGGTTTTAGGTATCCTTTCTGCTTTTGAAAATGAATGACCGCAAAAAGCCGCGTGAGTTTTGCGGTAGGCGCAATGGGTAAAAAAGGTTTATTTTAATGATTTTTATTTCTGCTTAATTTGAGCTATCTTCGCCTGTATAAGTTAAAATATTTATAAAAAAGTCTTTGTTGGCGTCCCAATAATCTTTTGTGAGCCCGTAATTCGGGGAGTTTTCGTCGGGAGCGTCGCGCATGCAGAGAATCGCGTCTTTCGGGAAAGAATCAAACCCCGGAAGGTTAAAAAACTTTAAAGTCCCCACTTTAACGCCAAAGCTGTCGATTTTTTTTACTTCGGCATCCCCAACGAGGGAAGAGATAGCCGCAAGGGCTCCGCTCCCCGCCGCTTGGTTATAAAAAGATTCCTCAAGAATATAAATAAGCGAATCTCCGGTCGCGATTTCAGTATTAAAACGCCGAGCCGCCTCGATATTGGTCTCATAGGCGGTCAGCTTAACGCCCTCGGGGTTAACGGCGGTGATATCCACAAGGCCAAGCTTCTTTTTGCCGTCTCCGTTATAGTCGGTGAGGTATTCCTCGGCGGTTAATGACATGGTGTTTTTTACTTTCACCGTAAGGTTCGGAGGGCCGACATACATAATAAAGGCGTCGGGCTTAACCTTTGAGAAAAGCTGAAAAGACGAAATAACGATAACGCTTAAAATAAGCGCGGATATTATGGTTTGCCACTTGTAAAAGTACCAGTAGTTTTCAAATTTATCTTTAAAAGAAGCGTTTTTGTCACCTTTTTTTGTTTTTCCGCGAATGCTTTCTTTATTTTCGGCATTTTTGCCGTTTTTGTCGTCTTCATCTTCATAAGGTGAAAATTGCGGCTTGCCATCCGCCCCTATTTTCATATCTATAATCACCCTTTCATTAACGCGTGAACTTTTTTGCTTTCATTTATTGAGCATATATTGAAAGATTTATCTTTCAATATGTTGTTTAAACCGCAAAGACAAAAGTTTGCTCATTTAAAACTTTTTTTCTTTGCAAATCCAGAGAACTGCACTCTTTTTCTCTTTATAAATCCAGAGAATTGCAACCTTTTTGGTGGTTTCGCTTTAGCGAAATTGCGGTTGTTTAAACCGCAAAACCAAAAAGTTGCCATTGAAAGATTTATCTTTCAATATGTTGTTTAAACCGCAAAACCAAAAAGTTGCACCATTGAAAAATTCATTTTTCAACCTTTGTAAATCCGGAGACTGCAATCTTTTAGTCGGTTTCGGCTTGCCGAAATTGTGGTTTCAAAACCACAAAGACTAAAAGTTGCACAATTGAAAGATTTATCTTTCAATTGATTTCATTGTCGGAAACAGCAGCACATCCCTTATCGAAGCGGAATCGGTCAGCAGCATCACAAGCCTGTCTACCCCAAAGCCCAGCCCGCCCGTCGGCGGCATTCCGTATTCAAGCGCGTTTATAAAGTCTTCGTCCACCTCGGCTTTAATCCCCAGCGCGGTTTTTTCCGAAACTTGTTTTTCAAAGCGCGCCCTCTGGTCTATCGGGTCGTTGAGTTCGGAAAAAGCGTTGCCCATTTCACGGTTGAAGATAAAAAACTCAAAGCGTTCGGTAAACGCGGGGTTTGACTTTTTCCTTTTGGCAAGCGGAGAGTTTTCCACCGGGTAATCGTAAATAAAGGTGGGCTGAATAAGCTTGTCCTCGACGTATTTTTCAAAAAACGCGATGAGCGCGTTTCCCTTTGTGGGCTCGCCCTCGACTTTTACCCCGCGTTCTTCCGCCTCGCGTATCGCGTCGCGGTCGGTTTCCCATGAATAATAATCCACTCCGGCGTGTAAGAACACCGCTTCCGCCATGGTGAGCCGCTTCCACGGGGACGCCATGTTTATCGTAACGCCCTGATATTCAATAACTTCGCTGCCGCAAATTGACCTTGCAAGCGCGGTGTAAAGCTCTTCGGCAAGGTCCATCATCCCGTGGTAGTCGGTGTAAGCCTGATATAATTCAACCATTGTGAATTCGGGGTTGTGTTTTATGTCCATGCCCTCGTTTCTGAAAACCCTGCCGACTTCATAAACCTTTTCAAACCCGCCGACAATAAGCCTTTTTAGGTGGAGCTCGGTTTCTATCCTAAGATACATGGGAATGTCAAGTGTGTTGTGGTGGGTGATAAACGGCCGCGCGGCGGCGCCGATTTCAAGCGTGTGGAGCACCGGCGTCTCAACTTCAATAAACCCTTTTGAGTCAAGGAAAGCCCGGATTTCGGATAGAATGCGCGACCTTTTAATAAAGGTTTCTTTAACTTCGGGGTTTACAATCAAGTCGACATATCTCTGGCGGTAGCGGAGGTCGGTGTCTCTCAGCCCATGGAACTTTTCCGGGAGGGGGAGAAGGGATTTAGAGAGCAATATCAAATTTTTGGCGTGGATTGATATTTCCCCCCGCCGCGTTTTGAACACAAAGCCGCGCACGCCGATGATATCGCCGATATCCCATTTTTTAAATTCCTCAAAGCTGTCTTCCCCAATGTCGTCAATCTTGACATAGCACTGGATACGCCCGGACGAGTCGGCAATATCAATAAAATTGGCTTTTCCCATATCCCGGCGGGACAAAATCCGCCCCGCCGCCGTAACGGTTTTATTTTCGTTTTCGGGGAAGCCATCTTTTATTTCGCCGGAACTGCTGTCTTTTTCAAACTTTACGTTTTCATAGGGGTTTCGCCCGGAACCGATAAGCTCCGCGAGCTTTTTTTTCCGCTGTTCTTTCTCGTTTTGAACTCCGGGAGTCTCCGGCGGCTGTTCCCCGCTTTGAGGGGGCGTATTTATGTTGTTGTTTTCAAGGCTCATTTTGTGTTTCCTTTATTTTAAAGTGCGGTAAGGTAAAAAGAAAGGGGGTTATTTTGAGATTGATATTATCGTGCACCTTATCATGCCTTTGGGGACCTCAACGGTCACGGTGTCGCCTTTTCTAAACCCCAAAAGCGCCTTGCCCAGCGGCGAGTCGTCGGAAATCTTCTTGGCGAACGGGTCGGATTCGGTTGAGCCGACAATTTTATACTCAAATTCTTGGTCTCTTTCAATGTCATAAATTTTAACTATGCTCCCCACGCTGACCTTGTCGGTTTTGACCTCGCTGTCGTCAAGGATAATCGCCTGCGCCAAGGTGTCCTCAAGGTTGACAATTCGCGTCTCGACCTCGCCCTGCTCGTTTTTCGCCTCATCGTATTCGCTGTTTTCAGAAAGATCCCCATAGGAGCGCGCCTTGGCGATCGCTTGGGATATTTCGTTTCTCCTCACCGTTTTAAGATATTCCAGTTCCGACTGGAGTTTCGCGTAGCCTTCCTTGGAAACATAAATTTGTTTTGCCATTGTTATTCTCCTAAAGTTAATAGTGTTGTGCGGCGGCAAAGCCAAAAAATCAAGCCGCTTTGTTTTGGGCGGTTATAAGCCTGTCAAGCTCGCTCAAGGCGGCGGCAAAGACATTGTCATTGTCGCTCCCTCTGAGAAACGGCCTGTTTTTTAAGTATTCGCTTTCTTTTACGGTTATATCCGGGGTTACGCCTTTTAGGTGGTAATTTTCGCTGTAAGGCGGGTTGTAGTAGTTAACGGATATTCTGACGCCGGAGCCGTCGCTGAGCGGGAAAATCTGCTGCATTGTCCCTTTACCGTAGGTTACGTCGCCGATTATCGTCGCCTTTTGGTAGTCCTTAAGCGCCGCGGTAAAGAGTTCGCCGGCGGAGGCCGTGTTCCCGTTTATAAGCACGACCATGGGCTTTTCAACACTTGACGAATCCGAATCGTAAGAGTAAAGCTCGTTTTGGTTTTTGTCCATGATATTTACTATCGGCCCTTTGGGGAGGAGCTTGTCAAGCACTTCGCAAATAATGTCAAGGTCCCCGCCCGGGTTGTCGCGAACGTCAAAAATATAGCCCTTTACCCCTTTGTCCTCGGCGGAGTCTATGGCTTTTATAAAATCTTTGTCGGCCCTTCCGGTAAATTCCACAATTGTTATGAGCGCGAAGTCGCCGATATATTCGGTAAACACCGATTTTGTGGTGACCTCCCCGCGGACAGGCGACAGGGTAAGGTGTTCGCCGCCGCGCAGAACGTCAAGCTTAATCGGCTCGCCCATTTGCCCCGCCACAAGCCTCACGCATTTGTCATAGGTGTCTTCCGAGACGGGAACGTCCTCCACCGCCGTAATAGCATCGCCGCGGAGCAGCCCCGCTTTTTCGGCGGGCGAGCCGGGCATAACCCGGTTAACATAAATATATTCGGTATCGGGGTCAAAATAGACGTATATTCCTATCCCGTAAAGCCGAGCGTTGGATTCGTTTTTAAGCTCATTCATTTCCGCCGGGGTGTGGTACATTGTAAAAGGGTCGCCTATGGCGCTGAAATAAGCCCTTAGAAGAAGAGTCTGCACGTCGTCTTCCGGGACATCCCCGCCGACAATAATTTCGTAAAGCGCGTCCTTTACCGAAGACATGGTCGCGTTGTCGTCAATATCAAACACATAGTGCTCGTCAACTTCGCTTTTCGCTTCTCTTAAAATTCTAAGAGCCTTTGTCACCGAAGACAGGCTCCCCGCGTCGGAATATTCTTTTTCAAGTGCGGAAATATTGCTCGCGTTTCTTATATTAATCTCGTCAAGCTTGTGGTCGTAATCGATCCTGTCATAGACGGATACCGTCACAAACGTGATAATCGCCGTTATGATACAAAGCGCGAAAACAGTGGTGAGGCTAAGAGTTTTCTTCATTAAATTAAACAAACCTTTCGCTGTAAAAAGTTTACGGAGGCCGGGTTTTATTTCAGATATCCGTATCTGTCAAGCGCGTTTTTAAAATATTTGTCAAGGAATTCCGCCGGGTCCGTGAGCTCGCTCCCCTTATACACCCCAAAGTGAAGGTGATTCCCGTTCGCCCTGCCGGTGGCGCCGACTTTGCCTATAACCTGATTTTGCAGCACTCTGTCGTTAAAATCCACAAGCCGTTTTGAAAGATGGGCGTAAAGGGTGGCGGTTCCGTCCCCGTGGGAAACCACGACAACGTTCCCGTAGCTTTCCGAATACTCGCTCCTTATCACAACTCCCGATTTTACCGACTGCACCGGCGTGCCGAACGGCGCCGCTATATCCACGCCGTTATGAAAAGCAATAAGCCCGGTAAACGGGTCTTTTCTGTTGCCGTAACCCGAGGTGACCACGCAGTCCCCCCAGTAATTGGCGGCTATCGGCCAAGTGTAGTCGCCCTCAAGGTATGTATATTTGTCGGCGATGGCTTTGTTGAGATCGGCGATTTGTTTTTCAAGCTCTTTTGCCTGCCTTTGGAACTCTTCTATCTGTTTTTCCGTCATCTGAATGTCCCCTTGGAGTTCAGAGACAAGGTTTTCAAGCTCGGCGACTTGGGTTTCGTATTCTTCTTTTGCCAGTATCAATCCATCGCTGTATGTTTTAAGGTCGTTTTGCGACGCCTGATAAATCGAGGCGGTGTTTTGAAGGTCTATTTTCGCCCCGGCTATGTCATCGCCTATTTTTTTCATATATTTAAGTATGTATTCAACATAGTCTTTTTTGGTGAGAAAAGCGGAAAAAGATTCCGATTCAAGAAGCAGCTCAAACGGCTGGGGAGTTCCGTTTTTATAATAATAGACCACTATCCGGTCGTATATGTCATAGAGGGTGTCAATTTTTTCGTGTTCTTTATACATTCGGTCGATAAGCGAGGTTATTGACGACTGATAGTCGGCGATTAGCTTCGTGGTGACGGAAATTTCCTCATCCAGCAGGGAAATATCGTTTTCAAGCAGGATCTTTTGCGCGTAGGCGTTTAGTTTGTCGCTCCCGGCGGCGCCTTTCGCCTGATTAAGATTGCTCCGCTGTTGGTTTATCCTCGCGAGCTGCGCTTTGAGTTGTTTGAGCGATTCCTCGTCCTCGGAAATAGTCGTCGAGCTCCCGGCGCTGGCGCCGGTCATAAAAACGGCGCAGGCGGAAAAGCAGAGAAATCCGCAAAGAATAAAAGCCGCAATTGTTTTTACCCCGCGGCGGTTTTTAACCCCCTGATTTAATTTGTTATGTAAATATAAACGATCCCCCACCGTTATGTCCTCCGTAAAAACAATTAAAGGTTAAACTTCCGCTTTGACTTAAAACAAATGCTTTCAGCAAATGCTTTCAACATTATGCTTTAAGGTATTTTTTTATAGATATCCCGCCGGCGATTATCCCGGCGAAAAGCCCGATCGCAAGGAATCCGGCGCCAATTACGGGGGCGATAGACCCAAAAGAGGCTATTTTGCCCATGCCGTAAGACTTGACAATGTCCGCGATAACCATTGTGTAGAGGTAATACTGGATCCCAAACGCTATGAGAGAGGAGAATACGCCTAAGAGAATACCCTCGATTAAAAACGGGGTTACAATAAAGGTGTTTGTGGCGCCGACGTACCGCATGACCGCGATTTCGTCGCGGCGGGCAAAAACGCCGAGCTTTATTGTGTTCATAATAACAAACAAAGCGACCAAAAGCAAAACCCCCATAAGTATGGCGGCTATCGCGGCAATGCCCTTTGAGGCGTTGTCCACTTTTTGCACAAGCCCTATCTTGTGCCTTGTTTCGGTAATTTTATCAAGATTATTTACAAAGTTATTAAGAGCCTCCGCGCCCTCCGCTTCGGGGAAGGTTATCTCAAAAGTGTCGGGAAGCGGGTTTAAGCGATTTGAGTTCAAATACATTTCAAGGTCAATGTCGCCGCCCATATCTTCCTGCATTTTTTTAAGCCCTGTCTCTTTGTCAACAAACTCAATTGAAACGTCAGGGTTATAGACGGTTATGGCGAGTTCCATTTCGGCAATATTCTCGTTTGTGGCGGAAGGGTCTATGTACGCGACAATGACGTTCAGCGAATCGACTTTCTTAAGGTTGTCGTCAACCGCCTTTATGACAAGGCCGAAAGTCCCCACGATAAGCATACAGCACACCAGCACCAGCACCGAGGCGGTGGACATTATCGAGTTTCTGAACACGCCTACGATGCCCTGCCCCAAAAGATAAAAAAAACTCCTAACAAGTTTCATCTGTATACCCCCCCGAACAACGGTCGGAAACAATTTCGCCGTCATGGATTGTTACCACCCGCTTGCGGTACATATCCACAAGGCTTTTTTCGTGCGTCACCACAATGACCGTCTTGCCGAGCTTGTTTATCCTCACGAGAAGGTCCATAAGCTCTTTTGACATTTCCGGGTCGAGGTTGCCCGTCGGCTCGTCGGCTATTATCATTTTCGGGTTGTTCGCCAGCGCCCGCGCGAAGGCGACTCTCTGCTGTTCGCCGCCCGACAGCTCGTCGGGGAATCGGTCGGACTTATCGGTGAGTTCCACAAGGTTAAGAAAAGCGGGAACTCTTTTTCTTATAACCGACGGCTTTTCCCCCACCACGCGGAGGGCGAAGGCGATGTTTTCATACACAGTTTTGTTGTAAAACAACCGGAAATCCTGAAAAACCACCCCGAGGGTTCGCCGAAGATAGGGTATATGCCGTTTCGGCAGCCTTTCAAGCTTGTACTTTCCGGCGTGGAGCTTTCCCCCCGTAATTTTCTCCTCACCGAGGAGGAGCTTTGTAAGCGTGGTTTTGCCCGCGCCGGATTTACCGACGATAAATACAAACTCACCGTCGTTTATCTCAAGATTCACGTTTCTTAAGGCGACGGTGCCGTTGGGATAAACCATGGACACGTTTTGAAAGGTTATCATTATTTGAAAGTCCTTAAATTATTCTTTAGCCGCGGGTCAAAAAGTCTTTCGCTTGCGCCAAGGCGTCAATACATCGTGGGCTTTGACGCGATATACTTTTTAACCATAAGCGCCACTTTAAACGTTATGGCGTGGTCAAATTCCCGCAGGTCAAGCCCGGTGAGCTTTTTAATTTTCTCAAGCCGGTAAACAAGGGTGTTTCTGTGGACAAAAAGTTTTCGGCTGGTTTCGGAAACGTTAAGGTTGTTGTCGAAAAAGGCCTGAATGGTCATTAAAGTTTCCCGGTCAAGGCTTTCAAGCGAGCCGCGCTTAAAGACTTCTTGAAGAAACATTTCGCAAAGCGTGGCGGGGAGCTGATAAATAAGCCGGCCAATGCCGAGGTTTTCATAGTTGATGACGTTTTTTTCCGACCCGAAAACCTTACCCACCTCAAGCGCCACTTGCGCGTCTTTGTAAGACCGCGCGAGCTCCTTGATGTTTTGAACCACCGAGCCGATTCCCACAACCGTGCGGTAATAAAATTCGCCGGAGGCGGTGTCGTTGATAGCTTTCGCGAAAGCCTCCACGGATTTTGTCTCCGCCGAGGTTTTAAGTTCCTTAACAAGCACAATATCGGTTTCGCTGACCGAAATCACATAGTCGCGGGTTTTGTCGGGGAACAGGTTTTGGACGATATCAAACGGAACCATATCGCCCTTGTTTAAAAATCGAATGAGATAAACCACCCGGTTGATCTCGCTGTCAAAGCGAAGTTCCTTGGCTTTGACGTAAATGTCCCCGGGCAGAATGTTGTCGAGTATAATGTTTTTGATAAAGTTCGCCTTGTCGTATTTTTCATCATACAGCGATTTAAGATTTGTAAGGGCGATTGAAATCACCGAGGCGAGGCTCTTGGCGAGGTTGTCCTCGCCCTCCGCGAACACGATAAATTCCGCCCTTGTGTGCGAGCCGACCGCGCGGTATGTGTAACCGCCCAGCGTTACGGAATCAAAGGTGTAGGAAATCTCCTCCACCACGTCGCTTCTTATTTCGCCTATTCGCGAAAGGTTGCTGCAGGCGACCACCGCGCCTTTTTCGTCAACCACGCCGATAATCCTGTCGGCGGAGTCTTTCATTTGATATATAAGCCCCTGGAAAAGCTTGTTGGACATATATGTTTACCCTCCGTTTTAGTTTTTTCCCGCGAGTTTATCGGTTAAATAATATTGTTTGGAAAAGCCGCTGTTTTTAATAACGCAAATCCGGGAAAGCGACAGAAACTTTAATAAAGCATTAGTGCAGATACACTTAATAATACAATAATTAAAACGATTTTTCAAGTAATTCGTGAAGATTTTACCAAAAATTCACGAATTTTTTTGTAGGAATTTAACTAAAACTCCTTTGGCTTGGCAATGGCGGCGATAATATGGGGTAAATTGTCGGCGGAAAAAATTACAAGGCCTATAAAAAGCTTGACTTTGGGTTTTCGCTATGCTAAAATGAAGCTGTGAAATGGGTGAGATTTTGCGTGGCGAAGTTATCGCTCACGCTGATTTTTCTCTTTAGCCGTAAGCGCGAAAGGTAAAAAACTATTCGCGAAAAACGCGCGAGTCCGGTTATTTAATCGAAAGGATAAAAATTCAATGGACGCTAAAAATAACGACAACAATGATAACAACGAGATAGGCAAAGTAACGCTGATTGACGAAGAAGGGGAATCCACCGAATTTTATGTGATAGGCGACCTATTGTTGGAAGATAAAACCTATGTGGCGCTTGAGCCCGTAGATAACGAAGACGACGAATATGTTATCCTGAGAACCGAAACCGATGAAAACGGCGATGAGATTCTTGTAACGATAGATGACGACGACGAGTTTGACAAGGCCGCCGCGGCCTTTGAAAACGAGTTTATGAGCGAAATAGACCTCGACGAGGTTTATGGGGAAAAAGACGATGACGAATTTGAAACCGACGGCGAAGAAGATAGCGACAGCGACGGGGAAGACGACTAACCCCCGCCCCTCACAAAGAAAAGAGTTTATTATTATACTGTAAAGAAACAATACTATAAAAAGAAAAAACACATACACATAAAACCGGCTTTTTTGTAAATCCCTCCTGCCCGGTGCGTGTATTTCCGAGCATAAACCCACATTTACGAAAAGGAGCGCATATTCCGTTCGCGGGCATGCAGGCCTCCCGCTTCGGGCCGTGTCCTTGACACCCCCGCAAGCGGATGTTGGAAGCACAAAACGGCGGAGAGCGCACCGTCCTGCTTGGGCAGGGTTTCGTTTCTCGGGAATCACGGCCATGGCGGGTTTTTTCTTTTTTGTTTTTCTTAATAAGTTAATTTATATAAAATATAAAACCGGACTCCTCAAGGTTTCCGGTTTTATGCTGTTATATTGCTCTTTTTGTTAAGATATTTATAGCCGCTCAGCCCTCGTTTTGGTTTTCGGGCTGTTCTTCCGCTCCGCCGTCGGTTTCATCAGGCTTTTCGGGGTTTTCTAAAACTTCTTCGGGTTGCTGTTGCTCCGCTTCTGACTCTGTTACCTCTGCTTCTACGGTTTCCTTGGTTTCCTCGGTTTCGACCGTTTTGGTTTCGGTAGCTTCGGTTTCGGTAACTTCGGTTTCGGTAACTTCGGTTTCTTCAACTTCGGCTTCGGCAACTTCTGTTTCAACGGTTTCGATTTCGGCAACTTCGGTTTCAGCTTCTTCAACTATATCGGCAATTTCGACTTCCGCCGGTTCTTTTTCTTTTTCTTTTTCTTCTTCTTCTGCTGCTATAATAACACCCGCGCTTTCCATCTCTTCGGGCGTGGCTTCCTCAGGGCCGAGGAGCGCTTTTATAGAAAGGCTGACCCTGTTTTTTTCGTCGTCGATAGCCGTGATTTTAACGTTTACGCTCTGACCCACTTTGAGGACAGACGCGGGGTTGGCGACAAATCTGTGACCTATTTGCGAGCAGTGGATAAGCCCGTCCACGCCGGGAACAATCTCGGCAAACGCGCCGAACGGCATAATGCTGACTATCGAGACGTTCACAATGTCGTCAACCTTGTATTTGTCGCTGAAAATCTTCCAAGGGTTTGTGTCTTCTGTCTTATAGCCTAAGGAAATCCGTTCGTTTTCCCGGTCTTTGTCTTTGATATAAACGTCCACGCTGTCGCCGGGCTTAAACAGTTCGGCGGGGTTTCTGGGTCTCCCCCAGAACATTTCCGAAACATGAATCATCCCGTCCGTGGGGCCTATGTTGACGAACGCGCCGTAATTGGTTACGGAGCGCACCGTTCCGGTGAGCTTTTGCCCGATCTCAAGGGATTCGTAAAATTCGTCAAGCTTTGCCTTGCGCTCTATTTTTTTGGCGATACGTATCGAGCCGACCACTTTTTTTCTCAAGGCGTTGAAATCGATAAGCTTTACCGGCACTTCGGTGTTTTTCAGCGACTCAAGGTTTGAGGTGTCGCGGCCGCACTGCCCCGCCGGGAT
>JBAYZO010000045.1:0-14554 GCA_041672465.1 Eubacteriales bacterium
CTATTTTATACTGCTTTTTGATTCTTCTTTTTATTCTTTTTCGTGTTTCTCAAACAAACTTCCACTGATTTCTCAATCTAATTTCAACCCCCTACCAACTGTGGAATTTACTTTGGGAATTAACGTTCGACCGCTTTTCCTCTATGGCTGATTTTGTTTTTTTCTTCGGCGGACATTTGGGCGAAAGTTTTTCGCGAAGGAGGGTAGTAAAAGACCGGGTCATAGCCAAAATTCCCCGCCCCCGCCTTTTTTTGCGCTATTATCCCTTCGCATTCGCCGTCGGCGAAAAAATATCCGCCGTCCGGGAAATAACAGCAAAAGACCGCCACAAACCTCGCGCGCCTGTCGTTTCCCGGAACGCCTGACAGTTCCCCGAGCAGCAGGTTTATTTTATTGTCATAGCCGCCGCTTTCCCCGCCGTATCTCGCGGAAAGCACGCCCGGCCTGCCGCCGAGGAACTCCACCTCAAGCCCCGAGTCGTCGGCTATTGAGACAAGCCCGGTGGCGATACAGGCGGCTTTTGCCTTGATAAGGGCGTTTTCTTTAAAACTGCTGCCGTCCTCGATAATTTCGCCGTAAAACCCTGCCTCGTCAAGGGTTATGAGCGGGGTTTTTATTCCGGCGGAGACAAAAGCTTTTTTAATCTCATCGGCTTTATTTGGGTTTCGCGTCGCCAAAACTATTTTTTCGGTTTGATTTATGGTCATATGTTGTCAGCCCTCAAACAAAGTCTCAACAAAATCCCTGCCTGAAAAAATTTCAAGGTCGTCTTTTCCCTCGCCTACGCCGATAAGCTTTACGGGTATGCCCAGCGTGTGTTTTATCGCCATGACCACCCCGCCTTTGGCGGTGCCGTCAAGTTTTGTGAGGATTATTCCATCCACCTTTACCGCTTTGGTAAATTCGGCGGCCTGAACAAGTCCGTTCTGACCCGTCACGGCGTCGAGGACGAGAAGCGTTTCTCTTTTCGCCTCCGGCCATTCTCGGCTTATGACGCGGCTGATTTTTGAAAGCTCATCGATTAGATTTTTCTTGTTGTGGAGCCTGCCGGCGGTGTCGATAATCAGCACGTCGGCGTTTTGCTTTTTAGCCGCTCCGCAGGCGTCAAACACCACCGCCGCGGGGTCCGCCCCTTGGGATTGGGAAATCATGGGCACTCCGACGCGGTCCCCCCAAAGCCCGAGCTGTTCAGACGCCGCCGCCCTGAAAGTGTCCCCGCCGCAAAGCAGCACGCTTTTATTTTGGCGGCTTAGCATATGCGCTATCTTGCCGATCGAAGTGGTTTTCCCCACTCCGTTAACGCCAACGACAAGAATAACGGTTTTTTCGTCAAAGGTTAAGGGTTCGTCGGAGCCGATTATCTCTTGAAGAATGGTTTTAAACTCTGTTTTGGCAAGCGCTATTTCTTTTATTTTGTTTTCCTTAAGCCGCGACTTAAGGCTTTCAACAATTTCACCCGAAGTTGCCACGCCCACGTCGGCGAGGATTAAAAGGTCAAAGAGTTCCTCATAAAAATCCTCGTCTATTCGCCCCTCTTTCGCGAACAGCATGTTTACCGGGGCGGAAAAAAAGTCTTTTGTTTTTTTAAGTCCGGCCTTTAGCTTATCAAACAAACCCATTTATGCTTTTTCCTTTCTTAATTCCACTGATTTACTAAAAGAAAATATTTTTAACCGGCGTTCGTATACTCGTCAATTTTCTCGCCGATGGCGTCAAGCTCAAGCCGCAAGTGTTCCGACACCCCTTTTTCCCGCATGGTTATCCCGTAGAGCACGTCGGACTTTTCCATGGTTGAACGCCGGTGGGTTATGAGAATGTACTGTGTTTTTTCGCAGTGGTTTCTTATGTAATCCATTAGTTTCGCTTGGTTTACCTCGTCGAGCGACGCCTCTATTTCGTCAAAAACGCAAAACGGCGAGGGGTTGATTTCTTGCAGCGCGAGGTAGAGCGCGATCGCGGAAAACGACTGCTCCCCGCCCGAAAGGAGGGAAATGGACTTTATTGATTTTCCCGGCGGGCGGATAATAATATCGATTCCGCACTCAAGGGGGAGAGCGGGATCGGAAAGCTCAAGCCTTGCACTTCCGCCGCCGAACAGCTCGGCGAACACCCCTCCGAACTTTTCGCTCACTTTGTCAAAAGTGGTCTTAAACGTTTGAACCATTGTTTTTTCAAGCTTTAATATCTCGCCGTCAAGTTTTTTTCCGGCGGCGATAAGGTCATCGGACTGGCTTTGGAGAAAGTCGCGCCTTTTTACCGTTTCCTCATATTCTTCTATCGCCCGCGCGTTTATAAGCCCAAGCGCGCGGATCTTATTTTTTACCGAGTTAAGCCGCGACGGCATTTTGTCGGTTTCCCCGGGCGGCAGCCTGTGGCTAACGGCGGTTGAGTAGGTTAGCTCGTACTCGTCCCAAAGCGTTCTGAGCAGCCCGTCATATTCCGCTCTCGCGGAGCTTTGGCTGTTTTCAAGCCGGGTGTAGGTTATAAAGGCCTGTTCTTTTCTTATCTGAGCCTCTTTTAGTGCCGCCCGTCTTTGCGGGATAAGTTTTTCCCTCTCGTCTATCTCGTCTGACGCCCGGGCGAGCTTTTCTTCCAGCTTTTCGCTTTCCTCACAATAAGACGCGAGCAGCTTTTCGTTTTCGGCAATGGTTTTTTCGCTTTCCGCGAGGTTTTTTAAAAGTAACTCAAGCAGTTCGCCGTCCCTGCCGGCTTTTTCCCGCCGCGCCTCAATCAAAACCCCAAGCTCTTTTTCTTTTTCCGTTTGGGAAAACAAATACGCGTTTTGGCTTGCCACTTCAATTTTCAGCGAGTTAATATGGGTTTTAAGCTCTTCTTCTTTGCCCAGCAGGGCTTTTTGACTTGCGGAAGATTGTTCCAAGAGCGTTAGTGTTTTTTGTTTTTCGCCGTCAAGGGAAGTTTTTTTGGCCTTTTCGTCTTCAATTTGAAGTAAAGTTTTGGTTTTTTCGTCCCCGCCGGCCGCAAGCTGCGCTTTTAGTGAAAGCAGCCTTTTTTCTTCCTCGGCGCAAATGGCGTTTGTTTCAAATATTTTTTCCCTTACATTTCGGCGGGAAGTTTCATATCTCTCAATCAGGCTTTTTATTTCAACAAGCTTTGCTTTTACTTTTTCCGCTTCGCTTTGGATTTTGGCTATATTTTCTTCTTCTTTTGAAATTTGAGCGTCAATGTCGCGGATTTGGTTTTCCAAAACGTCAATGTCCGCGTTGCGGGTGAGAAGTCCCGTCTTTTTAGGGGGGGAGCCGCCGGTGAACGAGCCGCCCGTGTTTATGACCTGCCCGTCTTTTGTGACTACCCGAACGGTAAAGGAAGTTTTTTTGGCTATTGAAAAGCCGGTTTCCATATCATTTGCTATAATTGTCCTGCCTAAAAGCTCCTCGGCTATGCGTTTGTACTTTTCGTCGCTTTTTACAAGATCAGAGGCTACCCCGACAAAGCCGCGCTCGTCTTTGATTTTGGACGGGTCATATTTTCTTCCCTTTATTGTGTCAAGCGGGAGTATTGTCACCCTGCCTTTGCCGGTGGTTTTGAGGTGTTCTATGACTTGTTTGGCGTGGATTTCGGAATCGGCGACAATAAACTGAGCCGAAGCGCCAAGGGATGTCTCAATCGCCAGCGCGTTGTCGCTGTCCGCCGTAAATAGCGACGCCACCGTGCCGCGAAGGCTTGATTTCCCCGCCGAAGATAGGATTTCGCCCTTCGCGAACGCCCTCATAACATATTTTACCGATTCCGAGTACCCCTCGAACAGCTCATTGAGGCGCGACAGGTGGGAAAGTTTTTCGGAAATCGCGGTTTTTTGAATTTTAAGCATGTTCAGCGCGTTTTTTGATTTTAAAGTTTCGCCGTCCTTTTGGGCGAGAAACCCCTCCCATTCCGCCGTTTCTCCTTTTAGCTTTGAGGTTTTTTCGGACAGTAATGCCTCTTCTTCCGTTAGCGTTTTGCTTTTTTTACGGTATTCATCAAGCCGCGTTTCGCTGTTTACGGCTTGTTCCGAAACGGTAAAAGCGCTTTTTTCAAGGGAGGCCGCCAAAGACTCAAGCGACGCGAGGCTTTGGAGGGTTTTAAGGGCCGCGTTTTCGTTTTCCCGCAAAAGCCCGGAGAGTTTTTCTTTTTTTTCTTCTTCTCTTTGTAAAAGCCAGACGTTTTCTTTAAGGCTTTCTTCCGATTTGGCAAGAGAGGTTTCAAGGTTTTTAAGCTCGACAAGGCAGGATGCTATTTTTTCTTTTAGTTCATCCCTTTGTCTTTGCTGCTCGGCGTTTATTTCATCGTTTGCCGGATTTTCCTGCCTTAGTGAAGTGATTTTCTCGTTAAAATGCTTGACTTCGTTTTGAAGCACCGCGTTTTGTTTTGAAATTTCAGAAGAAAGCCCGGAAATTTGGGAAAGGTCGGATTCAATCGAAGCCTTTTTTTGCATAAGGCTATACCCGCCGAGGGTAAACAGTTCCTCGCTTTTTTCTATTTCCGAGACCTCGTCGGTCGAGTTGTCAAGCTCAAGCTTTGAAATGGTCAGGTTTTTTTCCGAAGATTTAAGGCTTTCCCTTAAAATATCAGCTTTTTCAAGGCAAATTGTTATTTCAAGCTCTTTTTTTTCTTTTGATAAAACAATATATTTTTTGGCGTTCTCGGACTCTTTGAAGAGCGGCTCGACGCGGGAATTAACCTCGGTTAAGATATCGCCAACCCGCTCAAGGTTAAGGGCGGTTTCTTTTAGCTTTTTTTCGGCCTCGGTCTTTTTAAAGCGGTATTTGCTTATTCCCGCCGCCTCTTCAAAAATGTTCCGCCTCTCGTCCCCTTTTACCGACAGCACCTCTGCTATTTTGCCCTGACCGATGACGGAATAACCCTCCCTGCCAATCCCGGTGTCGTAAAACAGCTCGTACAAATCCTTAAGGCGGACTTGTTTTTTATTTATAAAATATTCGCTCTCCCCCGTGCGGTAAAACCTGCGGGTGATAACAAACACGTCTTCGTCGGAAAGGCTGATCTTTGCCATTAAAGGCGCTTGAGCGCCCTCGCCGCCGTCTTTCGCGAAACTGTATTCGGCGGCCGTGTCAAGGTATAACGACACGGCGGCGAAGTTTGCCGGCGGTCTTTTTTCGGTGCCGTTGAAGATAACGTCCTCCATTTTACTGCCGCGAAGACTTTTGACCGACATTTCGCCCAGCACCCAGCGTATGGCGTCGCTTATATTGCTTTTCCCGCTGCCGTTGGGGCCGATAATCGACGTTATGCCGCCCTCGAAGGTCATTTTTGTTTTATCCGGGAAGGATTTAAATCCCTGCATTTCAATTGCTTTGAGTTTCACCGTTATGTTTCCCCAAATGGTTTTTTTATTTTTGTTTGTATCTTACTCGTTTGTTTTTTATATCCTGATAAAATACTTTTCAAGCTTTTCGTCGATTATAAATTTGATTTTTCGCCCGTATTTTCGGCTCAGCCGTTCTCTTATAATTCCCTTTTGGCCGATACACTTTGAAAGCTCCCCGCGCGGGATATAAACCGAAATATCTTTTTCGGGCGGGGAAATGCTGCCGTCAAGTTTCTTTGTGATAAGGTTATAGTATATCTCGCCCTCGGCTATCTCACCTATGGCGGGGTGGTTGGCGCCGAAAGGCGCGTCCGAAAGCTCAACAGACGAGTGAAGCCCAATTTTAAGGATTTTAATATTATTTTCAATAAAAATTGTCCCGCATTTCGCCGCGCGGAGGGCGGCTTCCTCTACTGAGAGCGGGGCGTATTCCCCCGAGAGCGCCATTCTATAAAGCGGGGTGGACTTAAACACCACGACGGGGTAAATCCGGCAGGCATCGGCGCCGAACGAAACAATGTCTTTCGCGGTTTGAATCTCGTCTTGCTCCGAGGAAAGCGGAAGCCCCACCATCATCTGGCAGCCAAGCTCAAAGCCATGGCTTTTTATCATCGAACACGCCTTTGCGATTATATCCGAACCATGCCCCCGTTTTGACGCGCATAGCACTTTGTCAGACGTTGACTGCACCCCGATCTCAACCGCCGTTACCCCGTATTCCTTAAGCAGTTCGCAGGTTTCGCCGTCGATATAGTCGGGTCTTGTCGAGCACCTGATCCCGATTATATCCCCGCCGATAAAATCAGAAGCGCACTTTAAAAGGGAAGTCATTCGTTCTTTTTCAATTCCCGTAAAACTTCCTCCGAAAAAGGCAATTTCAGTCCTTGCGCCGCCGAGGGTCGGGATTGATTCCAAAATGATTTTTTTAACGCTTTCAATTTCTTCATCGAGCGGAAGCGTTTGCCTTTTCACCCCGGTGATTTTTGCCTGCGAGCAGAACACGCAGTCGTTTTTGCACCCCCGATGGGGTATGAATATGGCTATGTTCTTGTGAACTTTCATTTTACGCGAAATCCCCGAAAAATCCCAGCGCCTCTTTGGCGGCGTTTTGCTCCGCCTGCCTTTTTGTCTTCCCCGAACCAATGCCGAGCAAGTTGGAGTTAAGCCTTGCCTCCACGGTAAAGGTTTTATCATGGGGCGGGCCGTTTTCGGCTATAAGGCGGTATTCAAGAATTTCCTCGGGGGTTTCTTGGGTTATCCGCTGAAGCCGGGACTTATAGTCTTCCGTGCCTTTTTTTAAAGCCGACAGCGCGGCTTTTTCGGCTTTCGGCAGCAGAAATTCCTTTGCTTTCTCAATCCCGCCATCAAGATAAATCGCCCCGAGGAGCGCCTCAAAGGCGTCGGAGAGTATTGATTTGCGAACCCGCCCGCGGGTTGATTCCTCGCCTTTGCCGAGAAGAATAAAGCCGCCCAGCCCGATTTCCCCGGCAAGACGGGCGAGGGTGGATTCGCAGACCACCGCGGCGCGGACTTTTGTAAGGTCGCCCTCGTCAAAAGCCGAATAGTTTTTATAAATGTAGTCCGAAACAATAATCGACAGCACCGAGTCGCCTAAAAACTCAAGCCTTTCGTTTGAGGGCGGCGCGCCCTCCGGGGTGCGGTTCTCGTTGCAGTATGACGAATGGGTCAGCGCGTTTGTAAGGAGCGTTTTGTCCGAAAAGACATATCCTATCCGCTCTTCAAGCAACGCCTTGTCGTTTGGAAGATTCATTGCGACCACTTCCTTATCTCTTCTCTCTTCTCTCTTCTCTCTTAACTTTTATCTTTATTTCCCCCAATTTGCCACGCCCTCGGCTATTTTTTCGTTAAGCCCGCTTTGGTGATAATCCCGCGCCTGCTTTATGGTTGACATAATGCTTTTGGGGTCGGCGGAGCCGTGGCTTTTTATAACGGGTTTGGATATCCCCAAAAACGGCGCGCCGCCGTATTCCCGGTGGTCTATTTGTTTTTTAAACCCCGCTATGTTGTTTTTAATAAGCAGATATGAAAGTTTGGAAAAAGCGTTTTTGCCGTATATTTCCTTGAAGTTTCTTATAATAAACTGACCCATTCCCTCAATGGCTTTAAGGGTGATGTTGCCCACAAAGCCGTCGCACACGGCGACGTCGCAAAAGTTATTAGCGAGGTCGCGGGTCTCGCAGTTCCCCACAAAGTTAAGCCCGGTTTGCTTTAGCAAAGCGTGGGTTTCCCTGTAAAGGCCGGTGCCCTTGGTCTCTTCCGCGCCGTTGTTGATAAGGGCGACGCGGGGGTTCTCTATCTTCATCATATAACGGCAGTAGAGCGAACCCATATACGCGAACTGGGTGAGGATTTCCGGCGTGACCTCGATATTCGCGCCCGAATCGACAAGAATAAAGGGGTTTTCAAGGTTTATGACCGCGCCGAGCGCCGAGCGCCGCACGCCCTTTAATTTTCTTATAAAAAGTGTGGCGGCGGTGAACAGCGCCCCGGTGTTTCCCGAACTTATCAGCACATCCCCCTCGCCGTCGTTTAAAAGGTCGCAGGAGATCGCCACCGAGGAACCCCGCTTTTCCTTTTTAACTGAAGTCGGCGGGTCGGACATCTCCACCCAAACGTCGGTGTGGACGACTTTAATGTCAAGCGACGACGTCGGGAGGGTTTTTAATATTTCCTCTATTTCCGGCTTGTTTCCCACAAATATAAGGTCCGCGCCGTATGCCAGAGCACCGTCGACCGCTCCTTTTACCATGGAAAACGGAGCGTTGTCGCCCCCCATGGCGTCGACGATTATTCTTGTTTTCATTTTCTTATCCTTTCAAATCGCAGGCTTAAAACCTGCTGATTAAAAAATGAAATTTTTTAATCAGCTCTCTCTTCTGTGAAGCCGCATTTTTTACTGCAATAGACGGTGTTTTTATATTTCTTTTTCAAAAGCATTGCTCCGCAGGCCGGGCATTTTTCGGCAAGCGGGGCGTCCCAGCAGGAAAAGTCGCAGTTCGGGTAGTCCTCGCAGGAATAAAACACCCGCTTTGACTTGCTTTGTTTCATAAACAGCCGTTTACCGCATTTTGGGCAGGGAACGCCGATATCTTTGGCGAATGGGCGGGTGCCCTTGCATTCGGGGTAGTTTTCGCAGGCGTAGTACGGCCCGTAGGCGGACTTCCTCACAACCATCCCTTTGCCGCAGACGGGGCAGTTTATACCCTCGACTTTTACCGGGGGGGAAGAGCCGTCGCCCTCGCCTGAGGTTTTGAGCGGCTTTGTGTTTTTGCATTTGGGGTAATTGGGGCAGGCGGCAAACTTGCCGAACCTTCCCTCTTTTTCAACCATTGTCGCCCCGCATTTTTCGCAGATGAGGTCGGTCTCGACAACGGGCTTTTCATATTTAACTTTTTCAAGCGCCGTGTCGGCGAACTCAAGCTGTTTTACAAAATCGCCGTAAAACTCCCTCAGCACATAAATGCGGTCTATCTCGCCCTCTTCCACCCGGTCAAGGTCTGACTCCATATTGGCGGTAAAGTCATAGTCGATTATTTTGGGGAAACATTCTTTCATAAGCTTTGTGGTGATTTTCCCAAGTTCGGTGGGGTCAAGGAACTTTCCGCTCCGCTCCACATATCCCCTCGCGATAATTGTGGAAATCGTCGGGGTGTAGGTGGTGGGGCGGCCAATGCCTTTTTCCTCAAGCGCCTTTACAAGCGAGCCCTCGGTATATTTTGGGGGCGGCTGGGTGAATTTCTGTTCGGGCGTTATGCTTTTTTCAAGCAGGATATCCCCCTCTCCGAGCGCGGGGAGGGTTGATGTCTGCTCGTTTTCGGCGTCGGCGGGCATGTCGTCGGAAATCGCGGTAAACCCGGCGAACTTAAGGGTGCTGCCGTAGGTTTTAAAGTCATAGCCGGCGGAAGTTATGACGGCGTTTACCGTGTCGTATTCGGCCGCCCTCATCTGGCTTGCCAAAAAGCGTTCCCAAATAAGCTTATACAGCCTGTAAGTGTCGTTCCCGACCTTGCTCTTAACGCTCTCCGGGGTGGTGAGCAGATTTGTCGGCCGTATCGCCTCGTGGGCGTCTTGGGAGAGCTTTTTTGATTTATATACATTAGGGGTTTCGGGGTAGAAGTCTTTCCCGTATTTTTTAACGATAAATTCCCTCGCCTCGTCCCTTGCCTCGTCGGAAATCCTCACCGAGTCGGTGCGCATATAGGTTATAAGGCCGTGAATGTTTTTGTCGCCTAAATTCAGCCCCTCGTAAAGTTCCTGCGCTATCGCCATGGTCTTTTGGGAGGGGAAAGAAAACCGCCTGTTAGCCTCCTGCTGGAGGGTGGAAGTGGTGAACGGCGGGGAGGCTTTCCTAAGCTTGACGCTCTTTTTCACGCTTGTCACTTTAAAGGTTTTTCCGCTCACCGCCGAGATTATCTTTTTCACTTCCTCCTCGCGATTAAGCTCTGTTTTTTCGCCGCCCGACCCGAAAAACTTCGCGGTAAGCTCGTCGCCGCTCTCTGTTGCCAGCAGCGCAAAAAGGTTCCAGTATTCCTCGGGGGTGAAAGCGGCTATTTCCTCGTCGCGCTCGACGATAATTCGCGTCGCCACCGACTGAACCCTCCCCGCCGAAAGTCCGCTTTCGACTTTTTTCCAGAGAAAAGGGGAGATTTTATAGCCCACCAGCCTGTCGAGTATCCGCCTTGTCTGCTGGGCGTTGATTAAATTTATATCCAAATCCCGGGGATTTTTAATCGCTTCTTTAAGTTTTGTCTTTGTCACCTCGTTAAACGTGATCCGCTTTACTTTTCCCCCATCAAGGTCAAGCGCTTTGGTGAGGTGCCAGCTTATCGCCTCTCCCTCTCTGTCCGGGTCTGTCGCCAAGAGTACCAAATCCGCTTTCTTCGCCTCTTTTTTAAGGGATTTTATAAGGTCGCCCTTGCCGCGTATATTGACATACTGCGGCTCAAAGTTGTTTTCGGTGTCGATCCCGAGCCGGCTTTTCGGGAGATCCCGAACATGTCCCTTTGAGGCGACTACCTTATAGCCCTTGCCGAGAATGCTTTTTATGGCGGGGGTTTTATAAGGGGATTCCACTATTACCAGAGTATTCATCCAGATATCCATGCCTTTCAAAAATGATTGTTCTAATTTTAATCTTTATTTTAGCTGATTTTGTTTATTTATATTTAAAGGTTACTCAAAAAAAGATAGAATGCTTAGCTTTTTAAACTGTATTTTCCGAATTCGTCTTCAACCACGATATTATATATCTCAAGCACCGTCAGCGAGGACAGCACGTCCGACGGGTCGGCGAGGGTTTTTTCAATTATCGCGTCGGGGATAAGCCCGCCCGCCTCGCCTTTAAGAAGCGTTACGATTGCTTTTTCCATCGGTTCAAGTTCCCCCATGTCAAAGCTTGGCTTTTGGGGTTTTTTGGGTGTTTCCGCGGCCGTTTCGCTAAGCATGCTCTTCGGGAAAGGGGAAATGCTCTCTGTTTTATAAGCGGAAGCGGGGATATGGATTTTATCCGGGTAGACAAGCTCAAGCTTGGAGAGCACGTCGGAGGGTCTGTACGCCAAGCTGACCCCTTTTTGAAGGAGCATATTCGTCCCCGTCGACTGTTCGCTCCCCGTCAGCCCCGGAAGCGCGAACACGTCCTTCCCCTGCATTATCGCAAGCTTCGCGGTGATAAGCGCCCCCGAGCGTGAACCCGCCTCTGTTATCACGGTGGCGGAGGAAATCCCCGAAATAACGCGGTTTCTTATGGGGAAGTTATGGGCGTGGGCGGGGGAGCCGGGGTAAAACTCGCTTATGACAAGCCCGCGCTTTATTATCTCGTGGTAGAGCCCCACGCTTTCTTTGGGGTAGGGATTGTCTATCCCGGTGCCGAGCACGGCTACCGTATAGCCGTTTTCCTCAAGACAGCCCGAGTGCGCCTCGCTGTCCACTCCCTTAGCCATACCGCTGACTACGACGGCGCCCGAAGCGGCGAAAGCCCGCGAGAACTGCCTTGTCACCTGCCTGCCGTAATTTGTCATGCTCCTTGTCCCCACAAGGGAAATCAAACATTCCTCGTTTAAGTTTTTAAGCTTTCCGCGGTAATAGAGCAGCGGCGGAGGAGAGGATATTATCTTAAGGCGGTCGGGGAACAGCCTGTCGTGGTAGGTGAGTATTCCGTACCCGCCGCTGATACATTTGGCGCAGATCTCCATTGCCTTGTCAAGGTTTTTGTTGTTTAATCTTCTAAGCTGAGTTTCCGAAAGCTTTAGGGTGGGTATTCGTTTTATATAGTCATCCTCGTCATAAATTTCCTTAGCGTTGCCAAAAGCCGCTAAAAGCGCGCTGTAACGGGGGTTTTGCGGCCCCAAAGCCAAAGAAAGCCACACATAGTACACGCTGTTGTCCATCGCGTCCACCCTTTTTAAAGTCGTTATTTTAACTTTTTTTATTTCTTACCATTTCCCATAAAAGGATAGCGGATGCGGCCGCTACATTAAGGCTTTCCGCCCCGCTCCCCATTGGGATTTTAACGCTGCCGGAGCAAACGGCGGCGGCGGGCTCGCTCACCCCTTCGCCCTCGTTGCCCAGCACAATAAAGCTTCGCGGCGAAATATCTTTTTCGCCAAGCTCAAAAGCGGAGCCGTGCGGGGAGGCGGCGTAGACTTTTCGCCCCGCGCCCTCAAGCACGGTTATAAGTTCGGGGATATTTGAAGAAACCATAATTTTTGTAAAAAACAGCGCGCCCATTGAAGCCCTTAAGGTTTTGGGGGAATATAAATCGGCGCAGTCGCGGCTGACAATAACGCTGCTTATCCCTAACCCCGCGGCGGTGCGGATAATCCCGCCGAGGTTTCCCGCGTCCCTTATTGATTCCAAAATAACGCCCCCCGGGAGGGTTTTCGCGCTTTCCCCGGCGTCTTCTTTGCTCAGGTCAATTATATTCGGCAAAAATCCCGACACGCATAAAACGCCCTGCGGGGATTTCTCGCAAGTGGCTTTTTTATATACCTCACGGGTCACCATATATTTTGAGCAAATGGTATGATTTATCAAGCCGCCGTATTTTTCATAAGCCTCGGAGGTAAAAAATAAAGCCCAAGGGGTGAGTTTTGCCCTTAGGTATTCCTCAAGCAAGTGCCCGCCCTCAAAGAAAAAAAGGCGGCGCGACTCCCGTTCTCTTCTGTCGTTTAAAAACGTGAGGAGTTTTATTTTTTCGTTTGACCTTGAGGTAATTTTGTCAAACCCAGCGTTTTGTTTTTCGAAAAACATTTCTTCCTTAAAAGCCGTCACCCCCTCCGGTAAATAAAAACGTACCATAATATAATAGTACGTTAATTTCGCAAAGTCAATATTTTTTAGCTAAAATAACCCTTTCTGTTTGGTTTAAGTCCTTGATAACCGCGCGGCAGTAGCCCTCTTCCGCTAAAATCGCCGACACATCATGCGACTGTCCGCGCCCCACCTCAAAAATGACCGTCCCCTCTTTTTTCAGGATAATATCAAGAAGCTTTACTATTTCCCTGTAATAAAACAGCCCGTCCTCGCCGCCGTCAAGCGATGTTTTCGGTTCGTAAAGAACCTGCTGGTCAAGAAAATCAATGTCGCCCGTGGGGATATACGGCGGGTTGCAGGTTATAAGGTCAAACTTTTCCCCGAACTGTCCGCGTAGCTTTAAATAGTCGTCTTCGTCCACGGCGTCAAACCGCAAAACTTTGACATTCGGGTGTTCGGCAAGGTTTTGCCCGGCAAAGGCAAGCGCCTTTGGCGAGAGCTCAAGCGCGACCCCGCGCGCGTCCTTGCGGGTATGCGCGATCGCCGCGGCTATACACCCGCTGCCGGTACAAATATCGGCAAAGACTCCGCCGGGCGGGAGAGCGGATAGAGCCGCCTTGACCAAAACTTCGGTGTCGCTCCGGGGGATAAAACACCCCTTGCCGATTTTTATGTTAATTCCGTAAAACCAGCACTCGCCGATAACATATTGAACCGGCACGCCGAGAGAAAGCTCGTCGGCGGCGGAGTTTAGTTTTTCCGGGAGAAACGCCGGGATTTCCTCCCCGCCCATTAAAATCAGCCCTGACCTGTCAACGCCGAGATAGTGGCAAAACAAAATATCGCTTATCGAGCCCGCCTCGTCGCCGAAGAAAGGGCTAAGCGTACCCGCTGTTTCTTTTCTGTACTCAGCTATTTTCATTTGCGGCGATGGAATCCTTTTTTTGGTTTTCGTCTTCGGGAATATCGGCGTCCGCGCTAAAACCGTCCGCGGCATTTTCGCGGGGGATTACGAAATCGGGGAATTCTTCGCTCAGCGCGGATTTTATCGAAACAATCGCGACTTCAATCATGCTGTCGTCGGGTTCTTTGGTGGTTATGCGCTGAATCCACAAGCCCGGCGAGGCGATAACGCGGGTGAACAGGTTTTCATGCTTGCCGACATAGATAATATACTCAAAACCAAGCCCCACCACGGCGGGGAGGAGGAGGATTTTAAGAACCACCCTGAGCCAGACAATTCCGCTCGGCAGCACGGAGCCGATAAGTATTGAAATTATCAAAATCACAAAAATAAACGAAGTGCCGCAGCGGGGGTGAAAGCGGCTTTTCCCGCGTATGTTTTCAACGGTTAGCTCATCGCCCGACTCATAGCAAAAAATAGATTTATGCTCGGCGCCGTGATATTTAAAAATACGTTTTATATCGGGCATGAGCGATACCAAAAGCAGGTAGACCAAAAACACCGCCATTTTAATAACGCCCTCCGCAAGCGAGTAAAGCTTCCCCAGCGAAAAGAGATGCCTGCTTATAATCCCCGCCAAAAACGCCGGGAGCCAGATAAACAGCCCCACCGCCAGCGCGATCCCCAGCGCCACCCCGGTGAACGAGGCGACCGCGACGACAGACTTGCCGAAATGTTTTTTAAGAAACTTTTCAAACTTTCCCGGCTCTTCTTCCTCAAACCCCAACATTTCCGCGGACGAGGTTAAAGTTGAAAACGAAAGCGCCATCATCTCCGCGAAATTAACTATGCCGCGGACTATCGGCAGCTTTAAAAGCTTATGCTTTTCTTTAAACGATTTAAAGCTGTTGTCCCTGACGACGATATCCCCGTCAAGCCGCCTCACGGCGGTCGCCACCCTTTTGGGGGATTTCATCATTACCCCCTCCATGACCGCCTGACCGCCTATTGTGCCAAGGCGCGGGTTTTTATTTTTATTTACGTTTTTTGTT
>JBAYZO010000046.1:0-13967 GCA_041672465.1 Eubacteriales bacterium
TTTAATCAAAGATTGCAGAAAATCCTATCAAAAGACAAGATTTTCAATTATATTCGCCCTTATTGGCGAAATATATTCACTTCGTGAATAAAGACGAATATAATATCATTCAGCGTTAGCTGAATATTATTACGCAGTAATATCATTGGCGAAGCCAATATCATTAAAAAGTGAAAATTCCACATCTTTTTAATCAAAGATTGCAGAAAATCCTGTCAAAAGACAAGATTTTCAATTATATTCGCCCTTATTGGCGAAATATATTCACTTCGTGAATAAAGACGAATATAATATCATTCAGCGTTAGCTGAATATCATTACGCAGTAATATCATTGGCGAAGCCAATATCATTAAAAATGTAAAAATAATACCTAAAGTAACGAAATAATAACCTTTACCTCTAATTTTCATCCATTGTACTTTGACTTGCTTTTCCCAACAAAATAAACCCCTGAAAACGCCGTATATTCAGCGCTTTTAGGGGTTTTTTTATAACTTCCTTAAGTTCTACCAACTGCTTAATCTATTTTATAAGCATTATACTAAACACCCGCCCCTCACCGGCTTTTCACTTTTCTGTACGCCGCGGCATAAAGCGTTGCCGTTACTCCTCCCGCGGCGGTGATAATAAGCAGCGCCACCCACGCGGGGAGCCCCTCGCCGCCCTCGGAAATCTCCCATGTCAGGGGGGAAACGGACGGCTTTTTAAAGTTTGCCGCGTCATAGAGAAGCTCCGCCCTCGCGATATATATTCCGGGCAGCACGGCGGCATATGTCCCGTGGTAAACAGCCGTCACCCCGCGGGGGAGCCCAACCAGCCTCACCCTCTTTTCAACGCCGTCATAATCAAAACTGCGCTCGTAATCCCACCCGGCGCGGGTCAAATCATATTCGGCCTTGTTTATTACCCACTTTATCACAAAATCCTCCGGCGGCTTATAGTTTTTCTCGTCATATTTCCACTTGACGTTTATTTGGTACTCGCCGGCGGAGATTGCTTTTAACTTTCCGCTGTAAAGCGGCGTCAGCCCCTTTGGGAGGTTTGATAACGGCGACGGGATTTTTTCGCCCCCGTCATAAACAAACGAGGTTGTCTCGCAAGTCACGCCGCCAAGATCAAACACCGCCCTGTCAAGGGACGCGGTGAGCTTTTCACTCGTCCAGTCCTCATACCCGCCCCGCTTTATTCTTACAAAAAAGCTTAACGCCCCCGCGTCGGTGATATGGGGCATATCGGGGAAAAACACGTCGCCGTCAAACGAATAACTTATTGTGTCGCTCGGGTACACCCCGCCGATAAGCAAAGCGGGCTGAGAAAGCCCGGTATAAACGCCTTTTTGCGGAGTGAGCGAAACCCCCGTTATTATGTCGACAGGGTACATCGCCTCAAGCCAGAAAATATAAGTCTCCTGACAATGGCCATAAGTAATGGCTTTATCGTTTTCATATAAATAATATACCACTCCCCTCGCCTTGCTGTCGGCAACTATGGCGGCGATAACAGAAAACAGCTTTGGCGGGGAGCCGGTTATCAAATAGGGTATGAGAAGCCTCATACATTCGTACGGAGAAACCCCCGCCAACTTTTTGGCGTAATAATCCTTTAGCGTGGGCGCCCAGCCGGCAACAAGGCTTTCAAAATCCAAAGTGCTGTATAGCCCCCCGTAGGGCCCGCCCGCGCCGCTTTTATAAATGGAGTCGAGCCGTTTTAAAACCGTTTCCTCACGGCTGAAGGCAATATCCCTGCCGTTGCGGGCAAACCCCCACTCGCCAAGCGGTATTTTAACGACAATATCGCCGGGATTATAAAAATTAAAGATATTGGGGAGCGATTTTGGCTCTTTTGTAACTCCGGGGCAGGCGAAGGTATAAACGTAAATGTTTTCCTCATACGCGAGGAGGGATTCCGTTATCGCGCGGCCTAAGATATTCGCCACCGCCCCGCCGCGGCTGTGACCCGTCACCCAAATTTTGCTTGAGACGGCGGGCGAAGTGATAAGGGGGGCAAGATTTTTAAACGCCTCTGACGCCGCTTTATTAAACCCCTCGTGACAAGCGCCGTTTCCCACGTTTAAATTTGAGTACCATTCCTCCTCATAAGTGCCGCGTATGTTTATAAAGTACAGCATATATTCCCTGCCCGACACTTTTATTTCTTTTTTAGCCGCTATATAACCGGCGAAGTCGTTTGAATCTTTGGTGTAGACCCTGTCGTAATTAAACACCCCGATCACCTCAAACCCCATTTGCTTTAGGATCTTTTGGACTTTCTCCCGCGAATATGACAAAGAAGTCACCCCCATGGAGGCTTTCGCGATATTTGAGCTGAGGGAAGTAGAGGGGTTTTCAAAAAACGAGTCGGCGTATTTAAAGGTTACGCCTCGTTCCCTCCCAGAAAGCTCGCTGAAAAAATACGCGCTGACTTCTTTAATGTCGGGCGGGGAGGACTGCGCGGCAAGCGAAACACTCCCGCGAAAAACAAAAGACAGCAAAGCAGCCGCCGCTAAAATAAAAGAACAAAATAAAAAAAGTGGTTTTTTCATTTATATAACCCTTCCCGCCAAACCGCGAAGATAAAAATTAAAAGGCCGTAAGCCGTCCATCTTTATTTTTATGCTCGCCGCGCCGGCTTTACAACATAAGCGGTTTAACGGGTAGCTGTAAAAAAGCGGAACGGCGTATTTTACGCCGTTCCGTATGTTTTTCATGTTAACAGTTAAATTAGAATCCGCTTTTAATTAGGGAAATATCCCTTTTAAGGTTGGCAAGGCTGACCTCGATTGCCGTAAGGCAATCTTCAATTCCCTCAAACTCAAGCGAGACCTCACCTCTATAGCCGGAATTATAAATAATGGAAAGGCATTTAAGGGTCGGGACGTCGCCCTGACCGTAAATAGTCGCCCTGCGGTAGTCGCCGCCCCGCGTTCTGCTCCAGCCAAAGCCCGGGTTGGGGAGCATTCCCGAACGCCAAAAGCAGTCTTTGGCGTGGACATGGACGACAAAAGGCAAAAGCTTTGAAACCGCAACCGCGCAGTCCTCGTCCACGCCGCCGAAGTTACCGATATCGCAGAGATATTTATAGTTCGGGTGGTCTACCATGGAAAATATCGCGTGCATCCGTTCGCTGTCCTGAACAAGCCTGCCGTGGTTTTCGGAGCATGTGGTCACTCCCTTTGACAAGGCGTATTCGGCAACCCGGCGGATCGGGGGAATCACCTTAAAAACCGCCTCGAACGTCTTTGGGCCGGAGTAATCTTTAGGGAAAGCAGCGGCTATATCATGCCTCAAGAGCGTTATACCCGCGTCCGCGGCGGCGTCGATATGCGCTTTTAGCCGCTCGACTTCGCTGTCCGCGTCTCTGTATAAAAAATCCGCTCCGGTGGTGTAGATAGGCGTACTCAGCCCCTTTTCCCTCGCGTGGCTCGCGAGCCTTTTCGCGTAGTCCGAGAGCGTCTCCCCCGTGGGCGTCTCGTCGCCGAGCACAAACTCAACGCCGTCGGCTCCTAACTCTTTTGTCTTGTCAATGGCGTCGAACAGCGTCCAGCCCGCTTTTTGAAACATTCTGCTGAACGAATAGGTTGAAATACAGCTTTTCATATTTTTTGTCCTCCCGCTTTATAAAGCCTTAGTCAATTTCTATAGCACAACTTCTTTTTTGCCCGCGGCCGAGTCATATATCCCGCAAAGCATTTTCTGCATTTGCAACGCTTCCTCAATGGGATACGCCACTTTTTTATCGTTTAAAACGCAGTCGGCGAAATGGGAAATCTCCCGCATAAAGTGGTCGCCGGGCGAATCGATGGCTATTTTGTCATCGCTGAGATAACCGCCGCGCTCGCCGTAAATCACAAGCGGCGAAACCGTCGCGCCGGCTTTGGTGCCGTAAATTTGCGTGTGGCTGAAAGAGGGCCCGTTTATCGCCCAGCTCGCCTCGAAGACAAGCATCCCGCCGTTTTCAAAGTGAATGACCCCCGCGCCGGAATCCTCGGTGTCAAAGGCGTTGTCGGGGCAGGAAGTCCCCTGCCAGCGGTCGGTTCCCTTTGTCTTGTAGTCGCCGATATAGTCATATGTGGCGGCCGAAACCCTCACCGGCTTTGGGCAGCCCATGAGATACCACGCGGCGTCAATGCCGTGTATGCCTATGTCAATGACAGGTCCGCCGCCCGAGGTTTTCTTGTCGGTAAACCAGCCCGTTGGGGTTCCGCGCCGCCTGACATAAGCGGTTTTAGCGAAATAAACCTCGCCGAGCTCCCCTTTTTCATACAAACCGCGGATATACATATTCGGCGCCGCGAACCTCCCCGGCACGGCGAGCATAAACTTAACCCCCGCTTCTTTGACTGCCTTTTCAATACGGTAGGCCTCGCCGGTCGAGATTGTAAGCGGCTTTTCACAAAGCACATGCTTGCCCGCTTTTGCCGCTGCGACGGCAATACCGGCGTGAGCGGAGTTCCAAGTACAGATATCAACGGCGTCGATGTCGCTCTTTTCAAACATTTCCTCTACGCTTGAGTAATAGGCGGGAATCGAATACTTTTCGGCCGCCGCCTTAGCGCGGGAAACGTCAAGGTCGGCTATTGCCATAACGCTTGTGTTGGAAGTGCGGGAATAAGCCGGCAGATGGGCGTTCGCGGCGATATTCCCCGCCCCCGCGATACCGATTCTAAGCTTTTTTGATGCTTCTGTCATTGTTTTTTCCTTTCGCTATATGTTTTTAAATATTATTTTTATGACCATTCCTTTTGCAGCTGAGTTTGAAGTTTGTTTCGGTCGCGTCCTTCGCGATTCGCGTCATTCTGCCTGATGCGAAAGAAACAAACTTCAGGATTGAAAGTTTATCTTTCGGATTGAAAGTTTATCTTTCGGATTGAAAGTTTATCTTTCGGATTGAAAGTTTATCTTTCGGATTGAAAGTTTATCTTTCGGATTGAAAGTTTATCTTTCAATCTATTTTCCCCGACGGGTCAAAAACAATTATGGGGTTTTGGTCATACCAGTTAAAGCTCTCTTCCCCGCCGTTTATGAGGTATCTTTCCGGGTAAGCGTTATAGAGCCAATCAAGCGGCTCGCAGGTGTAGTTTTGTTTTGACGCGCAGGCATACGCCTCCTCAAGCTCCGACAACTGCCCTGAATCGCAAACCCCCGGCTTTGCCGAAACAAACAGCGGCGTGCCGCTGTGGGACAAAAGCCGCAGCCACTCCCGGTTGAGTTCCCATGGGATTTCGCCTGTTATACCAACGCAGTCGGCGTCGCATTCATAAAAGCTTTTGTGCTGGAAACCACGGAACGCCAGCGTATTTACCCCGAACTTCCGCGTCCTGTCCCAGTTAAACCCGCTTGTGTCGTCGCCCGTGCGGTTAAGCTCGAACACGCCGGCGGACGAATGGCTAAGCGTGTTGCAGCCGATTATTACGGCGTCCCCCGCGCCCTCCCTTATTGCCGAATAAAGGTTGTTTACCGCCTCCGCGGAGGTGATTTTGTTGTTATAAAACCTCCAGCCGTCTTTGGTCAGCGTTCTCGGGCAAAAGCAGCCCCAGTCGCCGAAAATATCGCGGGTGGTGTAGTCATGCTTTATAAGCCCAAAGCCGTCGTCAACGAGCCGTCGAACTATTTCGCCCACATATTCCAAAACCTCCGGGTGAGTGGGGTCGAGATAACCCTCTTCCCTGCCGCTCCTGTGGCAGCGCGAGGTCAGGCTCGTCAAACTTCGGGTGTCGGCAAGCGGCCTGAACCAGATCCCCGGCTTGGCGCCTGTCAGGGCGATATCCTCGGCAAGCCCCCTCAGACTGCCGAAACCGTCTTTAGTCTCCCACGGGCCGTCGCAGTTAAAGGTCTGCCAGCCGTCGTCAATGACCATAAACGGCTTGTTTTGGTTGCCCGCGCATAACTTCATAAGCTGTTTCGCGTCGCTTATAACTTCCTCCCGGGTAAACATGCCATAGGCGTAATACCAGTTGTTTGACCCGTAAACGGGGGAATTTACCTTCCTTGGTTCGGGGGACATTTCGCGGCAAAACGCCTCCCCCGCTTTATAGGCGGTTATTCCGGTATATTCGCGGAAGATTACCTCGCAGGCTAAGAGAACCCTGCCGCCCAGCGACACCCCTTCCCCGCCGCTCCTGATGTCCAGCCAAAGGATAACGCCTTTTGTATCGTACTGCCAAAAGCAAAGCGAATTCGGGCGGGCAGCCACACCGAAACACTCGGTGAACATATCCCCGCCGCAGTTGTCGGCGACCATACAGTACCAAGGCATGCATCGCTCGGGGAACACTCCCCGCCACTCAAGCGTGCCGTACCCGCGCTCCCAGTCGTCGCCGAGAACAGATATGGCTTTGCCTTTTCGTATCTCTTGACTTTGAAAGTTCCAGCGGAGCTTTACAAACCTTACGGGGATGGCTTCCGAATTTACAAAAACCTTAAGCGATTTTTTTGTTTCTTCAAAATTAACCGAAACGGCGTCCGGGTTAATACCCTCTTCGGTATAGACGGTGACAATGTCGGGGCATCGTGTTTTCATTTGACAAATACCTTTCCGGCGCTTTGGGTAACGCCCGCAGCTTGCTTATATATGGAAATTATAAAGCTTTTAAGCGCGAAAGTCAATTGATTATTGCATTTAATATATAATGCGCGATACGCTTTCACGGCGTAAAAAACGCAAGACAAAAGCCGCCCTGAGAACTCAGGGCGGCTTTTCGTAAACAAATTATTGGTTTAAACGCTATGTTTACATCGTTTTACAACGGTTTAAGGTCAAAAGCTTTTAACGGCTTTTTTTCCTTTTTATCACCACAACGCCCGCGAGCGCGAGGGTTGAGATGATTGCCAGAGCCACAAACCCTTGGTCGCCCGTTACGGGAGGTTCGGTGTCGCTTGTGGCCGGTTCGGATACCGGCGGCTCGGTGGTCGGCTCTTCGGTAGTCGGTTCTTCGGTGGTCGGTTCTTCTGTCGTTGTGGAAGGTTCTTCGCCGCCCTCAACGGGTACCGCGAGCGCCACATTGCTCCAGCCCTTATACGGGAAGAAGTTTTTGGCGTCTTCGGGGTCAAGATCCTCCGGAATTCCAACCGGGTAAAGCAGAGCGTCACCGGCGGAAACGTTGCTGACTTGGACATAATAGCCAAAGTCATCAGTCGCTTCAATTACCGAGAAAGGAATCTTGATCTGTACGAACCAGTAGCCGTCGTCCGCGAGAGCGTAGGTTACGGTGCCGGTTATGTCTATTTCGGCCGCGTTCAGGTTTTCCGTGAGCGAGCCGTTCTTCTTGGCTATCACAACGGGAGTGTCGCTGCCGTCATAAGCGATATCAAAGAAGTGGGTGTAAAGCGTTGCCTCATCATTTGTCCTGAACCACAGCCTGATGTTTGTGCCTTTGCCGTTGCCGAACACTTCGGCGGAACCTTCCGGAGCGCCCGGGATAAGAAGCGCGAAGTACACAAAATCATCATCATACGCGGGGTGGAAATTGAATCTGAGGGCGGTGGGATTGCCGCTTTGGGTCTTGCCGTTCTCACCGTCGACGTCTGTAAAGCCGCCGGGTGTAAACACATCCCAAAGTTCTGACAAATCAGGTTCGACCGGTTCTACGGGAGGCTCGTAATCCGGGTTGTCGACAGCGTAGTTCTGTTCGACTTCCTCAGCCGTGAGGGCTCTGTCATAGAACCTGAACCCGACAAACTCGCCGTAGATCGCCTTAGTTGCGTCCCCTGTGCCGAAGAAGAAATCGGCGACGCTGAAAGCGGCGGTAGACGTCTTTGACTGGAGGAGCGCGCCGTTTACATACATGGCGCAAACGCCGGCTTCAGAGTCAAAGGTGATAGTCACCGTCGAATCGGCAAAGAAGTTTATGTCGGAGATTTCCACTTTGGGACGATCATTGCTTCCGCACTTAAACTCCGCGTAGAGCGGGGTGGAACGCCTGACAAACAGTGAGTAAGCGTCGTTGGTGGCGTTGATATAAGTGCCGAAAGACGTGCCTGAGACTACAGTGCCTTTGAGCACCATTTCGGTTGTGAACTTGCCGGAGGAAATGAGAGCTGCGATGGAAGAATCGAAGTAAACTTTGGTAGCGTCATTGACAAACACGCCTTTTTCGCCATCAAAGTAGTTCTTTTCTCCGTCAATCGCCGAGAGATCGATATCGACCTCGTTGCCCGACGCGTCGTACCATGTCAGTCCGTCTTCAGAGTGATAGCCGGCCGTGTAAAGGGCGGCGAGACCGTCTGTGACGTAGTCTGAAATGTCGGGTTCGGGCGGACGTTCATCCTGCGGAGTCGCGTAGGTGAAGCCCGCGCCGGTGAGCTCAACTGTTCCGAACAAGTCGTTGAAGTTAGAGAGATCAATGTTGTAAAGGGTGACAATATCGCCAACTTTAATGGCTGTCATCGCGTCGTACCCTGCCTTGTTGCAGTTATACGAAATTATATAACCGCCGGCGGGCACCACGAAGTCACAAGCCACTTGGAGCGCGTAGTCGGTGTCTATGACAACGCCGTCAGCGTCCACGAGAATGTTGTAAGCGTAGTTCATATCCTTTACGGCGCCGTAGCCCCTCAGCGTGAGCTCGGCCACGTTAAGCCCGTCGCCCGCAACTATGGAAATATTGGCGGCGTGCTTGTAACCGGCGTACTCAATGGGGATCGCGCCTGTGGGGAGAGCTGTGGTTTCGGCGGGCTGGACAACGGGCTGAGTGTAGAGCGGGGCGATTTCAGTAAGCGCCACAAACTCAAAGAACACTTTGCCGTCGGTGGGGCTGTCGCCATAGAGCCAGGTGTCGTCGCCGAAGTTAAACTCAAGCTTAAAGTATTGAGCGGTGATATAATCAAATTCGCAAACAAGATCAATAACGCCGCTGGTGGAAGTGGTGACGCCCTCCATGTCGACTTCAAATGTGCCGAGGTCGACAAAGTTAACCGCGTCGTTGCTGTAGGAAAGTTTGATTTCCGCGGGAGCGCCTATCATTACGCCGTAAGCGCGATAGAGCGAAACCACGAAATTGTTGACAAACACGGTGCCGTCGAGGTTATACACAAGCACTATCGTGCCGTCGGCCTCCGCGGGAGTGGGGTTCACAAACACTAAGGCGTTTGTAATGCCCGCGCCCCATGCGCCGTATTCGCTGTGGGTGTCGCCGTCAATAAGGTCGGCTTCGGTACCTCTGAGGTAAGCGAAGTCTGACACTTGGGTGACGCCCGGCTCATACAGCGGCGGGGTGACATAGGTAAAGCCCGCGTCGGTGAGCTCGACTGTTCCGTATAAGTCGTTAAAGTCAGAGAGATCAATGTTGTAAAGCGTGATAAGGTCGCCTACCGCGATATCGGCCATAACGGTATATCCGGCCTTGTTGCCGTTATACGAGATAATATAGCCGCCGGCGGGCACCACGAAAGTGCAGGGTGTCGAAAGCGCGAAATCGGTGGCTATTACCACGTTGTCGGCTCTGACCAAAATGTTGTAAGCGTAGTTGAGGTCTTTCGCGATTCCGTTGTTGCCCCTCGCGGTGAGTTCCGCGACCGTAAGGCCATCGCCCGCGATTATCGAAACGAAAGAGGCGTGCTTATAGCCCGCGTACTCAATCGCGATCGCGTCATCGGGGAGGTCAACAAGGGTTTCCGGCTGAACGGCGGGGGGCGACGCGTAGGTAAAGCCCGCGCCGGTGAGCGGAATGCTGCCTATAAGGGTTCCGAGGTCTGAGGTCAGCACATTGTAAAGAGTGATAACATCGCCGACTTTAATGTCAGTCATGACATCGTGTCCGGCTCTGTTGTAGTTATACGAGATTATGTAACCGCCGGCGGGTACCACAAAGGCACAGGGTGTCGAAACCGCGTAGTCGGTGTCTATAACCACGTTGTTTGCCGCCACAAGGATATTGTAAGCGTAGTTCATATCCTTTGGTTGGCCATAGCCTCTTTCGGTGATCTGGGCAACATTCTGACCGTCACCGCCGACTATGGATACAAACGCGGCATGCTTATAACCCGCGTATTCAAGCGTGATAGCTCCTTCGGGAAGGGCTACGAGCTCCGCGGGCTGTACGGCGGGAGCCTCAACGAAATCAACTTCCGTAAGAGCGACAAATTCAAAGAACACTTTGCCGCCTGTGGGACTGTCGCCATAGAGCCAGGTGTCATCGCTGAAGTTAAAGTCAAACCTTAAGAACTGCGCCGACACAGCGGCAAAGGTCCAGTCAAAGGTTAATACTCCCGCGTCTGACTGTTCGGCGCCTTCGTCCTCGACATCAAAAGTGCCGAGCTTTGTAAAGCGCACGCCGTCGTTGCTGGCGTAGACGGTGACGTCTTCGGGTTTGCCTATCATCACGTTATAAGCGCGGTAGAAAGACATATTTACCCCGCTGAAGTATGTGGCTTCGCCGTTGTTGTAAAGGAGTGAAATAAGCCCGTTTTCATTTACCGGGTCGGGGTTTTGGAATATCAGCGCGTTTTGAATGCCGTCGCCCCATCCGCCGTATTCGTCATGGATATCGCCGTCGGTAAGGTCGGCAAGACTTCCCCTTAAGTATGAGAAATCTGAAAGCTGGGTAAAGCCGACGTCATAAACCGGGTGGAGAAGATCGGCAAATTCCGGTTTCCATTCGGTAAACGGTTTTATATAGGGGTGGCTGTAAAGCGCGTTATTCTCTTTCCCTTCGGGTTTGTTGGAAACGGTCAAGAGATATTCAACCGCGTTGGTCGCGCCAAGCACGGACAGAGGCACTGTAATCTTGACATACATTCCGTCATTGTCCGGGTTAACGGCCGATTCAACGGTATAGGGTTTTCCCGCGTCATTGTAACCGTACGCCACCGCGGCGGTGTTACCCGTCGGGTTGGTGTTGTGCAAGAGACGGTCGAGCACTCCGGACGGAGTGTAGGACACGTCGATAAAGCTGGTGTATGTGGTGCAGGCAACGCCTTCTATTTCGGCGTTCGGAACATAGTACCAAACCCTGACGTTGGTGCCCGCGCCGTTCCCGTAGGACGCATCTGTGCCGGAAAGAGGACCGTTAAAGTTTAATTCCACCACAACATCGTCGCCGTCAATATAGCCGGCATAGCTGTAGGTTTCTTCTCTTTCCTCGCCTTCCTCAAGCAGGGTTTGCCAGATGCCGTTTGATATTCCGTCAACAAACTTGTTGCCGTAAATTTCAATTTCACCAAAGCCTATCATGTTCCCGGCGTCGGAGAAATCCGCTTCGATCTTAACATAACGGCCGGCGGCGGTAAAGTCCGCTCTTGAGGAGACTATTGTCGTGGCAAGTCCGACGCCGTCGGGTACAAAAGTGTGCGCGAGCGTCCAGTCGTCCTTGTCATTTGACACATAAACTCTAATTTCGGGGCTGACAAAAACGCCCCACTTGGCGAAGGACTGTATCCTTACGCCCTCGATAGTCTTGTAACCTCCAAGGTCAAAAGTAAAGGTTTGGTATTCCCAAAGATCCCCGTTTCCGGGAGCGTGATACTTGTTATAATAAATACCGACTTTCGAGGTGTTGTTGTCTTCGTTCGCGAAGACGCCGTCGGTAAGTATAGCGGAATCTGTATGTCCGCTGCTTATAGCAGTATTCGCCGGGACTTCGGGTTCAATTCCCGCGGCAAGGTTTATCCCTTTATAGTTCTTGTGAACCGTAAGGGTGCCGATGGGGGTTTCCGATGTCACTTTTACCGTGTAATCAAAATCGGCGGTTAGCGTGTCGCCAACGGTGAGGCTCGACGCCGACGCCCTTGAAATGGGTTCATTTTTGAAAACAATGAGGAAAAAGCCATCGGCCGGCGCTAACATTCCCTTGTCTTTGTCCGTGCCCGGGCCAAAGGCTTTGGTTACGGTGAGAACGCCGTCAATTTTCTGAACTTCAAACACATAACAGCCTTGGTACGCCGAATCGTACACGCTGTCAAGTCTCACCCCTGCGCCATAGATGATTTCCGACGCGTACGTTGACCACGGATAACCGTTTACGTGGGATATAAGTATCACATCATCTGCGGGTTGGGGGCCGTCGGCCGCCGAAGAAGTGAACGATAACAGGGCGGTCATGCATGAAACCACCATCAATATCGCCACAAACAAAGCGACCGGCTTTTTGAGAAGAGTTTTTCTCATGGTGTCATCCTTTCTTTATTTTTATTTGCTTTTGGTTTTAAACATTTCGCGGTCTTGTTTTTGCAGTTGCAACTTAAATATTCAAAAACAAAACCCGCCATATGGCTTTGAAACCATCAGCAGGCTAATTTTAACACATTAAAACAAAAATGTCAACGGAAAAAAAGAAAACTTTTAACAAAACCCACAAAGGAAGTTTAACTATATGCCATTCTTATGGAAAAATCCCCGAAACGCCCGTACATGGAGGCGAAAGGCTAAAAAAGCCGGCTGTGCATATATTCGGCGACAAGGCTTTCGTAAACTCTGCCGACAGACGGGTTTTGGGGCGCGAGCGTTACTCTTCTTGCTGTCACGCGGTTGTAGACCCCGGTTTTTCCGCCGTAGAAGTTTACCCTGCCAAGCTCAACGCCCGATTCGGCAAGGGTTTTTAAGTAGTTCGCGACACGGGCGGAAAACATGTCGGGGGTAATATCGGCGGGGATATAAATACCCATACACATTCTGGCTTCATAGCGCGAGGCGTTTTCTTCGGGGTAGGCGATTTTTCCGTCGGGATAACGGCTTATGGATTCCTGCCTGACATAAAAAGTGTCGCCGGGGAATTTCTCCCTCAGGACAACCGTGACCTGAAGCCGCTTTTCCTCCATTGTCATGAGTTCGGCAAACCTGCCGTAGCTCTCATAGACCCGCCCCCCAAAGATATATGCCGTAAAAACTTTTTCAAAGCTCTTCCCCGGCGTTATATCCGCGCGGTAAAGGCGCTTTTGAAAGTCAAAGTAAATCGGCGAGACGTTAAGGCTGTCTTTTTCATAGTTTTGCGTGAAATAATCGTCAAACGCGGTTTTTGAATTAAACGCGTCAACGGGGTTGCCGAAAACCATGATATTCGCGAAAATCATAAGAGCGGCGATAACCCCCGCGGTGAAAAAATAAGAGTTTTTTTTGCCTTTAAAAAACCAGACGGCTCCGCACGCCAGCGTTACGGCCGCCCCGCAAAACGCCGCCGTTACTCCGCTCCGCAAGGAATCCGCCGTGAACACGGAGGTGATCACATAGCCGAACCCGGCGAAAAACGCCGCCTTGACCCACCACTTCAGCTTTAAAAACGCCAGCGCGAACGCGAAAAACAAAACCGGCATAAAAGAAGAAACCGCGCCAAAGCCCGGCAGGGTTAAGAGAGCGCCCGCGAACGAGAGAACAACGGCCGCGATATACAAAAAATAGTCGTTTGTAAAGAAATCGGAGGCTTTGGAGGTATTGGTTTTGGTATTGCTATTGCTATTGCTATTGGTATCCATGCAAACACATCCTTTAACCGTTCTCGCGTGTTAACTTCTCCCGCCTTTGCTTGCTAAATATCTTTTGGCGGCAAAGGTACCCGCGAAACATTGACTGTTTATTATATATTATAAGGATTGGAAAGCTTAATTAAAAGGTTTATGTCGTCGTCTTTCTGGCTTTTATTGTTTCGGGCAAATCCGCACTTCAAACATTTATGGGTTATTACAAAGCCTTTCTTCCCGCTGACGGTGACGGCGGCAGGCCCCATTTCCCCGTAGCAGTCGGAAGAGCGGTCGCCGGGATTAACGTCTACATGGAGCGAAAAAAGACAAAACGGGCAGTGGTTGCGGGAGGAATACCCAAGCGGCGCTACCTGTCTACCGCAGTTCGCGCAGGCAAAGGATTCGTCTTTTTTCTCAAACAGCGTGTTTGCCATAAACCCCCCGGCTAAAATATTTACAAATTGTACTGTACTTTTCCCCCGCAAGGCATTATAATACATAAATGTGAAAATTTCAAGATTTTTTATAAAGAAGGTGGTCTTACGGCTGATAAATCAACAAAAAACGTAAATAAAAA
>JBAYZO010000047.1:0-13961 GCA_041672465.1 Eubacteriales bacterium
TGTCTTTCTCCCCTTTATTACGGGGATAGAAAGGGTTTTTTCGCAAAACTCGGCGTAAACCTCAAGCATTCTTTCGGTTTCCTCGATCGCCTCTTCGGCTGTGGCGTGAATTGTATGCCCCTCCTGCCACCAAAACTCGCGGGTGCGCAAAAACGGGCGGGTGGTTTTTTCCCACCTCACCACCGAAACCCACTGGTTATACAGCTTGGGGAGGTCGCGGTAGGAGTGGATTATATTGGCGTAATGCTCGCAGAAGAGGGTTTCGCTTGTCGGGCGCACGCAAAGGCGTTCAGTCAGCTCCTCGCCGCCGCCGTGGGTGACCCACGCGACTTCCGGGGCGAAACCCTTTACATGGTCTTTTTCTTTTTGCAAAAGCGATTCGGGTATAAAAAGCGGCATACAAACGTTTTCATGCCCCAATTCTTTAAAACGCCTGTCGAGGATATCTCTTATATTTTCCCATATGGCGCAGCCGTACGGCCTGAGCACCATACAGCCCTTTACGCTGGTGTATTCGATAAGTTCGGCTTTGACGCAAATATCGGTGTACCATTTGGCGAAATCAACGTCCATTGAGGTGATTTCTTCCACAAATTTTTTGTCAGACATTAAAAACCCTCCGGCATACAAAGATTATATTACAATTATTTAATATATATTTATTGCATTGTTCGGCTATTTGAGTATAATATATGCATAATGAATACTCATAAATGGCGAAAACCGCCATTTGGCAGCTTTTTTAGTATAGCAAACATCATTTAAATAGTCAATAGGTCAATAGGTCAATAGTTTAATAGTTTATAATCGGGGGAGAAAAGAAGTGCCCGGAAAATCGCTTATCGCTTTTGTCTCAAAGCTTGTTTTGCTTGCCTTTTTTTGTTTTACCCTCACCTCCTGTTCCGCCGTTTCGGGCGCGCTTGAAAAAGTGGGGAAAGGGGATCTCAAAGAAAAGCTTGACACCGCTTGGAGCGAAGTTGGAAAAGAAAAGATTGACAATTTAATAGACGATGTCTGGCGCGAGTACGGTTTTGGCAAAAGCCTTAACTGGCCGGAGGACGGCAACGGCGTTTTTATCCCCAAGTTTCGGGACGGAAAAGTGGATTATTGCTTTGTGAGTTCCGGCGGCGACTGCGGGATAATTAAAATAAGCGGAGTCAAGGAAGAGGAATATAAAAAATATCTGCTCTCTCTTGTCGATTTAGGGTATAAGCAGACGCTCGCGAAGACAGAATTCAATACCGTTTATGTTTTTGACGGGCTTTATTTGGGATTTATTCTTGAAAAAGATGAAAACGTTTTGTTTTTGGGATATGGCGGCTCTGTCAGCCAGCTTGATGACACGCTTTCAAATAAATGAATTCAAAATGATTTTATAAATCATTTTGAATTCGGCAACTTTTTGTTTTTGTGGTTTTGAAACCACAATTTCGGCAAGCCGAAACCAACAAAAAGATTGCATATTCTAAATTTATATGAATTGAAAATTTATTTTCAATCCATTTTACATATCATATGTATTGGTGTATTGATAGAAAGGAATAGTTATAAAAATGAAGAAATTAACTGTTTTAACATCACTTTCCATAATTATCGCCCTGTTCGCGGTGAGTTTCGCGCCGGCCATGCTCGCGAATGAAGAGAGTTCGGCCGTTTCCGCCCCCGCCGGCGGCGAGAGCGGCGAGGACGAAGAACCCTCTCAACCCCAAAACCCGGAAAAATGTTATTTAACCTTTGTCGAGCCCGCGCGCGGGAGCATTGACGTGGCGAAGGGATATGTCGGCTTTGAGCTTGACGTCGGCACGTCTACGTCTACATACGCGTTTAATTACGGCGACACCGCCGTGGTAACGCTGACTCCGGGCGAGAACTCGGTTTTCGGGTTCGCCGAGCTTAACGGGATAGACGTGGCGCCGGTGGGCAATATACTAAGCATTGAAATGATAAAAGACTATGTTCTCAACGTCAACTTTCAGCAGCATGAGTATTTAGACGTAAATATAGTTTGTAATTTTGTCTCGGGCAGCGATAAAGGCGTTATAATTAAACTTGACGGTGTGCCTGTCGCGGGGGGGCTTAGGGTAACGCGGGGCAGGACGCTGAATTTTAGCTTTTCCGCGTCGGACGGCGGGAGAATAGCCCTTGTAACGGCAAAGTATGTTACCGAAGACGGAAACACGCTGGACGTGCCGTTTGACAACACCGCGATGACTTTCTCCACGCTTCCGATTACTAAAAGCGGCACGCTTAACCTAAGCTTCGGCAGCCCTCTTGTTGTCACCATAAACCAAACCGCCGGCGGAACGGTCAGCTCAAGCGAGGTTCACCCCATGAAGGGGCAAAGCGTCACTTTTACCTTTACGCCCGACGACGGCTATTACCTTAGATGCTTTGTCATTGACGGCGGCGAAATACCCGCCGACACAAATGAATATACATATACCGTCGAGAACGACATCACCGTTTCGGCTGTTTTCGCGCTTATTTCACAAGACGTGACCGTGACCCTTGAAGCGGCGGCGGGTCAGGGGGGAACCCCTCACGGGGTGATTTCGTTTGTCGGCGAGTTGGGGGATACGCTTACCGTAAGTCAGGGAAGTCTTGTGTCAATGCTTGTCACCCCCGACGAGGGCTATGAAATAACTTCGGTTAAAATAAACGGAACTCCCTTTGAGGTTGATGAAAACGGGGCGCTTTCGGTGAACGCCGCCGAGGACCTTCATGTCGTCGCCACGTTTGGGGTTATCCAGTACAGAATAACCGCCGTGGTCACCGCGCAGGGCGGGGGAAAGATAACAGCCGTCGATTACGAGATAGCGCGGAACGTGGTCTATGTCAATTACGGCGAATCAATTACATTTGTGTTTACCCCGGATATGCACTACAAGATTTACTCGGTAAAGTGCGATTCCGTGACGGTTTATTCGGACAAAGACGGCGGAACGCTTGAAAACAACAGCTACACCTTCACCGATGTGAAGGCAAACCATACCATTGCCGTCACTTTTGTGCCCGAAGGCTCGGTTGTCACCGAATACACCATAACGTCGTCGGCGGGAGCAAACGGAAGCATTTCGCCGCCGGGAACCCAGACGGTGGTTCAGGGCGAAACGGTTTCATATACCGTCACCCCCGACAGCGGCTATCAAGTTGACTATGTCAAGGTGGACGGAATTGACGTTCCCCTCAGCGACTCAACTTATACTTTTATTTCGGTTTCGGCAAACCACAATATAGAAGCTTTCTTTAAACCGAAATCCACTTCGGGCGACGACGGTGTTATAAATGTGGAAGACGTCGACTGGACCACTTCGGTTATTTTAATTGATTTGACCGAGACCACCCTGCTTGACAAGGCGGTGCTTGACAAACTCAGCCGACTGTCAGGGAAGATCGGTTATGTTCAAGGCGAACGATTATGAAGTCACTTTTACCGTTAATTCAACAATCGGAACTTCTTATTTACAGCTAAACCTTACGCTTAAGCGGAACCTTGAAAACCCCGATTATGAATCTATAAGAAGCATTATCACCTCAAGCGAGCAGTACGCGAACTCTATCTTCACCATTGTCAAGCTTGAAGATATCTTCCCTGCGCAGGCGACTGCCAAGGTGTTTGTGGGGGAAATTTTCGCCGGAAAGCCGCTCAGCTATTATGTGTACGACGCGGGCGAGCTTGTGCGGGCGGCGGAAAACGCCGCTTGCGACGAGGACGGCTATGCCATCGTCACACTTAAGAATTCAAAAGAACTCGTGTTCATAGCCGAGGGTCTCCCCGCGGATTTCACCGTGACGGTCGTTTCGGGGGAAAACGGGTCGGTCAGCCCGTCGGGAGCGGTAATTGTTAAAAAAGGCGAAACCTTTATCTTTACCCCCACGCCGAACGAGGGGTATAGAGTTTCGCGGATTCTTGTAAACGGAAGTTCGGTTCAAATTAACGGTGAACAGTACAGCGTTGTAATCGAGAGCGACACCGAAATCGAAGTGAGGTTTTCGCTTTTGAAAGACCCCTCCTCGCCAAAAGCCGGGCTGTTTATCTCAATTGCTATTTTGTCGGTGGGGCTTGTGGCGGGCGGAGTGCTGCTTGTTATTAAGTGGCTTCAGACGCGGTATTAAATAAAGGTTTACCGCTAAGCCTATTTAACAAATAATATCCATAACGCCGGAAAACATTTGCTTTTATTAATAAAATGTGATATATTAATTATAATACAACTAACATATCGGCATAACATTAATTTTAGGAGGCAAGCGTTAATGAAAAAATATTTGTCCCTTTTGCTTTGCGTTTTACTGGCGGCGGCGGTATTTTCCGCCTGCGCGGGAAACGGCGGCGACACTTCCAAAGACCCGAGCTCGGGCTCGGAAACAAATAACGAATCTTCCGCTTCTCAAACCTCGGAACCGAGCAGCGAGCACGACCACCTGAGCAACCCTAATATTTACAAGGGCAGCGAATACAGGGACAGAACCTTCACGGTGTTGACTTTTGGCGTTGGGGCGACGCCTGTTTCGGAATTTGTGTATAACGAGGAAACAGCCGACGAAATCCTCCCCAGTACGGTCAGCGAGGCAATAAGAGACAGAAACAACAAGGTTAATGACGAGCTTGGGGTTACCATCGCCGAAATTTACAAGCAAACCGTAGCTCGGTTTGGCGGCGAAACGCTCAACACGGTGAGAAACGCGATTAGCTCCGCCGATGACAAGACTTTTCAGGCGATCTCAATTTGTCTTTACGACTGCGGCACGCTGGCGCTTGAAAACAGCCTTTATGACTTAAATTCTCTTGAAAACATAAATATGGAAAACCCTTGGTGGGAACAGTCTTTTAACAAAAGCGTGACTATCGCCGGACAGCTTTATTTTACCATCGGGGATATCGGCTTTAACCATAAAGACTCCACCCCCTGCGTTTACTATAACACCCGGCTGATTGACGACCTCGGGCTCCAAGACCCCATTGAGCTTGCGGTGTCCGGCGATTGGACAATTGACAAAGCGCTTGAATACTCAAAGAAACTCCTCATAGACTCTTCGCCTCCCATTGGAATCGACTATAAAGACGAGTTCGGCTGGGCGGGGCAAAACGACGATATGTACGCCATGCTCTACGGCGCCGGGGTTAAGATACTCTCCCCCGACCCGGAGGGATTCCTCACCCTGACAATGAAGGGCGAGACCGCCATAGGCACGATTGACAAGGTTATCGGGCTTATGCTTGACGACTCTTATGTCAGCGGCAACGACTTTTTCCATGTCTCTACCACCCCGATGGTGCTTTTGCAGGAGGCGTTTCAAGAGGGAAGATGTCTCTTTTATTCCGGCGGAATAAACTCCGCCAAGGTGTTTGATATGCCCGACGTCTTCGGCATACTTCCGGTGCCCAAATATACCGCGGAGCAGGACGATTATTACTCGCTTATCAACACTTGGGTCACAAACGCCTATTGTATCGCGGCAAACTGCGGGGAAGAGGCCGCCGAGTTTGCCGCTGCGGTCATGGATGTCGCCGGGTATTTTTCTTGGATAAAAAATTCCGATTCGCTTGCTTTTAACTATTATGAGAAAATGCTTAAAAACCAAAAGCTTGCCCGCGAGGATTCCGAGGCGATGCTTGACCTTATTTTCTCCGCCCGCGGGTGCGAGCTTGGCGCGATTTTCCAGATAGGCAAAAAGTCCGGCAGCACATCGGTCAATGAAATGTTAGTTCAGCTTATCACCGCGAAGGCAAAGGGCGGCTTTGTGGCGGCTTACGACAAATACTCCCAAGCGTTTGAAACCGACGTTGACGAGCTTAACGACTATTTCAGAATGGATAAATAATAAAGAAGCGTAAAAAAACCCCCCGCGCGCCGGAAACGGCAAGCGGGGGGTTTTTTATATTATTACTCAAAAATTATATCAATTGTCGCCGAGGAAGAATTGCCGTAATAGTCATAGGTTGTGACCTCGAGCGAAAGGTCGGTCTCGCCCTCTTCCGGGTAAATAAAATAGTGGAAGGTAAAGCTGTCGTTGTTTAGTTGCGCGATCGGGATGGTCTTGACATAATCGTCCCTGCCGGGGGTGGAGGCAATTATTTTTTCAATCCCCGCCGGGGTGTTTTGGCAGACTATTTTAAACTCCGCTCTGTCGTTTTCATAATTATAGGTAATGGAAGGGGACGGGATAGGGACATTTTTCTCACCGGTTTCATAGTAGTGCTTGTAGGCTCTGTGAAAACCGCCTTTGCCGTTAAAGTCTTTGGCGTAGTAATGCGAATAAGCAAAAGTGACATACCCCGACACATAGTCGGACGCGATTTCCATTTGCCTTATAAATCTTCCCAAATAAGCGGACTTATAATCTATCGTGAAATTTTCGCTGTTCGCCCAAAAGATAAGGCCGGGTTTTGTGTCCACTGCGCTCTTAAGAGAGGCGAAATAGCCCGTCAACTCCTCGATATCGATATGTCCCGCGCCTACGGCGTCCTGACAGCAGAAGATATCGCCCTCCCTAAAGTTCGCGTCCGCGAAAACCTTTTTCCACTCGCTCTCGGCCTCCTTCGGCGTGCCGCCCGAGTGGGTGACAAACGGCGAGAGGAGCATGGGCATAGAGGGGTCGAGTAAAGTCAGCGGGTCTAAGTACATATTTAAAAACTCGGCAACTTTTTTTTCGTACCCCCGCATTCCGTTGTATAGTTCCCAAGCGAAATACCAGCCGTAAAGAGCGTTCGGGTATTGGTTTTTGTAAAGGCTGTATATTTCCTCCGCCATCGCGACGCCGAGGTCGGACTGCTTTTTGTTCCAAGCGTCTCTTGTGCAGGCGAACTGCCACCACTCGTCCGAAAGGTTAAGCCCCACAAAAACCTTAATACCCTCTTCCTCCGCCGCCTCAAGCACTCTTGGGAGGAGCGTGGAGCCGTTATAAAAAGACGAAGTTTTGTTGTCCTCGGTCAGTTCGGAGGGGTAGTAAACGCTCTTAAACACCCCCTCGGGGGTGTCCGCCGTCCATTGGATTATAAAAATGTCAATTCCCACTTCTTTAAGGTTTTTAAAGTGGTTTTTCCAGTTGCTCACGCTAAAGGATAAAAATGAGCCGGGCTGCATAAAAGTGCCCGTTACCACCGGCCAGTCGCGGTTTACCTCCGGCGCGGAAACTTCACCGCTCTCACTGCCCTGACTTTCCTCAGGGCTCTGACTTTCCTCACCGCTCCCGCTGTATTCCCCCCCGCTTTGCGAGGGCAACAGAGCCGAGCTTTGGCCGCTTGAAGCAGGGCCGGGCCCCGCGCAGGAACCAAGCGCGAACGATAAAATTAAACTGCAAAGAAGCGCGGACAGCAAAAATAAAAAAGACCTTCTCATGGCTGTTTTCCTTTCTTTGTTATCACTTATTTAGTTTTGTTCTTGTAAAAATATCCCCGCCGAAGGTGTCGACGCCAACGTAAAGAGGGAAGTCACGGAAGATCAGCCGCTTTACCGATTCGCAGCCGAGCGAGGGGTAGGCGACTTCCTCCGACAAAATAATATGTTTCGCGGCAAGCGCGCCCGCGCCGCCGATGGCAAGCAGATACAGCCCGCCGTTTTTTATAATCGATTGCCTTACCTTTTCACTCCGCTCGCCCTTGCCTATGGTGGCGAAAACCCCGTTGTCGTATAAAAGCGGGGCAAAGACATCCATCCTTGACGAAGTTGTGGGGCCGAACGACCCGGAGTTCTCGCCCGGCTTCGCGGGGGTTGGGCCGGCGTAATAAATAACGGAACCTCTAAGGTCAAAAGGAGGTTTTTCGCCGCTGTTTAAAGCGGCGGCGATTTTTTTATGCGCAGCGTCGCGGGCGGTGTAGACGGTCCCCGAGAGGGTTATTTCGTCCCCCGCGCAAAGCGTTTTCGCGTTGCGGATAAGCTCGCCGACCGAGGAAAACGCCCTCATTTGCCGCTCTCCGCGGTTGATTTAGAAACGGCCTCGACAGCGCCGTCGAGGTGCTTGTTGGCGAGAGTTACGCTTTCCATTGCCTTGTTAAACTGGCAGTAAAGCAAGTCGGAAAGTTTTTTAATTTCTTCGCAGTTAGATTCCGCCTCTTTTCGCGCTTCTTTAAAGACAGCTTCGGCCTTTTCCGAAGCGCCGCTTAGGATTTTCGCGCTCTCCGCTTTCGCGGACTCAACTATCGCGTCGGCGGCTTTTTCGGCGGAGAGGAACTTTTCGCCTATTTTGGCGCTGATTTTTTCGTATTCAGCTACCGCCTCTCCAAGCCTGCGTTCGTAATCTTCTTTTTGTGTTTCAAGCATTTCTTCCTTTTGGGAAGAATCTTTTTTATAATATTCGCATTCCGAATACAGGCGTTTGATTTCGTCTTCCTTTTCGGCCATAAGGCGAAGGTGCTCGGCGTTGAGCTGGAGCAGGAATTCATCGATATCCTTTTTCTTATAGCTTTTCAGCTCCGGGTACCCGTTCATAAAGTCTTACCTCTCTATATTTTTTTGTTTATATTACTTTTGCCAATTTTTTTACCGTACCGCAATCTTTTTGATAGTTTTACTTATCGTTGATAAATTTAAAAAGTTGCCGCTTGAAAGAATTATCTTTCATTCATGAAAGATAAATCTTTCAAGCATGTGTTATTGTAAATCAAAAACCCCTTGTTGTCAATGCTTAATTGGTAAAGCGCGGGCATATATATGTATTGTGTCGGTCGCGGTAAGGCACAATTTTTTAAGGGGAGAGCCTTTCGGGCGGAGCTTAGGTGGCGGGATTTCTTGAATTTGTAAGCGGTATAGTTTGGGGCGCCCCGACAATCGGGCTGATTTCGGCGTTCGGGCTGTATTTTACCCTTAAGAGCGGTTTTTTTCAAATAACGGGGCTTCGCGATATATTAAGAGACATAAAAGCAAAGTTTACCCGCGGCAAAGACGGAATATCCCCGCTGTCGGCGTTCGCGACCGCTCTGGGCGGTACGGTGGGGATAGGCTCTATTTCCGGCGTCGGGATAGCGCTTGCCGAGGGCGGGCCGGGGAGCGTTTTCTGGATGTGGGTTATCGGCTTTTTGGGCTGTATGCTGAAATACGCCGAAATAAACGTCGCGGTAAGGCATAGGGCGCGGGAGGACGGCATTTTTTCGGGCTCCGCAATGCACGCCTTGAAAAAGAGCGGCAAAAAAATAACCTCGTTTTTGTTCGCCTGCTCCTGCCTTTTTACTTCTTTTTTTACCGGGTGCCTAACCCAGTCCTCGGCGGTGGCGGCCGAGCTTTCAAGAAACGGGCTACCAAAGGCCTTTTGCGGCGCTATTATCGCCCTTTTGGTGTTTATATCTATTTATAAGGGGAAAAAGACGATAGCCGCGATTTCCGGCGTTCTTGTCCCCGCCGCGAGCGCCGTTTACCTAACGCTGACTTTTTTTATTATAGGCGTTAACTTCGCCCGCCTCCCCCACGCCTTTTTTTCTATTTTCAAAAGCGCTTTCGGCTTAAGGCAAGCGGGCGCGGGAGCTGCGGGCTGGGCGTTTTCAAAATGCGTCAGGGTTGGGGTAACGCGGGGGATTTTTTCTTCGGAGGCGGGGATGGGCTCTTCCCCCATGGCTCACTCTTCGTCCGAGGACGCGACCCCGCACTCGCAGGGCGGCTGGGGAGTGCTTGAGATTATTGTTGACACCTTTGTGTTTTCCACTCTCACCGCGCTCGCGCTGCTTTCCGCCGGGTTTACGGATATGGGGGATATGTACATGTTTTCGTTCGGGAGCGCCGGGAACACCTTGCTCCCGGTTCTGCTTGCCGTCTTTGGCTTCGCGGCGGTCATAAGCTGGTGCTTTTACGGGGAAACGGCAATAAAATTTTTGTTTGCGAAACTCCACCCCATCGTCCTGCCGATTTACAAAGCGCTTGTGGCGTGCTTCGCGTTTCTCGGCGCGATGATAGCGGTGGGTTCGGCTTGGGATTTGGCCGATATAGCCAATTCGCTTATGATGTTCCCGAATCTTTATCTCCTGTTTATAAAACGAAAGGAAATTTGTCTATGCTTTGGCAGGAAAAAACGCTGAGGGAGGTTTATTTTTGCCTTGGCACGGCTGAGGACGGCCTAACCCATTATGAAGCGGAGGCGCGGCTTAGCGTTCACGGCGAAAACACTCTCACCGAATCAAAAAACAACCGTCTTTTTAAAAAGATAATCCTCTCTTTCGCCGATATTATGACAGGGATACTGTTTGCCGCCGCCGCCGTGTCGTTTGCCGTGTCAAAAATAAACGGCGAGTCCACCGCGGAGGCTTTTATTATTCTTGCCATTGTGTTTTTAAACTCATTTATTTCCGTGATTCAGGAAAACCGCGCCGAAAAAGCGCTTGAGGCGTTAAAAGAGCTTTCCCAGCCCCATATCAAGGTCATGCGCGAGGGCGTGGAGTTTGTAATAGAAAGCCGCCATGTGGTGCCGGGGGATATTATTTCGCTTGAAAAGGGCTCGTTTATCCCCGCCGACTGCCGCGTTTCTCAAAGCGTAGGGCTGGTCTGCGACGAATCGGCGCTCACGGGGGAATCCCACAGCGTGTATAAGACAAGCGAGGTCATGAAGCATAAGCAAAACAGCAGTTCGCTTTCTTCCGCCGAAAACATGGTGTGGGCTGGCACCGTCGTTACTGGGGGGCACGGCAGGGGGGTTGCGGTTTCAACGGGAATGGAAACGCGAATGGGGCATATCGCCTCTCTTTTAACCGAGACTCCGCGGGAGAAAACCCCGCTCCAAAAGCGGCTGGTTAAGACCTCCACAAGCCTTGGCAACGCGGCGCTTATAATTTGTATCGGCATTTTCGCCCTTTCGGTGGCGAGGGGGTTCCCCCCCGCGGAAATGTTTCTCACTTCCGTAAGCCTTGCCGTGGCGGCTATCCCCGAAGGGCTCCCCGCCATTGTTACAATCATGCTCTCAATAGGCGTCACCGATATGGCAAAACAAAAGGCGGTGGTAAAGCGGCTTCCCGCCGTCGAGACTCTCGGGTGCTCCACGGTAATCTGCTCCGACAAAACCGGGACTCTCACTCAAAACAAAATGACCCTGACTAAGTGGGACGGCGATACATTTCTACTCTCAAAACTGTTTTTACTCAACAACCGGCTTTCCTCCCCCACAGAACAGGCGCTGTTTGACTTTGCCGCGAGCCGTTTTCCCTTCGCCAAAGAATACAAAGATTCCCACCCCATTATCGCCGAGATACCTTTTGACTCGCACACAAAAATAATGGTAACCCTCCACAAGGATATCTCCGGTTATTTGGCGATAATAAAAGGCGCTCCGGAAGAGGTCGAAAGGTTTTCAGATGAGAAGTTTGAGGTTAAAAAGCTCGAACAGTTCGCCTCCCGCGCGCTGCGGGTCATCGGCGTGGGTTACGCAAGGCTTGAAAGGCCGTATGATAACTTGCTTGGGGTAAAATACACCCTCGCCGGTTTGGCAGGGATAGCCGACACTCTCCGCCCGGAGGCGAAAAGAGCGGTGGGTCAATGCCGGAGAGCGGGGATAAAAGTGGTTATGATAACCGGCGACTATAAGGACACCGCCGTTGCCATAGCAAGGGAGCTTGGGATCCCGGCCGCGAACGCCTACACCCAAAGGGAAATAGAAGAAATGGGGGAGGAAAGGGAAGAAGCTATCCGCGGCGCGACGGTCATAGCCCGCGCCACGCCGGAATTTAAAGTGAAAATCATTGAGGCGTATAAAAAGCAGGGCGGGGTGGTGGCGATGACGGGCGACGGCGTAAACGATGCCCCCGCGCTTAAAAAGGCGGATATCGGCTGCGCCATGGGAAAGTCGGGCACCGACGTCGCTCGGGAGGCCTGTGACCTTATTCTTACCGACGACAACTTCGCGACCATTGTAAAGGCGATAAAAGCGGGGCGGGGTATCTACGCGAATATCCGAAGATCGGTGCATTTTCTTATTTCCTGCAATATCGGCGAGATAGCGGCGGTGCTGACCTCGCTGCTTCTCTCCCTCCCCTCGCCGCTCACCGCCGTTCAGCTTTTGTGGGTTAACCTTGTCACCGACTCCCTCCCCGCCATTGCGCTCGGTATGGAAAAGGTAAAAGATTCGGTAATGGACGTCCCCCCAATAAAACCGGCCTCAACCCTGCTTTCGGGGAGAGAGAGGTTTATAATCGGAATCGAAGGGGTGTTTATCGGCGGACTTTCGGTCATAGCCTATCTTTCGGGGAGCGCGGAGGGGTTTAAGACCGGCTCGACAATGGCGTTCGGGGTGTTGTCCTTTTCGCAGCTCTTTCATTCCTTTAACATGAGGAGCGAAAAGCCGTTTATGTTCAGCGGCGTAAACCTTCCCCTTTTGGGGGCGGTGATGATTTCGTCCGCCGCGCAGGCCGCCGTTATGCTCACAAGAAGGTTTTCGGGCCTTTTCGGCACCGTTCCGCTCTCACCCTCGCGCTGGCTTGAGGTGCTTGGGCTGTCGGCGTCGATTTTAGTTGTGGGGGAAATAGTTAAATTCCTAAAGAAAAAATCGCCTTAGCCCTGACATTTAACCAGCGCTTTTTTATAAAAAAGCTCGAATAATTCAAAAAACTACAGCCTGACGGCGGCAAAATCACTAAAACACGCCTTTTTGCATACACTGCAAACGAAAGGCGTGATTTTTATGAGATGCAGGTTTAAAACGGTGGGATGTTGCGCGCTGGCTTTTGGCGCCGGCGTGCTGCTGACTTGTTTCCTGCCTCCTGCCGCCATGGTGTTTATATCCTCGGCGGTTATAGTGGGCGCGGGGATATTTATTATAATTACATAAAGGGGTTATGGAAATGAAAATCTATGTTATAAAGGCGCCGCGCTTTTTCAGGCCGTTCTTACGAAGACTGTTCAGGAGAAAAAAACATAGGCAAATAGAAATAAGTTAATTGTTAAACACCAATAAAAAAGCCCGGCGGGAGCCGGGTTTTTTTAGGATTTTTTTAAAGTTTAATAAAGGTAGCCCAAGGCGTATAAAAGTTCCGCCGTGAGCAGCCCGCCGCCCGCCGCGCCGCGGAGGGTGTTGTGGGAAAGGCAGACAAATTTATAGTCAAACACGCTGTCCTCGCGAAGCCTGCCGACGCTTATTCCCATGCCGCCGTATAAATCCCTGTCAAGGCGGGTTTGGGGACGGTCGTTTTCGTCCATATATGTCAAAAACTTCGCCGGGGCGTGGGGGAGCGCCAAGGTCTGCGGGAGCCCCTCAAAATCCGCCCAGCGCTTTAGAATAACGTCTTTTGACGGCTTTTCACGGAACTTCACAAACACCGACGCGAGATGTCCGTCGGACACCGGCACGCGTATGCACTGAGACGAAATTTTAATGTCCCCCGCGGTCTCGATAGCGCCGTTTTTAATGCTTCCCCAGATTTTAAGCGGCTCAATTTCAGATTTTTCTTCTTCCCCGCCGATAAAGGGGATGATGTTGTCAAGAATTTCCGGGAAGGACTCAAACGTCTTGCCCGCCCCCGAAATCGCCTGATATGTGGAGACAAGCACCGAAACCGGCCCGAAATCCATAAGCGGGGTGAGCGGGGGGACATAAGATTGAACCGAACAGTTGGGCTTTACCGCGATAAAGCCTTTTTTCGTGCCGAGCCGGGCTTTTTGGGAAGGTATAATATCCGCGTGGCGCGGGTTGACCTCGGGGATTATCATCGGCACGTCGGGGGTGTGGCGGTTCACCGAGTTGTTTGAAACAACGGGGATTTCCGCCCTTGCGTAGGCTTCCTCAAGCAGCTTGATTTTCTGCTTGTCGGCGTCTTCAACGGCGCAAAAAATAAAGTCGCATTTCCCCGCCGCCCCTCTTATATTCTCGCCGTTGTGGACAACCATTGACAAGGCTTCCCCCGGGCAGGGAAGGCTTAGCTTCCACCTTCCCTTAACCGCGTCTTCATATGTTTTCCCGGCCGAAGACGGGCTCGCGGCAAGGTAGGCGATTTCAAAATACGGGTGATTTTCAAGCAGGGTCAAAAAGCGCTGGCCGACCATTCCGGT
>JBAYZO010000048.1:0-12262 GCA_041672465.1 Eubacteriales bacterium
TTGACACTTATTTGCTTGAGGACACTTTTCCCTACCCGCTTCTCTCCGCCGCCGCGGTTATCGGCGTTTCGATAATAAGCGGAAACTCAATTCTTTACAGCTCTAAAAACCAGATTAAAGGGCTGACAACTTCCGCGGGGCTTTGGGCGGCGGGGATTATCGGGCTTTGTATCGGCGCGGGGTTTTACGCCGCGGCGGGAATAGGCTTTTTGGCGGTGGTGGCCACGCTTTCGCTGTTCCCGAAGATTGAAATGTTTTTAAAGAACCGCTCAAACCACTTTGAGATTCATTTGGAGCTTAAGAGCAAGTCTAATCTTCAGGACTTTGTGACCACTATTCGCAAGCTCGGGCTGAAGGTTGACGATATTGAAACCAACCCCGCGTATTTGAATTCAGGGCTTAGCGTGTATTCGGTTTCGCTCACCATCAGCCTTAACGAGCTGAAAAAGCATAAAACTCATTCGGAAATAATAGAAGCTCTGTCCACGCTGGATTATGTAAACTTCATTGAGGAAATCAACTGAAAATAAAACCAACGCTTAAATCGAAGGGATGTGTAAATTTAAAATGCCGGAAAAAGTAAATGTTGGCATTATCGGCCTTGGCGGCAGGGGGACCTGGACTCTCCGCGATATTCTCTGCAAAAGGCAGGATGTTAACGTCGTCGCCGTCTGCGACGAATACCGCGACAGGGCGGATAAAGCGGGGGAAATCGCGTTAGAGAAAAAGGGCAAGAAACCCATCGTCACCACCGATTGGAGAGAGGTCGTCACCTCAAAGGAAGTGGACGCGGTAGTCAACTGTACCGCTTGGGAATCCCACGCGGTGGTTTCGGTCGGGGCTATGGAAAACGGCAAGTTTGTGGTCATGGAAGTGGGCGGCGCGTATTCGATAGACGAATGTTTCGCGCTGGTCGAGGCTTATAAAAAAACGGGTATCCACTGTATGATGGCCGAAAACTGCTGCTATAACAGAGAAGAACTGATGGCGCTCAACATGGTGAGGCAGGGGGTGTTCGGCAAAATCGTCCATTGCGAGGGCGGGTATAACCACGACCTTCGCGAGGAGATAAGCACGGGGATTGAAAACCGCCATTACAGGCTCCGCAACTATATGCACAGAAACGCCGACAACTACCCTACTCATGAGCTTGGCCCCATCTCGAAGATACTTAACATAAACCGCGGAAACAAAATGAATTATTTGGTCTCGGTGGCGTCGGGCTCCTGGGGGCTTAACGACTTCGCGGCGAGAAACGAAAAGATAAACCCCTCTTTTAAAACCTTTGACTTTAAGCAGGGCGATATCGTTAAAACGCTTATTAAATGCGAGGGCGGCGAGACGATTACCCTAACGCTTGACACCACGCTCCCCCGCTCTTATTCAAGGGGATTCACCGTCAGAGGGACAAAAGGAATGTTTTTTGAGGACGGTAACGGAGTGTTTATCGACGGGCGGCACAGCGAGTGGACAAAAGAGTTTTACAACAATAAATCTGAATTTTTTGAAAAATACGAACACAGACTCTGGCAGAGCGACACCGCGAAAAACTATACCGGCGGCCACGGGGGAATGGACTGGCTTGTTTACGAGGGGTTTTTTGACTATGTGAAAAACGGCGGCAACCCCTCCATTGACACATACGACACCGCCGCGTGGATGGCAATAACCCCGCTTTCCGCAAAGTCGATCGAGCAGGGCGGCGCGAGGGTGGATATCCCCGACTTTACCGAGGGTAAATGGAAAGACCGCAAGGATATATGCGAGAGCTATTTTTCGCTTGACAAATAAGTTTTGGCAAATAAAAACCCGGCGGGGGCAAATCAAGTTTTGTTTAACCTCCGCCGTAATTTTTTTATGTTTGTGAGATAAACTATTTATTCGTCATATGAATAGACGCAGGCCTCGCTTATCCATATAAACCCGGTGTTGGCGACCTCAAACTTAACATATCTGCCGGAAACAGGGTTAAGCGGGACAAATTTAAAGTCCAAGAGCAGCCAGCTGCCTAAAACCTCAACCGGTTCAAGGTCATAGGATTCAACGGTTCCGATTTTTGTCCAGCTTTTTTTGTCATCGGAGACATAATATGTGACTGACTCAACGGGGTTAATCCCCCAGCTCCCATAGGTGTTAAACAGCGAAAACTCGCAAATGTTTTGCGTTTCGACCCCTAAATCAATTATAATGTCGCCGCCCTTGTCGGAACTCGTCCCCGCATAGCGGGCATCGTTGCCGTCGGGGCTGAGAATCACCCCATCGGTGAGCTTGGTTCCGTTGTCGTCAAACCCATCGCCCCTTGTGTTTGGCAGCCCGGTGTAGTCCCTGCCGAGAGAGAGAAGCGTTTTTGCCCCCGTATACTCGTCCTGCCTTTGGGAAGAAGCGGGCTTTTCATATTCGCCGGTGTTATAATAATTAACATACGCGGCGTGGATTGCGGGGTTTACTTTGTCGGGCGAGTAGTAGTGCGAGTAGGCGAACGTGACAAAACCCTCGACATATTCGGAGGCTATTTCCATCTGCTTTACAAAGCGGTCAAGCGGGGCGGGCTTGGCGGTGCTGGTGAAGTCCTCGTTATTAGCCCAAAAGGCAAGACCCGGCTTGGTGTCTACCGCCTCTTTCAGCGCTTTAAAATAGCCGTCAAGGTGATTTAAGATAATGCCGCCGCCCCCGACGGAGTCCTGACAGCAAAAAATATCGCCGGGTCTGAAACGGGAGGCGCTGAAGATTTGCGCCCATTCGTCCCTTGTCTCCTCGGGTGAGACAAAACTGCGGAGGAAAGGAGAGAGCATAAGCGGCATTGACGGGTTAATCGCGGTAAGCCCGTCGAGGTAAATATTTAAAAAGTCCGCCGCCTTGTCCGGGGTGCCTATGCCGTTGTAGTATTCGGGTACAAAGTACCAGCCGTAAAGGGTGTCGGGGTATTTTTCTTTATAAAGACCGTACAGCTCGCGGGCTGCCGAAACGCCGAAAGCCCCCTCGGAAACGCACCAGTCCCAGACCGTAAACACTTTTGAAAACCATTCCTCCGGGTTATTAAGCCCTAAAAACACTTTGATTCCCTTTTCGGCGCAGACTTTTAAAATGGGCTCAATGAGGTTTTGCTGGGTATATCCCTGTGTTTTGGGGATTTCGCCCGACAGGGGAAAATAAGACGAGGTCGCTTTCCCCCCCACGGAAGAACAGGTCGCCTGAATTATTACCGTGTCGATTCCCGCTTCTTTTAAGTAGTCGAAATGCTTTTGCCATTTGTTCTCGGTGTATGAGGAAAATGCCCAGAGCTGGATAAACGAACCCGTGACAAAAGGCCAGCCGCGGTTTATTTCCGGCGGGGAGCTGTTTTCAGAAACCTCGCTCTCGCCTTGACTTTGGGATATTGACGTGTTCTCCGATTCCCCGCTGTCAGGCTTTTTTGACCCGCAAGCGGTGAGAAAACCAGAAAGCGCGAGGCTAAGGCATAAAACAAAACAAATAATAACTGACTTTTTCATAAATTTTGCCGATTCCTTTCGGTTATATTGGGTTTTACACCCTATTATAATATAAGACCGGCAAAAAAGCTACTTAAATTTAAAATGTCTTGTTGTCACTATTCGGCGCGGTGGTATTCGCGAGATAAAAAAGCGCGTTTTATTGACAAACAGCGGTCTTCATGCTATAATTTGATAAAATTTATGAAATTCCGACGGAAGGTTTTGTCTATGAAAGCGCTTGTTACGGTTGTGGGGAGAGATCAAATCGGCATTATCGGCGGGGTTTGCACAAAGCTTGCCGAGCTTGAGGTAAATATACTCGATATAAGCCAGACGGTTTTGGACGAATACTTTACAATGATGATGCTTGTGGACCTTTCCACGGGTGAAAAAAATCTTGAGGAAGTCGCTGATATACTAAAGGCTTTCGGCGAAAACAGGGGTTTAAAAATAAGAATCCAGCGCACCGATATCTTTGACGCGATGCACAAGGTTTGACGGGGGAATTTTCGTATGATTGATATTGCCAGCGTTATCGAGACCATGCGGATGATTGACCGCCAGCACCTTGACGTGCGGACGGTGACAATGGGTATTTCGCTCCTTGACTGCGCGGACGGCGACGCCGCGAAAAGCTGTGACAAAATTTATGATAAAATAACCAAAAGGGCGAAAGACTTGGTTAAAACCGCCGACTGCATTGAAAAGGAATACGGGATTCCCATTGTGAACAAGCGGATTTCCGTAACGCCTATCTCGCTTGTCGCGGGTTCTTCGGGCGTTTTAGACTTCACGCCCTTCGCCAAAGCGCTCGACAGAGCCGGCAAGGAATGCGGCGTGGATTTTGTCGGGGGTTTTACTTCTCTTGTTCAAAAAGGGTACACGGAAGTCGACAAATCGCTTATCGCTTCCCTGCCGAGCTCTCTTGCCCAAACGGATATTGTCTGCGCCAGCGTAAACGTCGCCTCTACCCGCGCCGGGATATTTATGGAAGCGGTGGGCGAAATGGGGAGGGTGATTAAGGATATCGCCTTACTCACAAAGGACAAAAGCTGTTCCGGCTGCGCGAGATTTGTGGTGTTCGCCAACGCCGTGGAGGACAACCCCTTTATGGCGGGAGCGTTCCACGGGACGGGGGAGCCGGAATGCGTTATAAACGTGGGGGTTTCTGGCCCGGGCGTGGTTCGCCACGCGCTTAAGTTTGTGGGGGGCGAACCCTTTGACGTCGTTGCCGAAACAATTAAAAAAACCGCTTTTCAAATAACCCGAATGGGTCAGCTCGTTGCGGCGGAGGCCGCCTCCCGCCTTGGCGCGGAGTTTGGCATTGTCGACCTCTCGCTCGCCCCGACGCCTGTCGTCGGCGACAGCGTGGCGCGGATACTTGAGGAAATGGGGCTTGAGGTTTGCGGCACTCACGGCACCACGGCGGCGCTCGCGCTCCTCAACGACGCGGTTAAAAAGGGCGGCGTTATGGCGTCGTCGCACGTCGGGGGGCTGTCGGGGGCGTTTATCCCGGTTTCGGAAGATGAGGGAATGATTGCCGCCGCGACGCGCGGCGCGCTGACGCTTGACAAGCTTGAGGCGATGACATGCGTCTGCTCGGTGGGGCTTGATATGATAGCCGTCCCGGGCGACACCGACCCTTCGACGCTCTCGGCGATTATCGCCGACGAAATGGCGATCGGTGTGGTAAACAACAAGACCACAGCGGTGAGGATTATCCCCGCTATCGGAAAAAAGGTGGGGGATATCGTTGAGTTCGGCGGACTTTTGGGTAAGGCGCCGGTAATGGCTGTCCACCCCTATTCAAGCGCCGGCTTTATAAACCGCGGCGGCAGGATACCCGCTCCGCTGCAAAGCCTTAAAAACTAAGTGGTAAAACATAAACATACCGCCGTTGTTTTAACCTTATAATCTATTTTAGAAAGCAGCTTTAAATGAATGCAATAACCATAGTCGCGCTTATTATTTTCGGGCTTTGCTACGCCTGTATTCTCGCGTTCCAAAAGTTCAGGCCGTACGTGGCGCTTATCGCGGCGGCGGTATTTGTCGCGCTCGGCAGTTTTCCCTCGCTGACGGGGCTTGACTACGGCATCCTTGCCGCGCTGAGGGCTGTTGACTGGAACGTGCTGATGATGATTTTCGGCACAATGGGAGTTGTCGGGCTGTTTATAAAATCAAAAGCGCCTGAGATTTTAGCCGATTATGTGGTTTCCAAAACAAAGAGCGCGCGGCTGGCGATAGTCGCCTTGGCGATCTTGGCGGGGTTTGTATCGGCGTTTGTCGACAACGTCGCAACCGTCCTTATGTTCGCGCCGGTCGCGTTTTCGCTTTGCGAGATTCTCTCCGTCTCCCCGGTTCCGGTCATTATCTCAATTTGCATTTCCTCAAACCTCCAAGGGGCGGCGACGCTTGTGGGGGACACAACCTCAATTTTGCTTTCAAAAGCGGCGGGGCTGGACTTCGCCGATTTCTTTTTTGACGGCGGAAAGCCGGGAATGTTCTGGGTTGTGGAGGCGGGCGCGCTGGCCAGCGCGGCGGTGCTGTTCTTCGCGTTCAGAAAAGAGAGATCCCCCGTCGCCGTGATAAAATCAAAGAAAATTGAGGACGGCTTCCCCGCCGTTTTGCTTGTCTTAATGCTTGTCACCCTTGTGGCGGTGTCGTTTATCCCTTATAAGGACGCCTCCGCCGGCGGAATTTATAAGCCGGAGATAACAAACGGGATTGTTTGTATGCTGTTTTTCGCGGTGGGGCTTGCAAGGCAAGCGCGGAAATCGCGCCGCAACTTTAAGTGTGTTGTCGCCCAAACTAAAATAAGCATTGATTTTTATACCCTCTTTCTTTTGGCGGGGCTGTTCGCCGTTATCGGCGGGGTGGAAAAAGCGGGGGTAATAAATGAGCTCGGCAAGGTTTTTGCCAAGCTCGGCGGCGGGAGCGGTTCGGTTTTCCTTATTTATTCGGCGATAGTGTGGGGGTCTGTGCTGTTTTCCGCTTTTATCGATAACATCCCTTACACCGCGACAATGCTCCCCGTAGTGGCGTCGCTCGCGGCGAACCTCGCCCCCGCCTCCGGCGGGCTGATTGACCCCAAGCTCTTTTATTACGGGCTGCTTTGCGGGGCGACTTTAGGCGGGAACTTATCCCCCGTGGGCGCGTCGGCAAACATTACCGGAATCGGAATGCTCAGGAAGAGGGGTCATGCCGTCAGCGGACTGACTTTTATGAAATACAGCGTGCCGTTTACCTTTGCCGCCGTGGGCGTGGGGTATGGGCTTATCTGGCTTATCTGGTCATAAAACAAACAGCGGTTGAATTTGTTAAATATAACTTGCTTTGAATAAATTTTTCAAAATATATTGAAATATGCAAACAAATGTGCTACAATGCTTTACATCCGCAAAGTCAGGCAGGGCCTGCGGCCGCGGTTATTTTTTTCGGGAAAAACGAAAGAAAGGGTGTATAAATGGAATATAAAACAAACTTAAAGTATTTTGAAAAAAGCCTGATCCCCATTATTATCGGCGTACCGATGGCGCTTGTCGGCGCGGCGCAAATATTTTTTCATGTTTTCGGGTATTGGTGGCAAGTCACAAACATTTTAACCGTAGTTATGGTGTTGGGGCTTTTAATGGTGTTGTTTTTTCTTGTGTCAAGCACAAAGGGCAGGGACCTTGACAAAACGGTGGCGAAAAAAATCGCCCGTTTAACCGAAACCGCGGGGGAAGCCGTCTTGTCTCACGACAAATACGCGAAGATTATGGACACATATGTCGCCGAAAACTATGTCTTTGGAAATGAAAATTCTGACAGAATAAAAAAAGGCGGAGACGGCACATACCGCACGAATTATTACACCGCGTCGGCGTTTGTTATAACAAACAAAAAACTTTTTATTTACAGCTTGTCTTTTTCCCTGCTGAAAGACTTTGAGGAAGACAGTTTTAAGTCGTTTGACTATGACGACATTGACGAGGTTTATATGGAAGAAGGCGTTTACGAGCATGATTTGGGCAAAAAGACAGCGCGTATTACAACCCACTCGCTGAATATAAAAGCGGGAGGAAAACTGTTTTCATTCCCCGCCGGAAACGATTCGCTTATGGATGAAACGGTAAATAAGATACTGCTTCGCAAGGAAAAAAACCACAGCGCCTAAACCAACATATAAAAAAACCGCGCGGAATGCGCGGTTTTTGTTGTTTATTTTCGCTAATCTTTTTCCTCGGCCGGGGAATATTCGACAAGGACTTCTTCCACCCGCATTGAGCGGGCTTTTGAGACGGTGACTTTTATGCGCTGGAACTCAAAGGTGTCGCCGGGGTCGGGGAACTTATCAAGCATTTCGGTCGCCCAGCCGCCGATTGTGGTATATTCGGTCTCAAAGCTCTGGGGTTCCCAGCCTATTTCCTCAAACACGTCGTATATATTAGTGCCGCCGCCCACAAGATAGCTGTTTTCGCCGGTTTGAATAATTTCATCTATGACATTGTCCCGCTCGTCAAAAATATTCCCGACGATTTCCTCGGTGATGTCCTCCATGGTGAGAATCCCCGCCGTGCCGCCGTATTCGTCGACGACAATAGCCATCTGCTGGCGCTTGTCGCGGAATTCCTCAATTATCGAGGACACCGTTTTTGTCATATGGACAAAAATCGGGGGATAAATCAAGCTGTCAAGGCTGTACGCCTTGCCTGAGGCAAGCTCGCGGAGGAGTTTTTTCGTGGGAAGCACGCCGACGATGTTGTCAATGCTCCCGGCGTAGACGGGGATTCGCGAATAGCGATAAAACTCATTGGTTATTTCCGGGTTTTTGTCTTCGATATCAATGGCGAACACGTCAACGCGGGGAATTAATATATCCATGGCGGTGGTGTCGGTAAACTCAATTGCCGACTTTATAAGGTCGCCCTCGCCTTCGGTAAAAACCCCCTCGTCCTCTATGTCGTCGACAATTTCCCGCAGTTCTTCCGGGGTGACCAGCGGCGGGGTTTCGGCAGGCCGCCAGAGGGGCTCGATAAGCCCGACAAACTTTTCCACAAGGAACACAAACGGGAAGAACAGCGTCAGCGCTATCTTCAGCGGCGGAGCGTAGGCGCGAGCGAGCTTATCCGGTATGGCGGAGGCTAAAATTTTCGGCAGAATCTCACCGAATACGAGCAGCACAACGGTTATAACCGCCGCCGCCACCGCGGGGCCTTTCGCCTTGCCTAAGATCCAGACAAAATAAACCGTCGACGCGGACGACGCCGCGATATTCACAAAATTGTTGCCCAAAAGCAGAGTCGAGATCGAACGGGTAAAGTTTTCGTTTATATACTGAACTTTTTTCGCCTTTTTGTCACCGTTTGAAGACTGCTTTTTAACCCTTATGGTGTTTACCTTGGCAAAAGCGATTTCTGCCGACGAGAAAAACGCCGACAGCGCCACAAAGCACAGGATGAGGAGTAAAACTAACGCTTTCATAGTTTGCCCCCCTCGCACTCGGCGGTCTGGTCGTCGTCTTCGTCATAAATTTCGCCGACAAGCTCCTCAAGTATGTCTTCCATTGTTATAATGCCGATAGTTTTGCCCTCGCGCGAGCGGACAATGGCAAAATGGGTACGCTTGCGCCCCATTTCCTCAAACACCTCGCCTATGAGCGTGTCGGGGAATACAAAATAAGGCTTTGCCAGAACCTCTCGCATCCGAAAGCTAACCCCTTTGACAATCTTCCAAAGGCAGAGAGCGGCCTGCAATACTCCCACGATGTGGTCGATATTTCCGTCATAGACGGGAAAACGCGAATATTTTTCCGTAAGGAGAATGTCCTTCAGCGAAGACTGCGAGATATTAATGGGGATAGCCGAGATTTGCTCCCGCCCCATCATAACTTTATCAACCGTGAGGTCCCCAAAGGAAATGGCGGCTTTTATGATTTGGGTTTCTTCGGGGTCGATAAGCCCGTCGTCGCCCGCGCTTTCAACTATATCGGCGAATTCGTCTTCCGTAAGGCTGGGAAGTTCTTCTTTTGCCTTGAAAACACGCTTTACCGCCCTCCCCAAAACCATAAAAAGCGTTGAAAACGGCCATAAAACATATATTATCCATATTATAGGGAGGGATACATACAGAGAAAAGATGTCCGCGTTTACGCGGGCGATATTTTTGGGAATGTTTTCGCTGAACAAAAATACCGCTATGGTAAGTATAACGGAAGCGACGGCAGACCCCGCCCCGCCGATAAGGGATATTGCCGTAATCGTGGCAAGAGAGGCGGCGGCGACGTGAATGATATTAATGGCGATTAAAAGCGTGATTACCGTCCGCTCATAATTAGCGGTTATAAACACAACCCTTTTTGCCTTTTTATTGCCGCTTTCGGCTAAAAGTTTTATTCTGACTTCATTGCAATAGGAAAATGCCGTTTCCGCTCCCGCGAAAAATCCTCCGGCAAGAATAAGCGCCGCGATTAAAAAAATACTTCGCGGTATACTGTCGTCCACAGTATGGAATCACTCCTTGTTTTTGTAAATTTATTTATATTTTATGTGTAAGTGAAAGTGACTAACCCTCATAAGCGGCTTTGTCGCAGATAAGGATAACATCCCGGTGGGTTTGCAAAAGGGTGGCGGGAACCGCGGTGGTTATGCGGCCGCTAAGCATTTTTGAGACCACAAAGTGTTTGTTTTTACCGCTCGCCAGCACCAAAATTTTTTTAGCTTTTAATATAGAACCCATTCCCATTGTTATAGCGCGGGTGGGGACGTCGGATGTCTTCATAAAAAACCGCGAGTTTGCGTTGATTGTGTCCTGAGTGAGGGACGTCAAATGAGTGCCTTCGTAAAGCTCTTCTTCGGGTTCGTTAAAACCGATATGCCCGTTTTGCCCCACGCCGAGCACCTGAAGGTCGATAAACCCGGCGGCCTCGACGGCTTTGTCATAGCGATCCCCTTCTTCGTCCGGGTCTTTCGCCAGCCCGTTCGGGATATGGGTATTTGCCTTGTTTATATCCACTTTGTCAAACAAATTGCGGTTCATAAAAAATCGGTATGACTGGACATGATCGGGGGAAAGGGGGTAGTATTCGTCAAGGTTATAGGTGACGGTCTCGGCAAAGGAAATCTCCCCATCCGCGCACATACGGATAAGCTGTTCGTACATCCCGACGGGGGTTGAGCCCGTGGCGAGCCCGAGGACGCTGTTGGGGGTTTTTTTTAGTTGATTCGCGACTACTGCCGCGGCCTCCCTTGACATTTTATCGTAGTTTTCGCAGACAATGACTTGCATGGCTGAGCTTTTCCTTTCAATAACTATAACTATAACTATTGTCTATTATATATTATTTTAATTATCTATAATCGTATTTTACCGGTTTTTTGATTTTTTTTCAAGAGCTAATTTAAATATTAAAAATCCCGCCAAAAGGCAAACGAGTATTCCTATGAAAATAAACCTGTTTCGCTCGTAATTGCCGCCCTCTATGCTGCCGCTCGACGCGGGCGGGGAGGTTTCGCTGTGAGCCGGGGCTGAAACAATGTCTTGCGAGACTATATCCTCGCTCGCGGGCTCGGAATTGATTTGCGGTTCCGACTGTTCGGGAACGGAGGTTTCCTCGCTTTCCTCCGATGAAACGGGGTGAGACGAAACAACAGAGGTTTCGGGTTCGCTCGGTTCTTCCGATTGAATCGGGTCGGCGGAAGTCTCGCCGCCGGCGGCGTAGCTTGGGAAAATATCCCGCGCCGTCTTTAAAGAAGAAATCGTCAGCATTGATAGGTCAAGGGTTATTACGGGTCTGACCCCATATGACGACATGGTGGTATAATGGCCGTATGAGCTGATATACCCCGCCCATGACACGTTGCAGGCGTCGCCGCCGGTATAACCCTGAGTGCGGCACCACCAAACTCCGGAATTATATAAATTTTTTGAATAAGCGTTTTTTGACAAAGCGTAGGGGGTGTAGAAAGAAATAAGGTCGGGGTGAACGACTTCGTCCGCCGCCTTATACATTTGCGCCCCGCCGGGGGTGTAGTCAAAATACCGCCTTGACTCGCTGTAAGACAGGAGAAAAACCCTGTCGGCCGTGTCGTCGCCGCAATTTGTGCCGTATTGCGGGTTGGGGTCGGCTTTCACTTCGGTTTCGATTATAAACGTTTTTTCGGTTTCGTCAAAAGCGGATTCAAAAAAATAGGAGTTCAGCCAGCTCCTGAGATAGCTGGATTCCCATGTGGTGTCGCCGCTCTCGTCGTTATAGGGCGCGACGTCAAGAATCCATGAGGAAATAACAAGCGCTCTGTTGCTTTCGCCGTCGATATCAAGCACCCTCCACTTTATTTTTTCGCTTCCGTTGGAAACGTCGCCGTCCTGCTCGTAGGAGCCGAAATAAATTGTGTCGCCCGCCTCGAGTGTGTCTTCGGCCCGCACTCTGCTTATGATTCCGCCAAGAATAAAACAAAAGCAAAAGCAAAAAAATAGTGACAGCGCGATAAAAGGTTTACGCATTGTTTTTTCTCCATGTTAAATTTAAATGTTTATATTGTTACGCCGCTTAAAGTTTTGTTAATAAAACGCCGCGCCGGTTATGAGCGTTAAAAAGACTTACAATAATATCCTTTAAGAATTTTACCACAACATTCTCCTAAAATCAACACAACTTTTGGAAAACGAACTCGAAATCGACAAAAAGTTAATTCCCAAAGTAAATTCCACAGTGGGATTTACGATGGAAGTTACATTGGGAAGGAAAATATAGTAGAATTAAGTCTGGGAAATATCCCACGAAAGGAGCCTGGACTATGAACGAAAAGAAA
>JBAYZO010000049.1:0-11870 GCA_041672465.1 Eubacteriales bacterium
GATTTATCTTTCATCCTACGCTAATTCAGGGAACCGCAAACTTTTTGTCGGTTTTCGCGTCAGCGAAATTGCGGTTGTCTAAACCGCAAAGACAAAAATTTGCAGCTTGAAGGATTTATCTTTCAAGCATATGTTCCGTCATTCCCCCCCTTTTTATAATTAAAATTAAATATTTTACAATCTTTACAAACTATCTTGTTATTATAGGAAAATTAAAAAACGGGCGAACATGTTTGCCAACCCGTTTTTTATAAACTTTTAAATTTTAATTTTAGTTTTTTTCGGCTTATTCCGCTTCTTTGCTTTCGCCTATGCTCTCTTCGTCATCATCGTTATTCTTTTTTAAAGACAGCAAGAGGTTGCAAAGTATGCCGAGAATAAGCGCGCAGGCGACGGTGCGGAGCGTGACTTCCCCGAACTGGAGCTGGAAGCCGCCGACGCCCGTGATAAACACAACCGACGCCACAAACAGGTTGCGGTTTTTACCGAGATCAACCTTTTGGAACATTTTGAACCCCGAAACGGCGATAAACCCATAGAGTGCCACGCAGACTCCCCCCATTACGCTGCCGGGGATAGTCTTTAAAAACGCCATTAGCGGCGCTATAAACGCGATTATGACAGAGAGGAAAGCCGCGCCCCAAATACTGACCACGGAGGCGTTTTTGGTAATCGCGACGCAGCCGATAGACTCGCCGTAGGTGGTGTTGGGGCATCCGCCGAAAAAGGCGCCTGCCATTGAGCCCACGCCGTCGCCCATTAAAGTGCGGGAGAGGCCGGGGTCCTCAAGGAGATCCTTGCCCACGATATTGGAAAGGTTTTTGTGGTCGGCAAGATGCTCGGCAAACACGACAAACGCCACCGGCGCGTAGGCGACAAATATTGTCACAACATAAGACCACGAAAGTTCCCCGAACGCGCCGAACGCCTTAATAAAGGAAAAATCGGGAAAGGCTAAAAACGATTTCAAGCTGATTTCGCCGAACAATTCGGAAAAAGGAGTAAAATCAATAACTTTAAGTGAATTCCAATCGCCGGCGCTGCCGATTATGTAAAACACGCTCGCCGCCGCGTAACCCGCGAGAATCCCGATAATAAAAGGGATAAGGCGGCCTATCTTTTTACTGAAGGTGGCGGTCATCATGGTCACCGCGAGGGTTATAAGCCCGCAGACAAGGGAAACCGCTACTTTTCCGTCCACGACATATGAAAGCGTGGCGGCGTCAATCGGTCCGCCTATGAGGTTTTGAACCGCGTTTTGAGCCAATGAAAGACCGATAATAGCCACCGTGGGACCGATGATTACCGCCGGCATAAGCTTGTCGATCCATTTTACGCCCGCGAACTTAACCGCTATGGCGATGAGGACATAAACAAAGCCCCCGATAAACGCGCCCATAATAAGCCCGAGGTAGCCTAACGCGACCGTCGCCGCGCCCGTAAAAGCCGACGCCATAGAGCCTAAAAACGCGAATGAGGAGCCTAAGAAAACGGGGGATCTGCTTCTTGTAAAGAGAAGGTAGATAATTGTGCCGACGCCCGCGCCGAGCAGCGCCGCGGCCTCCGACATATCGTGCCCTATTATGCGCGGCACCACGATTGTGGCCGCCATAATCGCCAGCAGCTGCTGAATGGAAAAGAGAATCCGTTCGTGGTACGAAGGTTTGTCGCTGATCTGGTAAATCAGGTTGTTTCGGGGTTTGTCCATGTTTTTTCTCCTTTTTCTATATAATTTTTGGCTTAGCCAAGTATAACCGCTTCTTTTACCCCGTCGTACTCGGGTACTTTGACGGCGATTATTTCTTTTTTGGAGGTGGGTATATTCTTCCCCACATAGTCCCCCCGGATTGGGAGTTCCCTGTGGCCTCTGTCAATGAGAACGCAGAGCTGTATTTTTTTAGGTCTTCCCCGGGCTATGACCGCGTCCATTGCCGCCCTTGCCGTCCGCCCCGTGAACAGCACGTCATCGACAAGAACAACCACTTTATTTTCAACCGTAAAATCCATATCGGTTTTATTAAGCGAGGGGTCTTTTGACTCGCGGCTAAGGTCGTCGCGATAAAAAGTTATATCGATTGAGCCGGTTTTGACTAAAACATCCGAGAGTTTTTTAAGGTTTTCGGATATCTGCCTTGCTATGGGAACCCCTCTCCTTAAAATACCCACGACTAAAAGCTCGTTTTCGTCGGGGTTTCTCTCAAGTATTTCATGGGACATACGCAGCAGAGTTCTGTCAAAGGTTTCCGCGTTTAAAACCACTGATTTTTCCCTCATTCTCCGCCTCCAAGCATAAAAAATACGCCCCGCAGGGCGCGAAACAAGCGTAAACAAATATTTTAAAACATTCGTACATCTTGCCGGCGTCACTGCACCGCTTTAAAGTGTGCGTTTATCTTCTGTGTGTTATTTTATCACATTATAAAGGTTTTTGTCAAGGAATATTTTTATATATAGTAAAATTGTTGTGAACGCGGATTTTTGGCTTTGGGCAAGGCGATTTTAAGTTTTAAATATAAGCATATAAGAGCAAAATTTTAAAGTGATATATCGGGCAATATTATACCTTTGTTCACTTCAATATCTCTAAATACTGCCCCAAGCGTTCGTCAACATAACCGGCAACCAGCTTTATCATTTTTCCGGAATCATTATTGTGATAATAAGCGTCAAACGCTTCATAATATTTTTTTCGGTCGGTAAATTTTACATTGATTGGCGGATAACCGTTTTGCATTAAATCCAAATTCAAAATAAGCCTTCCTGTTCGGCCGTTGCCGTCAATAAAGGGGTGGATCCCCTCAAAATCCAAATGAAACTTTGCGATACGCTCAATGGGGTGCATCACTTTTTTATTTTGCTCGTTTTTACGAATCAGCTCATTCATATGCGGCTCTATCAAAAACGGCTGAGGCGGCTCGTGAACCGCGCCCATGATTTTTACCGGAATACGGCGGTAAACGCCCTTATCCTCCGGCCTGTCCACTAAAACAAGGGAGTGAATCTGCTTTATTTCACGCTCTGTTATCGCTTTTTTATCTGCAACAAGGCTTTGCACATAACCGAAAGCGTCCTTATGACCGACTGCCTCTAAATGGTCTTTTAACGGTTTTTGGTCGATTGTAATGCCCTCAAGCACCATTGCCGTTTCCTGCAAAGTGAGGGTGTTGCCCTCGATTGCGTTGGAATTATAGGTAAACTCAACAAGAAATTCATCCTGCAAACGCCGCAGCTCGCCTTTTGTAAATGGGCGGAGCTTTATAAGTTCGGCCTTTTTCGCGTCTATTGCCAGGAAAAGCTTGCCGAAAGCTTTTGAAATCTTTTTCCCCCTCAGCTTCCTGCCATCAATAGGCTTAGTAGCGTTTTCGGGGATCATATATAATTTCCCTTTCCGGGTCACCCCGGAAATTTTATTTTCAGCGCATAAAACTCGGACTCGACGTGCCGAAAGCCCCCATTTTTCAGCCGCCTGCGATACTTTTATATAATTCATTTCGCAACTCCAAGTACAGATAAGATTAATACAAGCCTATTATACTCCATTTCAGGAATAATATCAAGTGGTTTTGCCAAAATTATCGGAATAATCCTTTATATTATTCCCCAAATTCTATATAAGCAGTGCCGGTTATGGGAAAAACAAAAGTAAAAACCAAACGCCCCAAAAACAAAGTTTTTGGGGCATCCTTTGGCACCCCCGACCAGAATCGAACTGATAACTAATCCTTAGGAGGGACTTGTTATATCCATTTAACTACGGGGGCATGTGAATATATGCAAATGCGCGGTTATATTTATTTATGGGCGGGCAGTCAAAACCGCTTGTAAAGTATATACCAGTGTTCCCCCCTTTGTCAATACCAAACTATGTGTTACAATATATATCGCGACATATATTGTAATGTATTATAACATAGCGCCGGCAAGGCCGCTGTCTGCGGGAAAATAACTATTGAATTTTTATTAGCGGCGTGTTAATATGTTATCATGCAAAATTTTTTTTCGGAGATCAAAAGCATGAAAGCACACGAGTATATTAAAGTTGTCAAGTTCGGCGGCTCTTCGCTGTCGAGCGCCGCGCAGTTTAAAAAATCAGCCGATATAGTGCTCTCAGACCCCACGCGGCGCTATGTTGTCGCCTCCGCTCCGGGCAAGCGGTTCCCCGGGGATACCAAGGTGACGGATATGTTTATCGAATGCCAGAGCAAAGCATCCGAGGGCAAGGAATTTATGGATGTTCTAAGCGGTATCAAAGCGAGATATGACGAGATAATTAGTGGTTTAAACCTAAGCGTCACGCTTGACATGGAGTTTGAGATAATTATTAAAAACCTTGAAAAGGGCTGCACATATGATTACGCCGCCTCGCGCGGTGAATATTTAAACAGTCTTCTCTTTGCCAATTACTTAGGCTTTGAGTTTGTCGACGCCGCGGAAATAGTGTTTTTCGGCCCCGATAAAATATTCAGCCCGGACAGGACAAATTTAATATTGGCGGAGCGACTGCTGTCGCTGCGCAACGCCGTTATCCCCGGTTTTTACGGCGCGCTGCCCTGCGGCGAGATAAAGACTTTTTCACGCGGGGGGAGCGACATTACCGGCGCCGTTATCTCAAGGGCGGTTATGGCGGATATTTATGAAAACTGGACAGACGTTTCGGGGTTCCTTATGTGCGACCCGAAAATTGTTGAAAACCCGCTTTCGATAAACACAATCACCTACCGCGAGCTCCGCGAGCTCTCGTATATGGGGGCGACTGTTCTCCACGAAGACGCGATCTTCCCGGTGAAGATAGCCGGGATCCCCATAAATATACGGAACACCAACTCCCCCGACGAGCCGGGGACGCTTATCGTTTCCGAGACAAGCACGCTCACGCGGGAAGTTATTACGGGTATCGCCGGTAAAAAAGGCTTTTCGGTGGTGCATCTCGAAAAAGACATGATGAACCAAGAAGTGGGTTTCGGCATGAAAGTGCTTCAGGCTTTTTACGATATGAACCTGTGTTTTGAGCATCTCCCCTCGGGAATCGACACGATGGGGGTTATCGTCGACACCGCGCATATTAAGGGAAAAGAATCGTTTTTGCTAAATAAGCTTTCCAAGATGGTAAACCCCGACAATATTTATATCGAGTCGTCGATAGCGCTTATCGCGGTGGTGGGGCGGGGTATGGTTAACTACCCGGGCACGGCGTCAAGGGTATTTACCGCCATTGCGAAAGCCGGGATAAACATTAAAATGATAGATCAGGGCTCGTCCGAGATTAATATAATTATCGGGGTAGACGAGGGCGACTTTGAAAACGCCATACGCGCCGTCTACGGCGAATTTTGCGGGAAATGAACAACCGCGGCTATATAAGCGTAAAAAAACCCGCGTCGGCAAGGCTTGTGGAAAAGAAGTCGGTGTTTATAGCCCATGTCGCCCCGGTTAAAACGGATGAGGAAGCAAAAGACTTTATAAATAAAATAAGAACCCAATACTCAGACGCCACTCATAACGTTTACGCCTATATACTTCGGGAACAAAATATATCCCGCTTTTCCGAGGACGGCGAGCCGCGGGGAACGGCGGGTTTACCCATAATGGAAATGCTTTGCGCCATGAAAATAACCGATATCTCTTCTGTCGTCACAAGGTATTTCGGCGGCACGCTGCTGGGCGCCGGGGGGCTGGCGCGGGCTTATACCGCGGTCGTTAAGAAAGCTCTCCTTAAAGCGGAAGTTACCGAATGGAGTTTGTTTTATGTTTTTTCGGTTAAAACAGACTACGGAGGGTTTGAGAGACTCTCCCGCCCGTTTGAAGGCCTTGGAGTCAGGGTCACCGACACGCTTTACAGCCAGCATGTTTTCGCGGAATGCGCGGTTAAGGCTGAGGTGTTTGACAAAACAAAGGCGAAAATCCTTGAGCTGACGGGCGGCAGAGCGGAAATTATTCTTACCGGGGAAAAGTTTTTGCCCGAATAACCCGCGCGCCCACGAGTACAGCGGCGCTTAACATACCGGCACAAGAAAGGACAAGTTTGATGAGAATTTCTGAAATACTAAAGAAAAGAGAAGAAACCTTTTCTTTCGAACTGTTCCCGCCCAAGCACCTTGAGCGCTTGCGCGACACGCAAACAGTTGTGAAAGAGACTTCGGCTCTTAACCCCTCGTTTATTTCCTGCACTTACGGGGCGTCGGGCGGGGGTTCGGAATTTACCGTCGAGGTTTCTAAAGAAATAAAAAGTCACGGAATACCGGCGCTTTCGCACCTCACCTGCGTGTCCTCCTCGCTTGAAAAAGTGGAGGAAGTGTTGGAAAGGCTAAAAAGCGAGGGGCTTGAAAACATCTTGGCACTGCGCGGCGATTACCCCGCCGGGGAGGAAGTCAGAGTTAAGGGGGCATTCAGCTATGCCAGCGAGCTTGTCGCGTTTATAAAACGCCGCGGGGAGTTTTGTGTCGGCGGCGCCTGCTATCCCGAAGGACACCCGGAATCCCTAAGCCTTGAGGCCGATATTATCAACCTTAAAAAAAAGGTGGACGCCGGCGCGGAGTTTTTGACCACTCAGCTTTTTTTTGACAACAACGCCTATTACGGCTTCCGTGACAGGGCGGCCCGTCAGGGCATAAAGGTTCCGATTTTAGCGGGGGTCATGCCGGTGGTAAACGCCTCCCGGATCGGAAAAATGATTGAGCTCTCAAAGTGCAGCATACCGCCGAAACTCGCGGATGTCATCGCTAAATACGGCTCTACCCCCGATATGGAAAGAGCGGGGATTGAATACGCGGTAAACCAGATAACCGAAATAATGTCGATGGGGTTTAAAAACATACATATTTATATTATGAATAAACCAAACATAGCGAGGGCAATTTTAGAGGGGGTGGGCAGGCTTAGTGGAGAAAAATAAGTTTGGGGATATCTTTGGCAAAAAGCTTATGGTTTTCGATGGCTCCATGGGCACATATCTCCAAGAATTGGGGCTTCAGGCGGGGGAGATCCCCGAAACGTGGAACTTTACCCACCCCGAAACGGTTTTTGGAATACACAAATCTTATGTTGACGCCGGATGCGACGTGGTTTCCACAAACACCTTCGGCGCCAACCGCTATAAGCTTGAAAACACCCCGTTTTCGGTGGCTGAAACAATAAGAGCCGCCGTTTCGCTTGTGAAAAAAGCCTTTTCTGAGGGAAACAGGGAGGGTTTTACCGCGCTTTCTGTCGGATCCATAGGCAAGCTTATAAAGCCGCTGGGCAAGCTTGAGTTTGAGGAGGCCGTGGCCGCGTACGCGGAAATCGCAAGGGCGGGGGAAGACGCCGGCGCGGACTTGATTCTTTTTGAAACGATGAGCGACCCGTATGAGATGAAAGCCTCGCTCCTCGCCGCGAAAGAAAACACTTCGCTCCCCATTATTTTAACCATGATACTCGGCAAGGACGACAAGCTGATGTCGGGCGGCTCCCCCGAGAACGCCTGTCTTATGCTCGAGGGGCTTGGCGTGGACGGCATAGGAATTAATTGCGGCGAGGGTCCGGCTCAGGTGCTTAGAGTGCTGCCGCGGCTTATTAAAAACGCCTCAAAACCCGTGCTCTGTTCGCCTAACGCGGGGATTCCGGTCTCCAAAAACGGCAGGACTGTATATAATATCGACAAGTTCGGGTTTGCCGAGGCAACTCTCCGCCTTATTGAGGAGGGCGCTTCCGCCGTCGGCGGCTGCTGCGGAACCGACGACAAATATATAAAAGAAATTATAAAGCAAATAAAAACCCGGGAAATCGCGAAAATCACCCCGAAAAACATTACCGCCGTCACCTCAAGGAGCAAAATGGCGGTTTTCGGCGGTTCGCCGCTTATTATAGGCGAGCGCATAAACCCCACGGGCAAGCCTTTGTTTAAAGAGGCGCTGAGAAACGGCGACGCCGAATATATACTCCGCGAGGGGTTGGCGCAGGAGGAAAAAGGGGCGCACATTCTTGACGTTAACGTGGGACTGCCGGGAATCGATGAGGAAGAGGCGCTTGTGAAAGCCGTGGAGGAGCTCCAGTCGATAGTGGAATCCCCGCTTCAAATAGACACCTCAAACATCGCGGCGCTTAAAAAGTCGCTTAGGATTTACAACGGCAAGCCGCTTATAAATTCGGTAAACGGCAGCGACGAGTCAATGGAAAGCATCTTCCCGCTTATGAAAAAATACGGCGCGGCGGCGATTTGTCTCGCCATGGACGAGAGCGGTATCCCCGAAACCCCCGAGGGCAGGGTGAGGGTTTTAGAAAAAATCATAGAAAAAGCGGCGGGTTACGGCATAGGCAAGCACGACCTTATAGCCGACGGGATTGTGACTTCGGCCGCCGCCTCTAAAAACGCCGCCGAGATAACCATTAAAACAATTACGCTGATAAAAGAAAAGCTCGGGCTAAACACGGTGCTTGGGGTTTCAAATATTTCTTTCGGGCTTCCAAAGCGGGAGAACATAAACGCCGCGTTTTTCGGGATGGCGCTTGAGGCGGGGCTTTCTTCGGCCATTGTCAACCCGCTTTCCGAAACCATCATGGGCGCTTATTATTCGTCGCGAGCGCTGGGGGGGTATAAAGCCCAATATGCCGAATATGTTGACAAATACATCGCAGAACAGCCGGAGACAAAAATTTATACAGCGCTGTCGCTTTACGACTCGATTGTCAAGGGGCTTGCCGAATCGGCGTCAAAATCGGTTAAAAAGCTGCTCGGAACAAAAGACCCGCTGGAAATCATAAACGAAATGCTTATCCCCGCGCTTGACGAAGTGGGGAGAGGGTTTGAGTCCGGCAAAATCTTTCTTCCCCAGCTCCTTATGGCGGCGGAGGCCGCAAAGGCGGCGTTTGAGGAAATTAAAACCCTATATAAAGGCGGGAAAAAAGAGGGCGCTCCAAAAGTACTCCTCGCCACGGTAAAGGGGGATATACACGATATCGGTAAAAATATCGTTAAAACACTCCTTGAAAACTATGGGTTTGATATAGTTGACCTCGGCAAAAACGTAAGCCCCGACGCAATAGTCGACGAGGTGCTGAAAAGCCATATCCGTTTAGTCGGGTTGTCGGCGCTGATGACCACAACGGTGGTGAATATGGCGGAGACAATAAAACTGCTTAATGAAAAAGCCCCCTTTTGCAAGGTAATGGTTGGGGGCGCGGTGCTCACTCAGGATTACGCCGACCAAATAGGCGCGGACTTTTACGGCAAGGACGCCGTTTCGGCCGCTAAGTACGCGCGGCTAATTTTCGGTTTGTAGGCCGGCTATGAAGCTTGGCGAAAGGCTTTTGGCGGCGGCGGGTTTGGCTAAGCCGGGGTTTCTCCTTGACATAGGAAGCGACCATGGGTTTCTCCCCGTTTATCTCATTTTAAACGGGATAATAACTTTCGCCTCGGTGTCGGATATAAACGCCAAGCCGCTTGAGAAGGCAAGGGCAACGGCGGAAAAATATAATGTTAGTGATAAAATGGATTTTATCATCTCCGACGGCTTTAAAAACATAAAGCGGCGCTATGACACGGTGTGTATATGCGGTATGGGGGGCGAGCTTATCGCGGATATTATTAAAGGCGGCATGGGAAAGTTTGACCGTCTTATACTCCAGCCCATGACAAAAGCCGAATCGCTCAGAAGTTTTCTCTGGTCGTCGGGCTTTGAAATTGAAACCGAGCTCTACCCCTTTGAATCGGGTAAACCCTACGCCGTTATGTCGGCGCGATACACTAAAAACAACACGGATTTTACCCGCAACGATGCTTTTTTAGGCAAAATAAAGCCGTATGACGGGGACAGTTATAGCGCCGGTTATAAGCGTTATGTAGAAAAAATATATAAGTCAGCGCTAAAGCGTTATAACGGAACGGCGCGGGAAGAAGATTTGCGTCTGACAGAAGAATGTCGGTTAATTTTGGGTTCTCACCGTTAAAACGATTATAAACGCCGAAAATCGGGGAAAAGCGCCCTTAATTTTATATTGACAAAACCTGCTAACAATGGTAGAATTAAACCCAAAGATTACTGCGAAAAGACAAAGCAAATCATCACCGCGGAAAACACAAAGTTGCTTTACTTTAAGGAGGTATTTTATGTATTGCCCTTATTGCGGAGACGCGCTGGAGGATAGCGCCAACTTCTGCACGAGCTGCGGAGCTAAAATCCAGCCGGAAACACCGCCGGAACCAAAACAAGATCAAGAACAAGAATCGGTAACAAAAACAGAAACGGAAACAGAAAGCGCAGTTATCACCGAACCCGCCGTTACCGGTGAGCTTGAAACACAGACCGAAACCGAACTTCCCCTCGAAGAGGTTAAAGAAGAACCACAAACAGCCGAGGCTGATTTTGGAGAGGTTGAAAAAACAACCTCACCGGTATCGCCGGCAGAGCAGGCCGCGCCGCCCGCGCCGGTCGCGCCGCCCGCGCCGGTAAAAGAACCAACCCCGATTCCTCCCCCGCCGGCAGCCGAACAATTCCCGGCCGGCGCCCCTGAAAGGCAGGCGCAGCCTGTCTACGAACCGGTTTATCAAAAAAAACCCAAAAAGGTTAAGGCGGGTTATTCCAACGGGCTTGCGCGGTTTTTCGCGTCGGCCGCGGCGGTGGCGTTCGCGCTGGCGCTGGCGTTCCTTTGCCTAAGGCTCTTCAAAACAAGCATGCTCGACGGACTTGACGACTTTTTTAACTTTGACATAATTGTTGAAAAAATAGGCTTCGCGCTGGGCGCTTTCCTGCCGCTTATAGTGCTGGCGATAGAGTTTATCTACACGCTGAAAGCCATTGTCTGCCGCCGTTCGGCGGGCGGGCTGCAGCTTATTTCCTTTATTTTTATCGCCGGGCTTTGGGTCGTGGCGCGGTATTATTATGACTTAGGCAAAATACTGCTCGGCGACAGCTCTTTTTCAGCCGGCGTTTATGACAGCCTTTTCTTTTACTACTCGGGGAACTGGCTTTTGTTCAGCGCAATTTGCCTCGCGGTTTCGATTGCGCTGCAATCATTTAAACTCGCTTTGTTTCACAAACCGGGTAAATAACGGCACGGTATAAAGCAAAGCTCCCGCGGCTTTATATGCCGCGGGAGCTTTATTTAAATTTATATATTTATATTTATATCAGTATTTATTCGCAAGAAAAATCAATAACCGTTTTGGGCTTTGTATTTGTTATAAAACTCATACCCGTCAAACCCGCCGTCTTCCTCGGTTAAATCAAAAATATTCACTACGGCGGAAGAAGCGGCGCGGGATTTTCTACCCGCGAGCATAACCCGGACGGAAGCAAGCATCTCTCCGACGGTCGCCATGTTGTTTTCTTTGCCCTCAAAGTAATCCAGCACTTCGCCGAGCATTGACTCATAAACCTTTCCCGAATCGATTCTGTATACAAAAGTGTTCTTTTTGCACATAATTACGGCGGTGGAGGGCTGCCATGGCCCCTTGCAAATATGATAATAAGACGCCGCCCCGTTTTCAAAAGTCACCCTGTAAGAGTCGCAGGCGATGCTGTCCACGGTGTTTTCGCCTAAAAACTGAACCGTCAGCGGGGAAATCCCTCTCATAAACCCCATTATTTCCTCAACGGCGTGGATAGCGTAGTTGAACTCGTCCACCCCCACCGTGGCGGTAAGGCTTAAAATATCGCCTGAGCTTGCCTGAGAGAAAAAGTTGGCGTGCTCATAAGTATATCTCATGGCGGAAGTGCCGAGCACAGTTTTACCGTCGTTCCCCCATTTTTCAATTATTTTTAAATCTTTTATGTTGCCGACGATGGGTTTGTCAATAAACACGGGGACGTTCGCATCGACAAAGGGTTTTGAAAGCTCGACATGCCTGTCCCAGTCGCAGGACTGGATAAACGCCACGTCAATATGTTTTGCCATTT
>JBAYZO010000050.1:0-11832 GCA_041672465.1 Eubacteriales bacterium
TTCCGCTCTTAACGGCTCCACTCCCGCTCAGGTCGCTGGGCTTAATCTTACCAAAAAACAAAAACGGAGTTACTTGCTCGTTGCTTAATCATTGTGACTGGTTTTTCATTTTAACTTTACAGTGCCAGCCTTTTAGTTCAAATAACGCGATATATTTAAGCTGTTTTTTAATTTACCAAAGACGAATTGCCGTCTTCAAACCTGTTATAGCGCAGTCCGGCGATTTCAATATAGCCGTCCCCCTCGTAAAAATCAAAGTTTTCGCTCAGCAGCTTTTCTTCGGTCATGGTCTCAATAAATATCTTTCCGTCAAGTATGTAATATCTGATTTTTAAGGAAATATCCCCCAATATCTGGTAGCCGAACCCGTCCGGCTTGAGCACATACCCCACGTCAATCGGCAGCCCCTCGCCGCGAAAACTGCCGTCAAGCGTTTTTGCCCCCTGCGGAATTTCCGGAGTTTTCGCCGCGCAGGATGAGAGAAATATAAAAGTAAAACAAACGGTGAAAATTAAAAATATATAAAATTTTGGCTTTAATTCGCCGCGAAAAGCGGAAAATGACCTTAAAAAGCGGCTTTTCATTTTTATGACCATCCTTTTTGCAGCTGAGTTTGAAGTTTGTTTCGGTCGCGTCCTTCGCGATTCGCGTCATTCTGCCTGATGCGAAAGAAACAAACTTCGGGATTGAAAGTTTATCTTTCAATCTTGTTTTTAATTTTTATAAATTCAATGAACCGCAATCTTTTTGGCGGTTTCGCTTTAGCGAAATTGCAGTTGTTTAAACTGCAAAGCCAAAAAGTTGCCCATTTCAAATTATTGAAAGATTTTATCTTTCAATAATTTGAAATAATGCCGCCACCGTAAACATAAGCGTCTTTGCCCTCGCCAAGGTAGATAACCCCCCACTGTCCGGGGGCGGCCGCCCGCAAGGGAGCTTCAAACTCAAGCCTTAGTCTTCCCCCGTCCTCCGGGATAACGGTCGCCGGGGATTCTTTCTGACGGTAGCGGAGCTTTACTTTTGCCTTAAATGGGGTTTCGGGGAATTTTCCGGATATTATGTTAACCCGATTCAAAGTTACGCCCGAAGAATACAGGTCTTGTTCATCGCCAAGGGTGACGGTGTTTTTTTCCATGTTTTTATCGGTGACATAAATCCGCTTGCCGAAGCCCGACCCGACCCCCCGCCTTTGGCCTATGGTATAGCTCAGCGCGCCGGAGTGTTTGCCGAGGGCATTGCCGCCGCTGTCTATAAAAATCCCCGGGCTTTGGGTTTTACCGGTATAGCTTTCAATAAAGCTTCGGTAGCCGTCCGTCGCAAAGCAAATATCCTGACTTTCGGCGGAATAAGCGGAAGATAGCGAGGAGCTTTCGGCGATAGCCCTGACCTCCGCCTTTGTGTACTCCCCAAGGGGGAAGATGGCTCGGCTAAGCTGACCTTGCGTGAGGTTACAGAGCGCGTAGCTCTGGTCTTTTTGCTCGTCAATCGCCTTTTGCGGGTAGAAAATCCCGTCTTTTTTAAATATCCGCGAATAATGCCCGGTGGCGATATATTTTATCCCAAGCTCGTCCGCCCTTTTTATAAGAGCGGAAAATTTAATTTTTCTGTTGCACCAAACGCAGGGGTTTGGGGTAAGACCCGTAAGATACGCGTTTACAAAGGGATTTACCACTTCTTCCTCAAATTGCTCCGATAAATCCGCGACCTCAAGCTCGATACCGAGCTCACTACAGACTTTATAGGCTTCGTCGGGGGTTGCTTTCGGCGCGCCGGGAAGACCGGCATACAACGAAAAATATATGGCGCGGGGGGAATACCCCGCTTTTTTAAGGAGCAAAAGCGAAGCCGAGGAATCAACCCCGCCGCTTAGCGCCAGCAGCACTTCTTCCATATCTTTTCCTTAGTAGTGAATAATTGAAATTATATCTTTCAATCCTACATAAAACCATAAAACCGCAATCTTTTTGTCGGTTTCGCTTATCGACTATGTAAATTCAATGAACCGCAATCTTTTTGTCGGTTTCGCTTTAGCGAAATTGCGGTTGTTTAGACCGCAAAGCCAAAAAGTTGCCATTGAAAGCTTATCTTTCAATATGTTGTTTAGACCGCAAAGACCAAAAGTTGCTAATTTGGCTAAATAAAATATTTAGCCAAATTCTATCATTTCATTAATACAGTTAACGGCTTTACGGATTGTGTCACCGTCAAGGTCAATTTCAAGCCCACCGTTCCCGCTCACCGCGGCGAACACATCTTCTATCGAAGTGCGCTTCATGTTCGGGCAGTAAAGCAAGGGCGACGGGGAAATAAACTCTTTTTCCGGCATTTCATCGCTGAGATGCGACGCTATCTCGTTTTCGGTGGCTATTAGAAACTTCTTCGCCCCGCTTTTACGGGCAAAGTCCATTATCCCCGTTGTGGAGCCGACATAGTCGGCTATCTCCACGACCTCCGGGCGGCATTCGGGGTGAACCAAAAACAAAGCGTCCGGGTGGGCTTGTTTCGCCGCAAGCGCAATTTCTTTTGTAAGAGCGTTATGAATGGGGCAGCAGCCCTCCACAAACACAAAGTTTTTATTCGGCAGCTTTGCCTGAACATACGAGCCTAAGTTTTTGTCGGGGACAAAAATAAAGGAATCGCTGTCATAGTTCTCTAAAATTTTAACCGCCGAGGACGAGGTAACGCAGACATCGCAGACGGTCTTAACGTCCGCCGTGGTGTTAATATAGCAGGCGACCGCGTACCCGGGGTGGAGTTTCTTTGCCTTTAAAACGTCTTCTTTAGTGAGATTGTCCGCCATAGGGCAGCCCGCGTGGGGGTTGGCAAGTATAACTTTTTTTCGCGGGGAAAGCATTTTCGCCGTCTCCGCCATAAAGCGAACCCCGCACATAAGCAAGGTTTTGCGGCTGGTTTTAGCGGCGTTTACCGAAAGGCCGAACGAGTCCCCGGTGTAATCGGCGACGTCGCAAATATCCCTTGTCTGGTAGGAGTGGGCGAGAATACAAATGTCGTTTTCTTTTTTAAGTTTTAAGATTTTGTTTTTTATATTGCTTATATCTATGTTTTGTATGTTTTGGCCATTCATATATCTTCCTCCCAAAAGCGCAAGTGTGAATACAATACGGTCATTATAGCACATTATAGCAGGTTTTAGCTAAAAATCAATAATTAATTTCCTTGAATAATATTCCGGCTTATGGCGTCATAGATATATTATGTGCATAAAAAAGCGATAAAAATGTCTGTGGGGAGTGTACGGGCGTATGGGCTTCATCGGTTATATTAATAAGTGGTTAAGATTTATGGCTGTCTTAGCCGTCGCGGCGGTTTTGGCGGGGAGTTTTGGGTTTACGGCAGCGGCGGCGGTGAAAATCGCTTCTGACGATACGGCGGCGGTGGTTTCGGCAAGCGTGTCGTCTTGCAAAAACGGGGATATTTCGCCGGCGATAACGGTTTTCAGGAAAAACGCCATCCTTTACAAGTGCGGGCTTATGGGAGAAGTGGTTTGCTTTACGCGGAGCGACTATGAAAACACGGTGGGCGCGGAGCTTAACTATATCACCTTTACCTCTCTCCCCGACCCGGAGGAGGGTATACTCAAATACAACGGGGCGGCGGTGCTCAGCGGGCAGAGCGTAGCCTCGCCGTCGCTGAACTATCTCACCTTCACCCCGGTGGGAGAACAGCCTTTCAAGGCGGGCTTTACCTTCAGGTGCGGGGAAAAAGGCTGGGAGGAAATTGATATCCCTTGTTTTGTGGCGGTTTCAAGGACGAGAAATATGTCGCCGGTGCTTGGCGAGGGGAGCTTTTCCACTTCCGGCGGCGCAAAATCAGAATACAGGCTTAACGTCTTTGAGCCCGACGGCGACACTGTCAGCTTTTCGGTTGAAAAATACCCCGCCCACGGGAGCGTTGCCTTTGTCGGCGAAAACATCATTTATACCCCGAAACCGGGGTTTTTCGGCGGGGACAGCTTTGAAATAAAGGCGCGCGACGAGTACGGAAACGCTTCGCTGACCGCCAAAATAAGCGTTTCGGTGGAAAAAAGCGATATTGTCTTTGCCGATATGTCGTCCTCCCCCGCCCACGCGGCGGCTATCGCGCTGGCGAAAAGAGATATCGTAACCTACGACTTCAAGGGCGGCGAGTATTTGTATTACCCCGACACAAAGGTTTCAAGGATTGATTTTTTAGTCATGCTTATGGCGGCGGCGGGCGTCAGCCCCTCCGAGAACGCGGGGAAAAGTATGTTCACCGATGTTTCGGCTCTCACCGAGGGGCGGAGGAAATATTTGGCGAAAGCCTCCGCGCTGGGTTTCGCGGGGAGCGGCGGAGCGTTCAGGCCCGCCGACTGCGTGACCAAAAGCGAGGCGGCGCTGTGGGCGGCAAAACTGCTCGGGCTTGACGGCAGGGGAAGGGATCTTCGCGACTTGGGGAGCCTTGACGCCGAAACGGCCGCCGGGGTTTACGCGGCGGTGGAGGCGGGGATAATGGACGCGGCGGACGGCTGTTTTAACCCCGACATGGAAATCGACCGCGAGGAAGCGGCGAGGATACTTGCGAGGGTAATGAGCCGTTAGGTTTACTTTAAAAACAAAATCAAAAACCCCGCTTTACGCGGGGTTAATTGTTCCCCGCTTTTTCGGGGATATGAAACCTATTCGGCAATTAATTCAATTCGCGGCGAATATGCCGCCATTAATAATGAGTTTTAGGCGCAAAATGAAACTAAAGAAAAATTCCTTGCAAAAACGCTTGACAAACCATTTCGCCTTTGGTATAATTAACCCCATATCGGAGGTTTAACCTGACCATGCCATATTTAACAAACAGCAACCGCACAAAAGAACGGCTCGCCCCATATGTCGCCGACTGCAGGGCGAACCTTGTAATTGACGAGAGACTCCTGCCTGGCAGGGATATAAAAGCCGGGCTTAGGAACGCCGACGGCACGGGAGTGCTGGCGGGCGCCACCATGATAAGCGACGTCCACGGCTATGTGTTAATGGACGGCGTAAAAGTCCCCGACGAGGGCAGGCTTTTCTACCGGGGCATCGACGTTCGAGACATCGTCGCCGGCTGCGGCGGGGAGGACAGGTTCGGCTTTGAGGAAGTTGTGTGGCTATTGCTGTTCGGCTATCTCCCCGACAGGGCTAAGCTTGACGGCTTTGCCAAACTGCTCTGGGAGATGCGGGAGCTCCCCGACGGCTTTGTCGAGGATATGCTTATAAAAGCGCCCTCCCCCGACATTATGAATAAGTTGGGAAGAAGCGTGCTCGCGCTTTACAGCTATGACAATGACGCCGATATCCTTTCGCTTGAAAACATATTCAGGCAGTCGATAGAGCTTATCGCCCGGGTTTCAACGATAGCAGTCGACGCGTATCAGGTGAAAAAGCGCTATTACGACCACTCCACGCTGTTTTTCCACCCCCCCGCGCCCGAGCTTTCGGTCGCCGAGAACATTTTATCAACCCTTAGAATGGACAGAAACTTTACCCGCGAGGAAGCGATGCTGCTCGACACCTGCCTTATCCTCCACGCCGAGCACGGCGGCGGCAACAACTCCACTTTCGCCCTCAGGGTGGCGTCGTCGTCGGGGACGGACACCTACGCGGCGGTGGCGGCGGCGCTGGGCTCGCTCAAAGGGCCAAAGCACGGCGGGGCAAATAAAAAGACCACCGAGATGTTGGACTATATAAAAGTCGGGGTTAAGGATTACTCCGACGACGAAGAGATAAAAAGCTTTTTAAAGGATATTCTCGCGAAAAAGTCCGGCGACGGCAGCGGGCTTATCTACGGAATGGGTCACGCCGTCTACACAAAGAGCGACCCCCGCGCGGTGATACTTAAGGAAAACGCCAAAAAACTTGCGGTGAGCGCGGGCTACGGCGACGACTTCACTATCCTTGACGCTATTGAAAGACTGTCTCCCGAGCTCCTCGCGGTAAACGGAAAAAAGCAGCCGGGGGCGATATGCGCCAATCTTGACCTTTATTCCGGGCTTGTCTACCGGGTTTTGGGCATCCCCCCCGAACTCTTCACGCCCGTCTTCGCGGTGGCGAGGATGGCGGGGTGGTGCGCCCATAGGATAGAAGAAGTGTTCACCTGTAATAAAATAATTCGCCCGGCTTACCTTATGCTAAACAATAATAATAAGTATATAAAGCTTTCGGATCGGTGAGATTTGGCTAGCAACTTTTTGTCTTTGCAATTTAAACAATTGCAATTTCGCTAAAGCGAAACCGTCAAAAAGGTTGCGGTTCTACGAATTTACAAAGTCGAGAAGTGAGATTTGACTGGCAAAAAATACTGGTATTCATAGAAAGGAACGGTTAAAAAAATGGCGAAACAAGCAGGGCAAAACATAACTCAAAAGCTGTTATGTTCACATATTGTGTCGGGAAAAGCCGAAAAAGGCGGGGAGATAGGAATTAAAATCGACCAAACGCTGACTCAGGACGCCACCGGCACAATGGTGTATCTCGAGCTTGAGTCAATGGGGATAGACAGGGTTAAGACAAGCCTTTCCGTGGCTTATATCGACCACAACACCCTTCAGGCGGGGTTTGAGAACGCCGACGACCACAACTATATAAAGTCCTGCGCGAAGCGTTACGGGATCCACTACTCGCCGCCCGGCAACGGAATCTGCCATCAGGTTCATCTCGAGCGGTTCGGGGTTCCGGGTATGACCCTTATCGGCTCCGATTCCCACACTCCCACCTGCGGCGGGCTGGGTATGCTTGCCATCGGGGCGGGGGGGCTTGACGTCGCCTGCGCCATGGCGGGTTTGCCGTATTTTATAACCATGCCGGAAATTATTAAAGTCGACCTCACGGGGGAGCTCGGCTATATGGTTTCCGCCAAAGACGCCATTCTTTTTATACTCAAAACCCTGTCGGTCAAAGGCGGGGTGGGGAAGATTTTTGAGTACGGCGGCACAGGCGTAAAGACGCTGAGCGTCCCCGAGCGCGCCACTATCGCGAACATGGGCGCGGAGCTGGGGGCAACGACGTCTGTGTTCCCGTCCGACGAGATAACGCGTGAATTTTTGGCTTTTCAGGGCAGGGAGGGCGACTACACGCCCGTCTTCGCCGACAGCGGCGCCGTTTACGACGGCGTAATTAAAATAAACCTTTCGGAAATTCCCCCTATGGCGGCTTGTCCCCATTCGCCCGACAACGTGAGGGAGGTTTCGGTTCTTGAAAAAGAAAACATTAAAGTTGACCAGTGCTGTATCGGCTCCTGCACAAACTCGTCGTATGACGACCTTATGAAAGCGGCGGCAATTTTAAGGGGCAACAATGTTGACCCCGACGTCTCGCTCACCGTTTCGCCCGGCTCAAGACAGGTGCTTGAGGCGGCCGTTCAAAGCGGCGGGCTGCTTGAGCTTATAAACGCCGGGGCAAGGGTTTTGGAATCCGCCTGCGGCCCCTGCATTGGAATGGGGCAGGCACCAAAATCGGGGGGCGTGTCGCTTCGCACATTCAACCGCAACTTCAAGGGAAGGAGCGGCACTTCCGACGCGTCGGTTTATTTGGTGTCACCCGAGACGGCGGCGTATTCCGCCATTCACGGCAGGATTTCCGACCCACGGGGTTTTACCGGTGAGCTAAGCTACAGCCCTCCCCCCCTCCCCGACAAGAGCGACAAAACCGTTATCCCCCCTCTCCCGCCCGAAAAAGCAAAGGCGTGTGAGATTGTCCGGGGGCCGAATATAAAGCCCTTCCCGGTGGGGAGAGCGCTTGAGACGGGCTTTTCAACCAAAGCCGCGCTTGTGACGGGCGACAACATAACCACCGACCATATAATGCCGGCGGGGGCAAAAATTCTGCCTTACCGCTCAAACATCCCCTATCTGTCGCGTTTTTGCTTTGCGGCGGTGGACGAGACCTTCCCCGAACGGGTAAAAGGCTATGGCTCGGGTTTAATAATAGCGGGGGAAAACTACGGTCAGGGTTCTTCCCGCGAACACGCCTCTCTTGTCCCGCTCTACCTTGGGGTGAGATGCGTGGCGGCAAAATCTTTCGCCAGAATCCACCGCGGCAACCTTATAAACGCCGGGATAATCCCGCTGACCTTTATAAATAAGGGCGATTATGACGGCTTTTCGCTTGGCGACGAGATTGAGTTTTGCAACATCCGGAGCGAGGTTGAGGGCGGGATAAACGTCACCGCCGTTAACAGGACAAAGGGAAAAACAATTGTTTTTGCCTGTTCGCTCTCTGTAAGGGAAAGGGAGTATATACTCTCCGGCGGGCTTATAAACGCCATAAGGGAAAAAGAGAAAAGCAAAAAAGGAGGAAAGCGGCTTGACAAATAAAATTAAAATGACAACCCCGATTGTGGAAATGGACGGGGACGAAATGACAAGGGTGATCTGGCAAAAGGTTAAGGATGAGCTTATTTGCCCTTTTGTGGAGCTTAAAACACTTTACTTTGATTTGGGGCTTAAAAACCGTGAAAAAACCCGCGATAAAGTCACTTTTGACGCCGCGGAGGCGGCAAAAAAGCTTGGGGTCGCGGTAAAATGCGCCACAATAACCCCAAATGAGGAAAGAGTAACCGAATACATGCTGAGCGAGCTCTGGCCATCGCCAAACATCACAATACGGGCGTGCCTTGACGGCACCGTATTCCGCGCCCCGATATCAATAAAGGGAATAGACCCGTATGTAAAGAGCTGGAAGAGCCCCATAATAATAGCCCGCCACGCCTATGGAGATATATATAAAAATGTGGAGGCGAAAGCGGAGCCCGGCGACAAGGCGTATCTTCTTATAGAGGGCGGCGGCAGGGAAGTAAAAATACCAATCCACAGCTTTGACGGCGAGGGGATGGTTCAGGGAATTCATAACACAAGGAGTTCGATTGTTTCTTTCGCCAAAAGTTGTTTCGCTTATTCGCTTGACTTGGGAAAAGACCTTTGGTTTTCCGCCAAAGACACAATCTCCCGCAAGTATGACAGAGCTTTCCGGGATGTTTTTAGTGAAGTCTATGAGAGCGAATACAAAGAGAAGTTTAAAGAAAAAGGCATAAATTACTTTTACACCTTGATTGACGACGCCGTCGCGAGGGTGGTTCGCTCCGAGGGCGGCTTTGTCTGGGCGCTTAAAAACTATGACGGCGACGTGATGAGCGATATGATCGCCGCCGCGTCGGGAGATTTGGCGATGATGACATCCGTGCTGGTGTCGCCGGACGGCGTTTACGAATACGAGGCGGCGCACGGAACGGTTCAGCGCCACTACTACAACTATTTAAAGGGGCTCCCCACAACGACAAACCCCGCCGCCACCATTTACGCATGGGCGGGCGGGCTTAAAAAGCGGGGAGAGCTCGACGGCCTGACCCCCCTTGGCGATTTTGGCGAAAAGCTTGAGCGCGCGGTTGCCGAAACATTTGAAAGCGGCTTTATGCCGAAAGGGCTTTGCCTTATCTCAAGCCTCGGCGAAAAAACCGCTCTGGGCCCATGGGAACTTATTGAAAAAATCAAGGAACGTCTGGTTAATACAATTTAAGTTTTTTAACTCCGCCCGGGTATACGCTTGTTTGTCTTAACATCGGCAAAGCGTATGCCCGGGCGGCTTTGTCCGCCATATAGCTATTATTCCCGCGGAGCGGCGAGCCGGCATATCATAAATAGAAGAATATCTTAAATAATCAACATATGATATTGACTATTTTTAAAGAAAGGCGGGTTTTATGGCTATGTTTTGCGGCTTTTCGCAGAAAAGCAATTGTTATTCGGTTTGCGTTTTTTTCGCCCCGGACGGCGCGGGGGGATGCCGTGGGGGAATGTTTGAAAACGAATGTATAAGGCTTGGAACCGGTGAGGCGTTTGCCCCCGTCACGGCGGCGGCGGCCGCGGAGGGGAACACAAGCGAGAGCGGGTTCGCGCTTTTTGAATCGGCCGGCGAAATTACCCAAGGGCGCGAAATAGCGCTGTGCCGGGTTGCCGGCGGCGGGGAAGACGGCAGGCAGGGGGCGTTCCCTCCCGCGGGCGGGGTTTTGGGGTTGGGGTTTTTCCAAGGGGAAACAGAAAACAATATAAAGTCAATAAACATTAAAGTGAGCTACGGCGGCAAACCCGTTGACTGCGGCGGCTTTTCGGCGGCGAGGTGTTTTTCCGGGCTTCACGCCCCGCTTTGCTTCGCGTTCGCCTTTAATTCTGACGGAGCGGGGGAGCTTTCGTTTGTCCCCATTGCCGACCCCGAAGCCGAGGGGGTTAAAATCACGGACGGGGTGTTCAGAGCGGTTTTATTTACAAGAAGATAAACAAGCGTTGATTTTTTCGGCGGCTTATGTTAAAATCTGTTATACAAATAATATAATAAAAAACGAATTGAAGTAAAAAGCCATGCTTTACGCCCCCCAAAACAATTTTAATCTTAACTTCGCGGCAATTTCGGGCTATCGGCTGTTCGCGGGGTTTACTCCACATGAGGTGGAGGGTATTTTTACGGCGTTACAAGTCAGGGTTCGGGGCTATGAAAAAGGCGAGACCATCCTCCGCGAGGGGGAAAAATGCGCCGAAATCGGGGTGATATTAAAAGGGGAAGTCGTGGGGGAAACTTTCTCCGAAAGCGGGAAGAGAGACATCGTCGCCTTTTTTTCCGAGGGGTTGGTTTTCGGCCAGCTTCTCGCCGCCTCCGGCAAGGCAAAAAGCCCGGTCACGCTGACCTCTCGGGCAAGAACTCTTGCGGCGTTCTTAGCCTTTGACAAGCTGTTCAGCCTTGGGGGGAAAGACTTTTCAAAGCTGTTCCGCAACCTCGCGGAAATTATCGCCGACGAGTATTTCGCCCTTTTGTTCAGGGCAAACTGCCTTTCGCAGCCCACGATACGGGAAAAAATATTGTTTTTCCTCCATGAAAAGCGGCTCGCGACGGGCTCCGACGTCTTTGAAATACCGCTCGGCAGGGCGGAAATGGCGGATTTCCTCTCCGCTGATAGATCCTCGCTCTCAAGGGAACTGTCCCGCCTTAAATCCGAGGGGGTTATTGATTTTAAAGGGAGAAAGTTTATTCTAAAGACCCCGGCGGAGAAAGATAAAAGATAAGAGATAATAGATAATAGATAATAGATAAGGAAAAAAACAAAATGAAATTTATAAAACCCTCCCCGTCCGCTCTTTTGACTTTGGCTTTGGCTTTATTTTTGTTGTCGGTCTGCGTTTTGCCTATGATTACCGCGAGCGCCGACGGCGGCAATAATAATGACAAAAAAACCGCCTATTCCTATAAAGTGGGGGGAGTAAACGCCTACCCAAAGACGGGTTTTGTCACAATATTCACGCCCGAATACGGCGAGACCTGCGGCGGCAAGGAATCATATTCCGCGCTTGAGGTCACCGTCTCCGGCGGCAGGGTTTTATCTGTCGGCGGGCTTGACAACGCCATACCCAAAGACGGCTTTGTCGCCATGATAAGGGGAAGCGCGCTGAAAGACGAAATAAACTCTCTCGGTCTTGCGGCCGGCGACCGCGTGATTTATGACGGCGCCGGGGGCGAGATACTTTTTATAGGTAAAAATTACAACCCGTATTACGAGAATATAATAAATTTTGACCGCTATAACTCCACCCGCACCGAAAACACCATTATAATTTATAACAGCGGCGAAACGACAAAGACAAATATCTGGGGAACCGAAGTGGTGGTTGATTCCGACGGTTTTGTCAGCGAAATCGGGGGGAACAACAACGCCATCCCAACCGGCGGTTTTGTTATTTCCGCCGTGGGCGCGGGGCGAATGGCGGAGCTGACAAACGCCGCCTCACCCGGGCTTGAGGTTATTGTGGACGCGGCCGAAAAGACAATTACTTTTGCC